>DASUWQ010000032.1:0-10531 GCA_036378375.1 Chthoniobacterales bacterium
CCTAGCGTGTGCCCACGGCTCGGCGCGTCTTTTGGCACAATAAACGTAACTGCGGCGAGTCCTCCGGTTCCTTGATCTCATTGTCCGGTCTTTCAGGAGCCTCGCCCTACCAATGTTGCTCCATCCCTTTCCGTTGTCTCACCCCGGACTTAATGGTAGCCTCAATATCACCCTCTATGATGCGTCTGGGAGTTACGCATCGTTTCACTAAAGAAAGCCTCCTTTATGAGTTCAGATCCACTCGATTTTCACGGAATTGATTACGTCGAGTTCTACGTATCGAATGCTCGGCAAGCCGCTCACTACTACCGTACTGCCCTTGGCTTGGTTCCAGTTGCCTATTCCGGTCTGGAGACCGGCGTGCGGGATCGGGCGTCGTGGTTGTTACGGAAAGGTCAGGTTTACTTTCTCTTGACCTCGCCGCTTGGTCCTGAGTCCGCGCCGGAAGTCTCGCGGCACATCGCGCTTCACGGAGATGGAGTTCGCGATATTGCTTTAAGAGTCTCCGATGCCCGCGCTGCCTATGAAGAGGCTTTGCGCAGAGGGGCTAAGAGTGCACAAGAACCACAAGAATTCGAAGATGGTAGCGGACGATTCGTGCGAGCCTCGATCGCCACTTATGGAGACACGGTGCACAGTTTTATTGAGCGTCAAAACTATCGCGGTATCTTCCCGGGCTTCAAAGAAATCCAAAATCCTCCGCCTGCCCCGGAGACTGGAATTGTAGCGATCGACCACATCGTCGGGAATGTCGAATTGGGGCAGATGAATCATTGGGTCGCTTTCTATCGCGACGTCCTTGGCTTTAGCCAATTAACCCATTTCAGTGACAAGGATATTAGCACTGACTACTCAGCGTTGATGAGCAAGGTCATGCAGAACGGTTCCGGGCGCATTAAGTTCCCGATCAATGAACCGGCGGAAGGGAAGCGCCGCAGTCAAATCGAAGAATATCTGATTCATTACGGTGGACCCGGGGTTCAGCATATCGCATTAGCAACGAAAGATATCATCGCCACGGTCGACGCTTTGCGCACGGCAGGAGTGGACTTTCTGCGGGTGCCGGAGACTTACTACGAAGATCTACCGTCACGAATTGGCGAGATTGAAGAAGACTATCGCGAGTTAGGCCGGCGTGGCATCCTTGTCGATCGGGATGACGAAGGATATCTGCTCCAGATTTTCAGCCAGCCCGTTCAGGATCGGCCCACGGTATTTTACGAAGTTATCCGCCGCCACGGCAGCAAAGGGTTCGGAGCGGGCAATTTCAAAGCGTTGTTCGAAGCGTTGGAACGAGAGCAAGCCAGACGCGGGAACCTCTGAAGTGAGAAGTGAGTGGTGAACGGTGCTCGCCCACAAGCTTTCAGCCGCGCAGCGGCGCGCGTTGGAGGGGGGCCGCTTTTGCACGTCGTCCGTAACCTGGCTTGGTCGCACAAATAAGCGTCATTATTCCGCGTTGTTGTTTAGCAGGCGGCTCCCGGAAACGACCCACGACGTGAATTGTCATTACTATGCCGTCTTTTTGATTCAAGCCGTGGTGCTAGCGGCATCACCAGACGTTCCCGGGAGCCGCTTGCTTGTCACATCGTAAGACCCGGCCAACCCTGGGCTCCGAGAGCGTGCTATCAAAATTAGCGCGCCTGAAAAGCGGCTCCCCTCCACGCACGCCACGTCGCGGCTGAAAGCCTTACGCCACCAATCACCTCTCACTTCTCACGTCTCACCTCTCACATTCCGGGTAGCGGCAACTTAATCCCAAACTCCCGCTCCGCATAAGGGCTTCCGGTCGCATTCACTGCTGCTAACAACGTCTGCCAATCGCCGCTGTACTTCTGTTCGAATTCTTTCACGGCCTGATTATAGGCGTCTAACAGCCGCTGCTTTTGATCGGGTTGGACAAAACTATATTCCAAACTATTTCTTCCGAGCTGAACTATTTCTTCCCAGGAAAGATTGAAGTTTTTGACGGCCACATAATATTCATCCGTCATCGTTGAACCCCACATCCCCCGATCGTCGGTATTTAAGCAAACCGGTATACCGAACCGGAGGTATCGGGGAAATGGATGATCAGCGAATTTTGGCACATATCCGAGCAATTGATTACTGATCAAATTGATCTCGACCAGATCTTTATCTTCTCGCATATGCAGCATGGTATCTGGGTCCGTTAGCAAGTTGACACCGTGCCCGATCCTTTTTGCGCCTAGGTAAAGAGTATCTCGAACATGATGATTCGGTTCGTCACTTTCGCCGGCATGAATTGATAAACTTATCGGCGGATATTTGCCTTCCATCTTCCGATAAACGGATAGAAAGCGAGCTGGAAACCCTTTTTCATTATCCTCACGCCCAGCCATGTTGATACCGACCCAAAGATCCCGGTGTCGATTAACAAATGCGTAGGCATCTTCCACTCCGTCTTCGGCGGTCGGTGCGAAGCGGATCACGACGGCTTGAAATCGCACGGTGACGCCGGTGGCCACAGCGTCCGGCTGTTGCAACCGGTTACGATAAATATCTGCCACTTGATCTAATGAGAGCGCCTTTCCGTCTTGGTCCTTGTATTCAAAGAGCGATCCCAGACCAAAGACCAGATTTTGTGTTTCGATGTAGCGAACTCCCTCTTCGCCGAAATGCCTCATGCTCTCGACTAGCAATTCGCTGGATACATATGGATTTCGGACCAAGCCGCCCAGGCGGGGCCAAATTTGCTCGAAGAATTTCTCGCGGCCGTCGCCTGGCTGGCCAAGCCACAGTGATGCCAGCCACTTCGCTTTGGTAGCAGCATCCAAAGAGCTCAATGCTTGGTATTGGGCCTTCTCCGCATCGGGTAAACGATCATACTGCCATTTAGGAATCGTCGTGAAAAACAGAGGGGCTGCGCCGCTTGGATTTGGCGAGGCTATCTTGGTTAAAGTATAGAACGTGTCTCCGTGCGTCTTCGTGGAATCGGTTGCGACCTGGTACCACCAGTCTGGCCAATTGGCGCCATCCTGATGATTGTGCAAGTCTCCGCCTTTCGGCAAAACATACAGAAAGCGGTAAAGCTGTTCGTTGGTCGCGTTTTGAACGATTTCTTGGAATCGACTCTCAAAGTCCGCGGCTTCCCCGGGAGCAGCCAAATTGAGTGAAGAGATGAGCAGGAAAGAGAACAGCAAATTTCTGAAGCTATTCATGGTCAGAGTGAGGTATTAAGAACACGACCACGCACGGCATTCAAGCCTCTACCCCGAATCGATAGAACTACGGGTTTTGGTGCCACGGGAATGCATCTGAACCCCGAAGGGGTAAAAGGACTAAGCCTGGGGTTTTAACCCCAGGAACACCCTCGCGCGCCTCCTGATTCACCTTGTGTTTTCGACCAAGAACCGCGTCGCCTTTCTCCAGTCCTCAGACCTCCGATTAGCGGTGCACGCCTATCTAACTGCCACTTTGCGTGGCCTGGATTGCGAGCCCGTTCAGGTGGGTGGCGTTGCCGACCACGTCCACCTGCTCTTTAGCCTCGCCCGGACAATCCCGCTGGCGGACCTCGTTAAACGCCTGAAAACGAGCTCCACAAAAGTGATGAGGGAAAAGGTCACGGCGATTTCGGTTGGCAAACCGGCTACGGCGCTTTTTCTGTCAGTGAATCAAGCAAAGATGCCGTCACCGCCTATATCGTCGATCAGGAGATCCACCACCGGAAAATGATGTTCCAAGAAGAAATCAGAACACTCCTTAAGAAGCACAGAATGCGCTTTGACGAGCGTTACATTTGGGACTGACACGCACGATCTACCGCCCCTTCAGGGCGGGGCTTTTTTTTGGTATACCTGGGGTTAAAACCCCAGGCTTAGTCCTTTACCCCTTCGGGGTAGAGAACCGGAGTTGCCGGCCTTTGGGGCTTGCCTCCCCCAAATAGGCCAGACACTAACAGCAAGTTGAGCCAAGTGACCTGCCACACCGGACAACCAGGTGCTCAGATAGTAGAACAATTTTCTGTCGGATAGACTCTGCTTTGTTCAGAATAATGCACAATTGTCCATCATTTGCCGCTTTGGTTCTTTTTTTATCCTTTTCTGATCGCCCCTCACTCGCTTAAACAACTTGGGATAAAATCTGCTTCTCCCTTCTCATGCTCGAACGCGTTTTCTCCCTGAAAGCACATGGCTCTACCCCAGCTCGTGAGGTAATTGCCGGGCTCACCACCTTTGCCGCGATGGCGTATATCCTCGCGGTTAATCCGTTAATTCTGTCTCAAACCGGCATCGACAAAGGCGCCCTCGTCACGGCGACCGCGATTGCGTCAGCAGTCATGACCATTGTCATGGCTTTCGCCACCAACTACCCAATCGCTTTGGCTCCGGGGATGGGATTGAACGCCTTTTTCACCTACACGATCTGTCTGGCGAAAGGCATCCCGTGGCAGGCCGCTTTGGGTTTCGTTTTCTATAGCGGCCTTATCTTTCTCGTCTTGACCATTAGCCGTCTGCGGCAGCGAATCGTAGAAGCCATTCCTTTGGAGCTGAAACTTGCCATTACTACCGGCATCGGCTTCTTCATTGCCTTGATTGGCCTGGAAAATGGAGGACTGATCGTCCTCAATTTGGACGTTGTTCCCAAGAATGGAGCGCCCCTAGTCGTAGAGGCTTCTCCTTATCTAACTCTAGGTGATCTGGGTACACCAGCTCCATGGCTGGTTATTATCGGAATTATCCTAACCGGAATTTTGGTTGCTAGACGGTTACCCGGCTCCATCGTCCTGATAATCTTGCTCTTGACTGTCGTCGGTCTTTTCATCCCGGCCGCGGACGGACACGGAACGATTACTAAACCGCCCGAAGCTATTTTTAATCTACCCTCATCTTTAGCACCCAGCTTTCTTAAACTGGATCTAGGCTATTTCTGGCAGCACTTGCTCACCGCCGTGCCGCTGGTTCTTTCCATCCTGTTTGTCGATTTGTTCGACAATATGGGCACGTTAATCGGGGTATCAAAGCGGGCGGGCTTACTCGATGATAAGGGCAACCTCCCAAAGGTTGGACGCGCGTTTATGGCGGACGCATGTGCCGCCATGTTCGGGTCGACTTTGGGCACCTCTACCGTGACTAGCTACATTGAGAGCGCGGCGGGGGTTGAGGCAGGTGGCCGTACCGGCCTGACTTCAATCGTCACGGCAATCTGTTTCTTGCTGGCCCTTTTTCTGACGCCGCTCATTTTGATAATTCCTTCAGTAGCCACTGCTCCGGCCTTGGTAGTGGTTGGCGCCTTTATGATGCAAGGATTAGCGGAGCTGGATTTACGCGACTTTTCCAAGGCTGCCCCGGCTTTTATTACCATCGTTATGATGCCATTCGCGTTCAGCATCAGCGAAGGAATTGCTTTTGGAATTTTGACCTATGTTGGTATGAAACTCGGTACCGGCAAAGCAAAGGAAGTCGGCGTTCTGACGTATGTCCTGGCCATACTATTCCTGCTGTATTTCGTGTTCGAGCATTAAGCCAAGAATTTCACCACAGAGACACAGAGGGCACAGAGATTAGCGGACAAACCTTTTGAGTCCCAATTTGAGAACCGGAACATTAAAATTAATGAGGAGTCCGATCGTTTTGTCCGCGAGTTTCATGTAGGTCAGGAGTTGCGCGTCGAAAAGCGGTATCAACTCTTCGACGCTCTTGAGTTCGATTACCAATTGGTCTTCAACCAACAGATCGATGCGGTAACCACAATCCAGTTCTAGTCCTTTGTACGTCACCGGTACAGGCTTTTGGCGCGCAAATTTAAAGGTGGATTGCCGTAGCTCGTGGGCTAGACATTCTTCGTAAGCCGATTCGAGGAGTCCGGGTCCCAGCTCCCGATGGACTTCTATCGCCATCCCGATTACGGCATGCGTCAGCTCATTCGTCGTCGAATTCATTCCTCGATCTTAGATATTATATCTTATTTGTAAAGTGTTATATTATTGTTGGATCCTTTTCTCTGTGCCCTCTGTGTCTCTGTGGTGAATCTTCAGTCGAACTCGGGGTGAACTCGAAGGCTGTCGCCGATTCTTCGGCGTGCAGGCAGTTGCTGGATTCGCCTTACCGCAGCAAGATAAATCTCCATACTCTGAGCATGAAACTTAGGATAAAGATCGCTTAGCGTTGTCCACTCCCAAGTTCCTAATCCTTCCGCAGGGTTAGAAATCGCAATCAAGCTGGCATAGTTAATATTCACCTGGCGCGCGTAAGCCATTTCAGTTGGCACGTTCATCGTGACCAAATCTCCACCCAATCGCTTAAACATCCTGATCTCGGCAGCGGTCTCAAAGCGACCGCCGGCGGCTTGAACGATCACGCCCCCCTCATGCACGTTTCCTGCACCTACTACCTTCGCGGTCTCTTCGACCAAAATCCTTCGCAGAACCGGATCGTCCGCCGGCACGTATCTCGGCAAAATTCTTGCCGCCGTTTTTGCGCCCAGGACGGCTGCAGCGATCGAACGTTGTCGATCGATGTTAAAGTCGACGAAATCGTCAGCAATCACCCAATCCCCAAGCTTGTATTTTTCGTTGATGCTTCCCGCGGTGGCGCCCCCGAGAACATCACTCACTCCGAGCTGATGTAAGGCGCTCCAAACTCTCAGTAACACGTCTTGCTCGGCTACGCCGGACAGCTCCGGCGAACCATGCAGTGCGATATGATAAAAAGGGACTGCATCCGTCTCACCAAAATAGATTGTTGGAGAAACCCCGAATGGTGTTTCGATGGTAAAACTGACGGAAAGGTGTGAAGACCACGCCAGAGCGTGTGCAACGTTTGTTCCTCCGACGACACAGATGGTGGCTTTAGGAGCCTCATCTGCGTTTCCGTAATGAGTCGTGGGTGCTGGCATCTTGCTGAAAGGTGAAAACCGTAGTGGTTGAGTATTGGTGCGGAGCCTAGGACAGGTGGAAAGTGACAGCTGTTCCCGTGCCGTTTACTCAACCAGTATATTATCTTCCGCTGTCCATTCAGGTGAACAGCAGGCCAGCAGAACCAACGGAACCTGACCGCTATTGGCGATTTTGTGGCGTTGCCCCGGCACAATAATAACCGTATCTCCCGGCCCCACTTCCCTCTCTTCACCCTCAATTTTCATGAGCCCGGTTCCACTGAGGATATAATAGAACTCCTCTGTAATTCTGTGAAAATGCTCGGTGACGGTTCCGCCGACTGGAATGGTTGCCTCTGCCAAACTCTGTTTTCGGGCAGCGGAATTCCGACTTGCAGCAAGTTCCCGGATAATGGCGCCATCTGGCCCCATAAAAGCGGCGACGGCATTACGATTGATCACGTCCATAAGCCGCCGATTTTATCGACGCTGTCCGCGCCGTCAACGCCGGGAGCCAGGCACTAATTACTGGCTTACTGATCACTGATTGCAGCGCACCAATCACTTCTCACCCCTCGACGCGCCTTATGCTTGCTCAGGGCAAGCCTCTCCCTTCTCATGTCTCACCTTCAAAGTGACTTTGGTACTAAAGCTGCTTGGAGCCGGACGCATGCTCTAGAAATCGATCTTATCGGCCGCGCTGCCAAGCCGTTGACACTGGTTACTGTTTACTGATTACTGTTTTACTTCTCCATGACTCGTTTCGATGTCCCACCTTTGGCACAAGTAACTCGTCATTTAGCAGACGTCGCTTCAGAAAGGAGCGCGCCTGATTTGGTCATTTCTGGAGGGCGAGTTCTTTCCGTTTATACCGAACGTTTGTTACCGGATCGAGAACTCTGGATCAGCCGGGGCAGGATCGCGGCTGTGACGCCCGCCGGCAGCTGCCGATTTCCCGGAGTCGAGCTTTACGATGCTCAAGGAGGGATCTTGGCGCCGGGTTTAGTGGATCCGCACATCCATATCGAGAGCAGCATGATGACAGCATGCGCCTACGCCGAAGCCGCGCTGATCAACGGAACTACTACGATCTTCTGCGATAGTCATGAAATTGGGAATGTTTGTGACACGGACGGTTTGATCTGGATGCTGGAAGACGCCAGACAAGCGCCACTCAACATTTTCCTGACGTTGCCTAGCACCATTCCTGCCACGCATCCCGGACTCGAAACCGCTGGGGGAGATCTAACTCCGGCCAAAATTGGGGCGATCTTTGATCAATGGCCCGAAGCGGTCGCACTCGGTGAAAAGATGGATTTCATCCAGGTTGTAGAAGGTGACGAACGGAGCCACGCTATTATAGCGGAGGCGCTTCGTCGCAGGTTGCCGGTCTGCGGCCATATCTACGGAAGACCCTTCGTCGCGGCTTACGCTGCGTCGGGTGTCACGGACACCCACGAAGCGATCGACCGCGAAATCGCCAATGATCTCTTGGAAGCAGGGATGTGGGTGTTTCTGAGAGGTGGTCCGCCGACTACGCCTTGGCACAGTTTGCCGCATGCGATCAAGGCAGTGACCGAGTTGGGCGCGAATCCGAAGCGAGTGTGCGTTTGCACAGATGATCGGGATGCGGACGATCTTTTTGTTTTCGGACTGGATTGGGTCGTTCGGCAAGCGGTGCACAGCGGACTGCAGCCCATTACGGGCTGGAGTTGCGGTTCTCTCCATCCTGCAACTCGCTACTCGATGGATGACGAGTTGGGTGGTCTAGGCGCTGCGCGGAGAGCAGATGTAGTGCTTTTGGACGACAATCTTGAACCAAAGAATACCTGGTATGGCGGGCAATTGGTCGTCCAAGACAAGAAACCGACTCCGCGACTCGAACAGGCGCTAGAGCGTCGCTATCAGTACCCGAAACGATCATACCAGACCGTAACGGTTGACACGACGCGGTCGCTGATCCCGGTCTTACCAGCGAATAGAGTCCAAGTTAATTTTATTACATTAGAGGGAGCGAACATTCCGACCAAGCATGAACAGCTATTGGTAGATCCGGCTCCAGATTGGGCCTCGTTCCTGGCTCGCGAAAATGCCTGTTTCCTGACTGTGGTTGAACGGCATGGGAAAACTGGATCGGCGGCGTTTGGGCTGTTGAAAAACTTCGGGTTAATCGACGCGGCAGTGGGTAGTTCGGTGGGGCATGACGCTCACAACATCGTGATAGCTGGGACAAATGCGGGCGACATGAAAATAGCCTTAGAGTTCATGCAGGAGTCGCGAGGCGGCATCTGTATCGTGCGCGCCGGCCGGGTCGCAGCATCGGTTCGGTTACCGATTGCCGGTCTGCTTTCGGATGTTCGAGCCGGCCAAGTCGCCGCTGAGACCACCGCCCTAAAGAAAGTGTGGAACGAAGTCGGTTGCCGATTGCCTTATATGGGTTTCAACCTGCTGCCCTTGTCGGTCATTCCTGAAATCAGGCTGACGGATAAAGGGTTGGTTCTGTGTCCCGCAATGACGATTGTTCCGCTGTTCGAACCCGCAAATTAGTGTATTTGGCTCCCCTCCAGACCCGCCTCGCCGCGCGACCGAATCGGTGTAATCTGTGGGCCACAGAGTAATCGCATGAACAGCAACCTTCTCTTCGGCACTACGCGAACTGCAATCCGATCTCGTCACGCGCTCATCGCCCCGGATGGACACGTAGCGAGTAGTCTACCGGGAGTAATCGGCGCCACGACGGTTGTGTTGATCTCTCCAGAAATGGGAGCGGGTTTCACCGAGTTAACCATTACTTTTAATCAAGATGGTCGGGCAGAATTTCCAGATAGCCAGATCGAAGCATTCGTCTACGTCTTGGCAGGTTCAGTGACCGCGCAGGCCAAGGGTGAAAGGAAAATCCTTTCGACCGGAGAATTCGTTTTTGTCCCTGCAGTTACACCCTGGTCATTAACTGAACCTGTTCCGGGGAGCCAAGTTCACATTTTTCTTAAAAGATATGTCGCGCTGCCGGGAGTTCCGGAACCTGGAATTCTCTTTGGTCGCGAACAAGATATAGCGGGTCAGCCTTTTCTCGGTGACGAATCGGCCCGCTTGCAGGTACTTTTGCCCGATAATCTCTCCTATGATCTGGCGGTAAATATCTTTAACTATCAAGCGGGTGCACATCTGCCCTTCGTCGAGACGCACATTATGGAGCATGGCTTGCTGATGTTAGCGGGAACGGGTGTCTACCGCTTGGAAGACAATTGGTATCCGGTAGCCGCAGGCGATTGTATCTGGATGGCGGCATTTTGTCCCCAATGGTTTGTTGCCATGGGGAAAACGCCGGCGCGATATCTCTACTACAAAGACATCAACCGGCTGACGGTCTAGGGCAGAGAGGACGACAAATCCTGAGGTCATGAAAAAGGACACACGCTATGACGATACCTGAGACCCTGATCAAGGAATGGGAGGACCTAGAACCGCGTTATCAGGAACTGACATCTCGCCCGCTTAGCGATCAAACGGCATATCAGTTCTTACTCGATTGGAGCGAGCTGGTGAAGGAGATCGAGGAAACGTCGACTTTTCTCAATATTCGATCGGATCTGAATACCGCAGACGAATCTGCCAGGGCACAACTCTCTCACTTCAATCAAGTTACTAACCCAAAAGTAACCATTGCTGATGCATCGCTGCGCAAACGCTTCTTGAG
>DASUWQ010000033.1:0-8864 GCA_036378375.1 Chthoniobacterales bacterium
AGTCCGATTTTTTTGTCACAACGCTGACGGCACCAACAATCGTAGGACCGAAAAAACCGGCAAGACCACCCAAAGAATTGATCCAGGCAATCCCGGCTGCAGCGTTAGTGCCGGCCAACATATCGGCTGGGATCGGCCAAAAAATCGGGAACAACGACAACACGCCCATCGTAGATAAGGTAACGCCCGCCATGGTGAACCAGGTGTTCTGGCTAAACGCGCCGACGATGATAAGACCAACACAACCGACTATCGACCCAAAGAAATAGTGCCAACGCCGTTCGTTTGCGCGATCCGAGCTACGCCCGAAGATTACCATCGCTATCGCGGCGAACCCGTAAGGAATCGCAGACAAAAGCCCGACATCGAGCGGATCACTGATGCCGGTGTTCTTGATAATTTGTGGCAGCCAAAACCCGACTCCGTAAAGACCGAGCGAATTGCAGAAGTAAATCAACGAAAGCACCAGCAACTTCGGCTCAACCAGGACACGAAGCAGCGGCAACCGGTCTTTAACCACGTTCTCTGCATCGATATTGGCTTCCAGCAGCTTCTTCTCTGCCTCCGTTAACCAACGCGCAGATCGGATACCGTTCGGCAGCACGAGCGGCACGCAAACGCCGATTATAATCGCCGGCAAAGCTTCTACCAAGAAAAGCATCTGCCAGCCTCTCAAACCACCTAGCCCGGAGAACTGATGCAGTATCCATCCCGACAGCGGGTTACCGATCATTCCGGTGACGGCAACTGCCGTCATAAACCAGGCGACGATCTGGGCACGCCAAGTCGACGGAAACCAGTAAGTCAGATAAAGAATGATGCCTGGAAAAAAACCAGCCTCGGCAAATCCAAGCAAGAATCGTACGGCATAAAATGAGGCGGCAGAATTCACGAAAAGAGTTGCTCCGGAGATAATTCCCCAGGTGATCATAATGCGGGCAATCCACAAACGTGCGCCGATCTTTTCCAGCAGCAGATTGCTGGGTACCTCGAAGATCAAATAACCAAAGAAAAAAATGCCAGAAGCAAACCCGTAAACCGAGTCGCTGAGCGCCAGATCGTTTTGCATCTGCAGCTTGGCGAAGCCCACATTGATACGATCGAGATAGGCGGTGATGTAACAAATAAAGAGCAGCGGTAACAAACGCAGCGCGACCTTAGTATAAACCTGGTTGGTTGAAGCGGGAGCGACTTGGGAGGAAATTGCCATCTAGCTGGGAGCGTTGGAGGCGGGAGGTTTTAGCTTTTAAATGGGAACCGGAATCTCGCGCTAAGGCGCAACGCCCGCAACGCTTCGCATATGTTAGTGATCGGTCGCAAGTCTTCCTCACACCGAAACGCAAAGACGCCAAGATTTTGTGACTCAGAAGACGGCGATCTGGGAGATCAGGGGGATTCTGCAACTTTACTCTGGCGACCGGATCCAGAGTTACCAGTGAGGTGCTGATCAAGAAAGTTGGCAAGCGCCGAATAGATATCCGTCTCTTGCCTGGGAAAGACACCCGGCCAGAAATAAAATCCGTGTGGCATACCCTCGACCACAGCCAGCTGCACATTTCGTTTACCGGAAGCTTCCAGCTTTGCTGCGAATGCCCGGCAACTATCAACTAGCGGGTCGTGTGTGCCCACTGCAAGAAAACACGGCGGATATGCGCTCAGGTTGCCTCGAATGGGGCTGGCGTGCGGGTGTCTCCATTCGGCGTAACGGCAATAGGCTCCCCTGGCAAATCCCAGGAAGGCAGCATCAAACACGACGCCGGTCGCGGCCAGCTTCTCGAATGATTCGTACTCCTCGAAACAAAAGTCGAGAACCGGGCCAAACATCGCAACGGCGTCGGGGAGCGGTATGTCTCGGTCACAAGCCAGCAATGGCAAGGCGGCGGCGAAATTTCCGCCCGATGAATCGCCAGCCACGCCAACCCGGCCTGGATCGCCGCCGATCTCGGATGCATGGGACCGAACCCATTTGTATATTTCCAAGCAGTCGTACAGTCCCGTTGGAAAAGGCCATTCGGGCGCCAGCCGGTAGTTAACACTCACGACAATCGCCTTTGCGACCGAACAGATTCGCCGGGTCATGTAGTCGGTGTCCTCCGAAGAGCCGACCATGAACCCACCCCCGTGGCAATAGACCACCACGGGCCGGGGCACTGTTCCGGCATCGGGATGGTAGACCCGGCACCGAATTGAGCCGGCTGGAGTCTGAACGCGCAACTCCCTAACCATCTGGCCCGAAAAGAGATGCTCCCAACGTGGAAGGACGGTGGCAACGTCAGGAAGGTCTTGTCCCGCATACCCCTCCCTGACGGGACGAATCATGATGTCGCGTAAAGCGACCGGCTTACGAAGCCTGGCGAGAAGCTGGTACATCGGGGCTGCGGGATCAGTAGAGTCGATATGGGTAACCCCAGGGCCATCGGGACGCCGATCCACATCCAGCGCCGCACGTTCTGATTGCAAAGCCTGGCTCATAAGGACTTTTGTCGTTCAAGAGGACTGCGCTGAGCAGTTGTCATCGGTTTTTGACTTGGGCTTCGCCAGCCGGTCACTATGATAGCTATAGCAGTTACGGGCTATTATTGACAACCAGAGCTTTTTGGTCGGTAGAGTAGGCAACTCCTTCTCAAAGAAAAAGCGCAGCACCAGCCCAACAACCCGCTAAGATCATCATTTCTAAGGATTTTTCGGCGATTCGACCCTCGTGCTATCCCACATAAAGGCCATTACATCAGCAGATTCATCGACCGCTTTCGCCAACGGTTTGCCGCCTCCGTGTCCGGCCTTGGTTTCGATCCGGATCAGGATCGGGTTATCGCATCCTTGGGCTGCTTGTAAGGTTGCAGTAAACTTGAATGAATGCCCCGGTACCACTCGATCATCATGATCCGCCGTGGTGACTAATGTCGGAGGATAGCACGTCCCAGGATGGATGTTGTGCAACGGGGAATATTTAATCAAATATTTGAAGTCTTCGGGGTTATCGGAACTACCGAAATCCGAAATCCAGGCGTACCCGACGGTAAACTTCTGAAACCGTAGCATATCCATTACCCCAACCCCTGGTACCCCGGCGCCGAATAGATCGGGTCGCTGCGTCAGGCACGCGCCGATTAGCAGACCGCCGTTTGATTTCCCGGTAATGCTCAGGTGCTTGGCAGTCGTGTACTTGAGGTTAATGAGCGTTTCTGCAGCGGCGATGAAATCATCAAACACGTTTTGCTTGTGTTCTCGCGTCCCGGCTTCATGCCATGCCTGTCCATACTCGCCGCCTCCTCTCAGATTTGGTTGTGCAAAAATTCCACCTTTTTGCACCCAAGCGAAATAACCCGCAGAGAAAAACGGCTTCGTCGACACGTCGAACCCACCGTAACCGGTCAAGTAAACCTGGTTATTGCCGTCTAGCCGGCTGTCTTTTCGCCGCACGATAAACATCGGGACCCGAGTCCCGTCTTTGGAATGATAGAAGATTTGCTCGGTTACGTAATCGTCAGCATTAATGTCGAGCGACGGCTTTCTAAACACCGATCCTTTGCCGGTCTCAACATTGTAGCGGAAGATGGTGGTCGGATACAGAAACGAGGTAAATGCGTAAAAAAGCTCCGGCCGGTCTTGATCGCCGCTGATACTCTCAACGGAGCCAAGCGCCGGCAACGGGACCTCTGTGGATGAATGACCGTCCAGTGAGACCACCTTCAGCTGGTTCCTGGCATCGACCAGATAGTTCAATACCAGCTTGCCCCCAACGACGGCAGCATCTTCCAAAAGATCCTTGGCCGCCGGCACCACCTCGTCACCCTGATTGGCTGCATGCTTGGTTAAGTCGAAAGAAATGACTTTGCAGGTAGAGGCATCCTTATTTGTTCGTAGAAATAGTCGTCCCCCCACCACCGCAATCGGCCAATACTTCCCGTCGAACCGATCAAAAACAGGTTGCGCCTCCCCGTCCAGCTTAGGCTGGCCACTCTCTCCCAGATCTTTCACATAAATCGCAATCTTGTCCTCCTGGTTCTGAGACACCTGGATAATCAGGTAGCGCCCATCCTTAGAAGTGGACGCAGTAACGAACCACTGAGGAGCGTCTTTCCTTTGATAGACCAGCACATCCTCGCTCTGAGGATGACCTAATCGATGATAGTAGATCCCAGGGATACCCAGTTTAGCCAGCTTCTGATCGGTCTCGTTATCTGGCTGCGGGTAACGCGTATAGAAGAAACCTGAGCTGTCCTTGCTCCAACCAATATCCGAAAACTTTACCCATTTGATTACGTCCGGAAGCTCTTTTCCGGAGTCGAGATCCTTTACGTGGATCTCGGTCCAGTCTGACCCGCTGGACTCCAGTCCGTAAGCAAAATATTTTCCGTCATCACTCAAGTCATCAATCCCAACTGAAACCGTTCCGTCTTTTGCCAGTTGATTCGGGTCGAGAACGACTTGAGGCGTGTCGGCCAGATCTTTGACCGTGTAAATCACGCTTTGATTCTGGAGACCGTCGTTCTTGTGGTAGATATACCGTCCGCCGATCCAGTAGGGCGAGCTGTAGCGTTCATAGTTCAAAAGCTTGGTGACACGATCGTGAAAATCTTCACGATCGGGGAGCTTCGCGAGATAAGGTAGACTGATGTCGTTCTCTTCCTTAACCCAGGCAGCCGTCTCAGGAGAATCGGTATTCTCCAGCCATCGATAAGGGTCCGCGACCTTAGTTCCAAAGTAATCGTCGACCACATCCTGTTTCTTTGCGACCGGGTACTTCAACGGCCCACCCATCGCGATTCCCGTCATAGAAATTAGAAGCAAAAGCGCTCGTAGCATGCCCGACAACGGAAGCACGAGATGGGATGCGTGAGAAGTGAAAGGTGAAAGGTGAAAGTGAAAGGCGACTCCGGACTAATCAGCATCGAGAACCCAAGCTCCGCAGCCATGATCGAAGTGGTCCTCACGTGCTGGTTGCCGCCAAATACTATGGTGGGTCATTTTGAATTGATTTTTCAGAAGCTTCGGATCCGCGACCTTTCACCTTTCACGCCGCACGCTAGCCCTTTACAACGGCGCCACCCTGTCCCATATTCCCGGCCCTTATGTGGCTGTCGATTTTGATCCCGATCTTGCTCACCATCCTGGTGATTGTCTGCGTCCTGCTGACCTTGGTGGTCCTCATGCAGCGGCCGCGCAGCGAAGGATTAGGGGCAGCTTTCGGCTCTGGGATGACCGAGAATATCTTCGGAGCGCAGACCACGACAGTCCTGACCAAGGCCACGGTCTACCTCGGTGGAATATTCTTCGGGGTTACCCTCCTTCTCACGATTTTGACCGCTAGGCAGAGCTCGGAACGCAGGACTGGTCTCCTCGAAAACGAGCTGAAAAGTACAAAGCCAGCTCCTACCGCGACAGTGGCGCCAAAAACAAGCGCGGTCCCGAGCCCAACAACCAGTTTGCCGAGCCCTACCGCCAACGCATCTAGCACTCCTGCAGCCAGCGTGACACCGCAGTCGTCGGCGACACCGCAAGTGTCCACTACACCGGTCTCCTCTCCGAGCGCCGCCCTAAAAGAAGAGGCGAAACCTACCGCGACTCCAGCGGCGCAACATTCTCCGGTCGCTACTCCTTCGGCAACGCCGTAAGAGCGAAACGGCGAATGGACGACGCAGCGATAGGGGTGTAAAAGCTCGCCGGGTTAACCTCAAGCGCTGGCGCTTCGGTAACGAATAGGATCTACGACCTAGGTGACTTATGTGCCGGAGGGCTTATAAGTCCCATGTGTCCCGTAGGTCCCATCTGTCGTTACCCCTCAAGCCGACACACCAAAACGCCATCACACCCTCACATCCGCACACGGAGACGCCCCTACCTCTCGAGCACAAGCACGAGGACGATGTCCACAGCCCGCGGTCCCACCGATCACCGATCACCAATCACCGATCACTATTCCCCTCTTACCTCCCACTCCTCGTTACCGCCGCGCTCGCCATCTGCTCTCTCACCGGCTGCGATTCGCACGACTCACGGGCCGATCTCGTGGTTCTGAATGGAGCAGAACCAGAATCGATCGACCCGGCCGAGATTACCGGGCAGCTTGATGGACGCATCGCTTACGCCCTTTTCGAAGGTTTACTCCACTACGACCGTTTTGGGCATCCCCAACCCGGAATTGCGCAGTCCTGGGATATTTCGCCAGATCGGCGGACCTATACATTTCATCTCCGGGCGGAGGCAAAATGGAGCAACGGTGACCCCGTTACCGCAAACGACTTTTTGGTCTCCTGGAAACGCGCGCTATTGCCGGCGACAGCCTCAGAGTACGCCTACATCTTCTTCCCGATTCGAAACGCAGAAGCTTTTAACGAAGGCTTTGTAAAAGACTTTTCGGCGGTTGGGATTAAGGCACTCGATAGCCAGACGTTGCAGGTAGATCTGGAGAATCCTACGCCCTATTTCCTGGATCTCTGTTGTTACGTGACGTATTTGCCGGTCCATCTGCCGTCCGTAGAAAAATACGGTGACGATTGGATCAAGCCGGGCAAGCTGGTCAACGACGGACCGTTCCTGCTGACGGAATGGAAACTGAACTATCGCATGCGGCTGAAAAAGAATCCGACTTTTTGGGACGCCAAGAACGTCCAGTTGGAGACAATCGATATCTTGCCGATCGATAACGCGATTACCGCCTATAATTTTTATGCTTCCAAAGTTGCGGATCTGATCCTCGACAAAGGATTGACTCCGCCTTCACTGATTCCCGAATTGAAAGAGCGTCAGGATTTCCATGCCGCTCCGTTCCTGGGCGACTACTTTATCCGTTTCAACGTAACGCGTAAGCCGTTTACAGATCCCAGGGTTCGACAAGCCTTTGCCATGGTTATCGACCGGGACCGCATCGTCCGAAAAATTACTCAAGCGGGCGAACACCCGGCCTACTCGTTCACTCCGCCCGGAACTGCAGGCGATTATCAGCCGCCACGGATGTTCGGGTTTGATCCGAATCGAGCTAGGGAACTATTAGCCCAGGCTGGCTATCCGGGAGGAAAAGGATTCCCAACGATTTCTTATCTCTACGACAACAAGAAACTGAACGAAGACATCGCGGTCGAGATCCAGAGTATGTTGTCACAAGAGCTAGGCGTTCATGTCGAGCTCGCGAAACAGGAATGGAAAGTCTATCTGAACTCGACGAATCGTCTCGATTACGACTTTTGCCGATCGAGTTGGATCGGCGACTACAATGATCCGACTTCATTTCTTGAATGTTTTGTGACTAACTCCGGCAACAATCGCACGGGCTGGACTAACCGAACCTATGACGAGCTGCTCACTGCCGCCGCCAAAGAAGCCGATCCACAAACTCGGTTAAAAATCCTGGCTCAGGCAGAAGACATCTTGCTCAACCAGGGGACCCCGATTTGCCCACTTTATTTCTACATGGGGATCCAGATCTACGATGGAACCAAATTTGGCGGGATCCAACCCAATCTGCTCGATAATCATCCCTTCCGCGAGATGTATCGAGTGAGAAGTGAGAAGTGATTGGTGATTGGTGGCGGAGCTCCGAGCAGCCGCCTGGAGGGGAGCCGCTTTAACCCGTGCCAAGTTGAACGCACGCCTTTGCAACATTACGGTTTGACAGTAGTTAGCGTTTGTTGGCAGGCGGCTCCCGCGAACTTCTCATGATGTCGCCACGACCCGTAGCGCCTTCGTTTGATCTGAACGATCGCATATCGCTTGAGTAATCCACGCGTGGAGACGTTTCCGGGAGCCGCCTGCTACACAACGCTAAGTGGTGCCGAGATTTTTCGCGCAAACAAATCGCCGGTATAGCAACAGGCAAAAGCGGCTCCCCTTCATGGAGCGCAGGGAATAAAAGCGAGCACCCCGCGGTCATATCGGGTGAAGGATTTGTATGAAAGACCACCGTTGCCGCTACCTGGTCCTGATGATGCTTCTCGTTGCTGCATCAGCGTTCGCGTCCTCATCACCGAACGTAATCATCACTTTAATTCATCCAGAACGATTCACAGATTTTAGGGTTCAAGGCCGCTCCGAACAGGAGAGTGCAGTGCAGTTTGCGGCCGAAATGATGCAGGCACTAACGCCGGCCGTCGCTCAGCAAGCCCCAGGCAGCACTTTGGTGTTGCAGTTCGCCGACATCGATTTGGGTGGCCGTTACAAACCGCAACTCACCCGCCGTCTTGCCAATGTCAGGTTTTATAACAACGGTCGTGAACCGGTGAGAATGTATTTCGAATATACACTTGTTGATGCGAGCGGCCGTGTACTAGCCAAAGGCTCGGACTCAGCAACCGACGCCTTGTATCTGGGTAAATATACGTCCGAGCCCGTTAAACTCCCTTACGAGGCGTTCTATTTTGAAAAACAGACTTTGATTTCTTGGATCAAGAACAAGATCGGCGGGCAGGAACCAAATTTAGCCGTCAGAGAAAAACGTTAACCCATGGTTTCGGTAGCCCGTTTTATCGATAGGGACCAGCTCCCGCTCGTCCGCGCTTTGCTCAACGCCTCTTCCCGCAGCAATACTCGGACGAGCGGGAGCTCGTCCCTACTGAAGAGCGCCCCGAAAGGCTCCGGGGCAGGCAGGTGGCTCTCTGAGTGATCTAGCATGCTGCCCGAGTAGACCCAGCACTGCTAGATAGAAGATACGCATCCGCGTATTTTTAACTTTTCGGGATGGAGGCCCCGGATTGTTCTCAGATGAGCTCGCCTGCCTGCCCCGGAGACTTTCGGAAGCAGAAGCTAGGAGCTAGAATCTAGTAGCGAGGAGGCGGCGTGGCCGCAGGATGATGGTACCGTTGGGGTGATGCAACCTCCTAGCTCCTAGATCCCAGCTCCTAAATTCTCTCCTCTATGCTCGATCA
>DASUWQ010000034.1:0-7299 GCA_036378375.1 Chthoniobacterales bacterium
ACTAAACCGGCGCGAGTTCATTAAACGGAGCAGCCTGGCCTTAGCCGGAGCTACGGCAGTTTCGACGTTTGTGGGTCCGCGCGGTGCCTACGCGGCGAGTGCAGTGGAACTAACTTTCGCCAGCGCCAAGTTTTTCGGGAAACAGACGATCGCTGAAGTGGTTAACGCCTTTAACGATTCTCAAAGCAAGATCCACGTCACCTACAAGGAATTGCCGCCACCAAGCTCTTCTACCGAAGTGCACCAATCCTTAGTCCAGCAACTGGCCCGTAGGAATGGCGACCCGGATGTCTTTACTTTGGATATTATCTGGATCGCTGAATTCGCCGCTGCCAAATGGGCGCTGGTGCTCGACCAATACTTCAAGGATAACACCAGCGAATATTTCCCCGGCATGGTCCAAGCCTGCACTTGGCAAAACAAACTGGTGGCGCTGCCATGGTTTGTCGATTCCGGGATGTTGTACTACCGAAAGGATCTCGGGATCTCAGCGCCGAGCACCTGGGCTGACCTGATCGCCAGCGCGAAAGAAGCAACCGGCTCCGGAAAAGTAAAATTCGGATTCCTTTGGCAAGCCAAACAAGCCGAAGTGCTGGTTTGCGACTTGGTTTCGTTCATCGGTTCAAATGGAGGCGCCATTTTACAAGCCGATGGCAAGACCGTCTCGATTGCGGACGCTGCGGCGGTTGAGGCCGTGCAGTTAATGTCCGACTTGATCAACAAAGAGAAGATTACGCCGGCGGACGTTCTAAGCTGGGACGAAGAACCATCGCGGCGTCCCTTCACTGGGGGCGAAGCGGCGTTTCTTAGGAACTGGTCTTACGTCTGGAAGATTGCGCAAAGCGAAGCGGAATCGAAGGTAGTGGACAAAGTCGCGGTGGTGCCATTACCGCACTTTCCGGACAAGAAAAGCGCCGCGTGTTTGGGGGGCTACCAGTACGGAATCAACGCCTCCAGCAAGAAACGGGACGCAGCCGTTGAATTCGTCCGCTGGCTATCCTCGCCGGCGACCCAACTACAATTCGCTACCCAGCTTGGTCTCTGCCCGACCAGGGCTGCTGTTTTCGATGAGCCGGAGATCGGCAAAGAACAGCCGTTTATGCAACAGCTCAAAGATGTATTCCTAGGAGCGATTCCGCGGCCGGTTACACCAAAATATCCGCAAGTCACGCTCGCCTTACAGTCTGCCGTATCGACTGCGCTAACCACCGGCAAAGTTGAGGAGTCACTCAAGGGCGCCAAACAAAAGATCGAAACGATCGTGAAGGCTTAATCAAGACCAGCACTACTCTAATACTCTAATACTCTAATACTCCATCCCGCCGCTGTCGGCTTATCGAGGACGAGGACGAGGACGAGAGCGAAGCCAAACGCTGGGTTATTATTTATGCCGGTGGCAAGAACCATTACCCAAGTCCATGTCGAATCGGGGACACGATTTCCCCGATGGCGACCGGGTGCCTGGTTGTTGTTAGTCCCTGCCCTGAGCGCGATCGGCGCGGTATCGGTCTATCCGGTTTTGTTAGGACTGTGGCTGTCGTTTAGAAATACAACCCTTTCCTCGCCTGACGACGCATTCATCGGAGTTAGCAACTATCAGCAACTCTTTGCCGATGGCCAATTCTGGAATGCCTGGGGGCATACCATCGAATTCACTGGGGCTTCAACCCTGCTGGAAACAATCATCGGTCTCGGGATGGCGCTGGTATTAACCGAACGATTCCTGGGCCGGGGAATTGTCAGAGCGGCCATGCTCATTCCCTGGGCGATTCCCACCGTGGTGACTTCGAAAATGTTCGGCTGGTTATTCGACGGTCAGCATGGTCTGGTAAACTACCTGGCTCGCCTTTGCGGGCTGATCCATACCAACATCAACTGGTATGGATCACCGGAATTCGCGTTGCCCACGATCGTGATAGCGGATGTGTGGAAAACGACACCGTTCATGGCGTTGTTGCTCCTCGCAGGTCTACAAACGATTCCCCGTTCTTTGACCGAGGCAGCCAGCATCGACGGAGCAAATCCTTGGCAACAATTTTGGATGGTCCGGTTCCCGTTGCTCGCACCTAGCCTTTTAATCGCTGCGATGTTCAGGGCGCTCGACGCATTTCGCATTTTTGATTTGGTGTATGTCCTCACTGGTGGCGGACCGGCTGACTCGACCGAGGTCCTGTCCACACTCACTTATAAGAACCTCTTTTCCGCGCTTCAGTTCGGATACGGCTCCGCTCTATCGACGATAATGTTTCTCACTGAGATTCTCATCGCCGTCGGATTCGGTGTCTTTTTGTTAAAACGGTTCCGGGAGGTCAAGTTGTGAGCGCGTCCTCCGCGGTCCCACCAACTAGACGCGTAGTGCGCCCGAGCATAACGATTTCGCGGCTCTTGATCTATTTTTGCTCAGTGCTGATCGTGATCTGGTCAGTTGGACCTTTTCTCTGGCAACTCTCTACGTCGCTACAGCTAGACCGGAACTTAATCGGCGATCAACCGAGCCTATTACCCATCCCGATCTGTTTCGATCACTTCGTTAACATCTTCGTCGCGAAAAGCTTTCAGCGTTACATTTTCAACTCGCTGGTCGTGGCAGGCGTTTCCACCATCCTCTGTTTAGTCATTGGGGCCGTCGCTGCCTACGCCTTAGCTCGACTCGATATTCGCGGCAAATTCGGAGTGCTGGGTTTTGTATTGGCGGTATCGATGTTTCCCCAAATTGCGGTAGTGGCGCCCCTATATGTACTGGCCTCGAATCTCGGTTGGTTGGATACCTATCGCGTCCTGATCGTCGTCTATCTCGCACTAGGTCTCCCGTTCGTAATCTGGGTGTTGTTCGGGCACTTTCGTACGATCCCAACTACCCTCGACGAAGCAGCCCGCTTGGATGGCGCCCGACCGCTGACCATCTTCTTCCGGATCATCGTGCCGATCGCGTTACCAGGCATCGTGACCACTGGTCTACTTTCGTTTATCGCGGCGTGGAACGAGTTCATGTTCGCCCTCGCCTTTACATCGGATATCAATCGCCAGACGGTCCCGGTTGGTATCGCTAACTTCACCGATCTACACTACGTGCCCTGGGGCGATATCGCAGCTGCCTCAGTAGTGGTCACATTTCCGTTAGTCGCACTGGTATTGATTTTTCAGAGAAACATCATCTCGGGAATCACTGGAGGCGCGGTTAAGGAATGACGCTCGATTCTTGGCGAGAACAATACGCCTCGCTGGTGCCACGACTAGGCGGCCTGGCCCGTCGAATGCCACTAACTTTATGCGGACTGGCAACTTGCACAGACGCCTATTTGCGATTGACTGACGCCGGACCGCTCTTTACAGCCACGAGCTGCAAGCCGGTACAGCTAGCTAAAGCTCTCCAGTGGCGTGCTGCTAATGGCATCGGTGGCGAACTGTTTTTTGACTGGCCCGAAGCCGAGGAATGGATCGCGCAGAACTTGACTATATCGAGCTGGGGATTAGGCGGGACCGGAGCACAGGCAGCTCAGACGCTAGCCGTGCTCGGAGCACGTGCGCTCGTCACGTTACAAGATCGTAGCCAGCGACAACTTTCCGTCATTCACCCCGAGGTACTTGTGGCTACCCGGCAGAGTTTAGAAAAGCGTAGTGCGTTAGTAGGCTCCGGCCCCAGCAAACCGGCTCATTATATTTTCGAGTTCAATGCAGGCGAGCTGGTCGGCTCGGAGCGGGCCAAACGATCAACCCGGGTTATCGTTCGATTCGCCGACGACCCCTTGGACCGCGATCTTGCTTTCGTGCACAAAAGCATCGCCCAAGCTAGCCAAGCCGGCGCTGCGGTGATCTGCGGTTTCAATGAGGTCGCTAGTACATCCCTGGCGGCTGAACTGGAGTATACCAAAAATCTTCTGTCCGCTTGGCGTGACGAAGGCTTGACGGCCATCCACCTCGAACTCGGCGGTTACGAAGATCTATCGCTTCGCGACCGAGTTTTGTCGGCCCTCGCACCCCTGATTTCTTCGCTCGGAATGAGCCACTCTGAACTGCGGCAGTTTGGATCCGGCGACGCGGACACTGAGGTTATCAATCTTCGCGAAAAGCTGGGACTCAAACGGATCTGTGTTCATGCCGACACCTGGGCATTAGCCTCTACTTCTGACAACGATCCGGAACGCGAACTTGAATCATTGATGTGCGGTTGTCTGATCGCCTCGTGCCGAGCCGCCCAGGGTCAGATATCGATCCCGGCCAGCGTTCCACCCAACGCGCTCTTTCACGAACCGCCCTATCCGCAAATCAGCAAACAGAATAGCAGCACCCTGATTTGTTGCCCCGCTCCATATCTGGAACAACCAAAAGCAACCATTGGTTTAGGCGACACCTTCCTCGCCGGAACCTTGTTAACCAACTGGAAACCCCAAACGACAACCCTTTAACCTATTGACAAAACAAAGGTAATGAACAACAAAATCATCGATCCCGGTAAACTGCGCAGCTTTCAACGAGTGACCAGTGCAGACGGATATTTCCTGATCTGCGCACTCGATCATCTCTCAGATTTTCAAGAGCTGTTAAATAGCGATCTCAGTCAGGTGACTTACCAACAAACCGGTGAAGCAAAGAACAAGCTAATTCGCGCATTGGCCGACCAATGCACTGCTTTTCTGTTAGATGCTCGATACGGGTTAGCGCAAGCTATCGCTTCCCGGGCGCTTCCAGGAAGCGTTGGTTTGATGGCCAGCGTTGAGGACGAGGATTACAAACCGTCAACTGCGACCCGTACGACCCGGTTCCGCGAGAATTGGGGGACTAAGCAGATGAAGATGTTGGGCGTGGATGTGTGCAAACTGCTCTGGTTCTTCAGGCCGGACAGCAGTGTGGCCGATCACCAAAGAGAGGTAGTCCGTGCTCTGGCTGAAGAGTGCAAGGCGCTCTCTCTCCCATTGGTAGTGGAACCGATCTGGTATCCCTTGGAAGGAGAAGATCCGAAATCGGAGGCTTGGCGCGAACGTCGGGTTGCAGGAATCATCGAGAGCGCGCGCGAAGCGAATGCGCTCGGTACCGACATGCTCAAAGTTGAATTTCCAGGTTACGTCGACAGCGACGACGGTAAAGCCAAAGCCTTGGCGGCTTGCCAAGAACTCGACGGCTCGGTCAATGTCCCGTGGGTCATCCTCTCAGCCGGGGTCAACTACGATAGTTTTAAGACGCAGGTCGAGATTTCCTGTAACGCCGGTGCCTCCGGATTTTTGGCTGGCCGTTCCATCTGGCGCGATGCCACGTCGACCAAGGATCCGGAGCTTCGAGAGAAAGCGGCATTAGATGCAGCCAACCGGCTGGCTGAGCTGGCTAACATAACCCGAGCGTGTGGCAAGCCGTTCAATCCGCAGCTCGAAGGTGAAGAGTTAACCCAAGCGTTCCCAGAATTCTGGTACGAGAAGTGGCAGCGGTAGAACGTTTTTGTCCGGTGGGAGATGCCGTATCTGTGCCGCGAATCGGCAATAGAAAACAGCCCAGGGCTTTAACCTCATAGAGGCTAAGATAAGACGGGAATGGCCGCGAAAAGGCACAAAAGGCGCAAAAAATTGGTAGGGCGAAAATCTCGGCGCGCCCATGACTAGGGGCACGCCAAACCGTTAATTCGCGCCGGATTTGAGCCGTTCGGCGCCGCGGCAGGAATGCGCTAATATTTGCCTCGAACCCGCGATGTTCCATTTCAAAAAAACCACGGCAAGAACGCGCCCACGCCACGGCTCAAATCGGCGCGATCTCGCTGCGTCAACTAGCTACCACTTTTACCGCACCGAGATTTTCGCCCTACGTTTTTGTGCCTTTTGCGCCTTTTCGCGGCTATTCCTGCTTTTTCGCGATCCTTGCCTTCTTTTGCGGCTACGCCTGTCTCTGCCTTATCTTAGCGCCTTAGGGCTGAAGCCCTGCGCCGTTCTGTATAGCCGCTTCGCGGCAAAGGCTGCGAGGCACCCTGCTTGACGGATACCCCGACGCCCTCACAATCTAACCTCCGCCTTCTTCAGCACCGACTCCAAACTCCCAAACACTACGGCGAGGGTTTTGCGATTGTCTTCGATGCTCGGCTCCGGCTGTTGGCCATGCTCAATACTTTCGATGAAATGTTCGAGCAACGGTAACCGGCGTTCTTGCACCGGCTCGATTGAGATCAGCTCCTGAACTTCTTCACCGGGGATTTCTAACCGAACCGATGTGCGAAATGCTTGATCGATCACCCCATCCCAGAAAAGCCGGCCGCGGCTGCCAACAAACTGCCATTCCCCTTCCCAAGAAGTCGCCGCGCCTCGTGCGCACCAGTCACCATCCCAGATAACTGGGATGTCGCCTTGAAGCCTCATCAAACAAAGGGCATTTGAAGGATGTTTAAAAGCGTTGTCCGGCGTGTCGTGTTCCACTGCCACGACACTAGCCACTTCATGCTGCGTCATGTACCGCAACAAATCCACATGATGGACGGACATATCGAGCAGAATCGAGTGCGGCAACACGTAGATCGAATGTTCCGGATTTTCGATGACATCGGGCAAATGTCTGCGAAACCGGACTTTTACTGCTTGTAACAGACCGATATCCCCGTGAGCCAGCCGTTCACGAACGAGGCCTGCCGCTTTTAGAAACCGGTAACCTTGCGCCGCCATTACTTTGCCCGGAGCGTGTTGGGCAGCAACCGCAATCTCCGAGGCTTCGTCCATGGAAGTAACCATTGGCTTTTCCACGAGGACGTGTTTCTGCAAACGTAACGCCTCCAGGATAACCGGCTTGTGTTGGCTCGGATTGGTGACCACTAACACCGCGTCCGCTGAGGTTTTCGCTGCGGCCGTGGCCAAATCCGAGAAACACGGAATATTGTACGTTTGCTGCGACCATGCGGCCGCAGCCTCGCTTTTGTCGACAGTTCCGACGACCGATGCATTCGGATAAGTCTGCAATAGCTCGACCCATTTCCGTCCCCAAAAGCCAACGCCAACAACGATGAACTTCATAGCGCGTCAAAGTAATCAGTAAGACAGTAAGCAGTAAACCGTAAGCAGTAAGCAGTAATCAGTAAGCAGTTCAGATTTGTCATCACTGCTTACTGCTTATCGCTTACCGCGTACCGCGTACTCCGTTGCCACCTCATTCGATCAGAAAATTTCCCAAGCGCGCCCCCCACTAAACTTCGTGACCTTTGTGCAACTGAGGTTGCACATCGATCAATTTCGCGAGGAATTTTAAGCGGCCATTTTGGTAAGTTGTTCAACATCAGCGTAACAAGCGGCCAGTAACGCAGTGATGATTCGTCGGCCTTTTGCAGAGATTTGG
>DASUWQ010000035.1:0-4496 GCA_036378375.1 Chthoniobacterales bacterium
TAAGTCCGGGGTGAGACAACGGAAAGGGATGGAGGTTCTAAGTTCCAGGTTTTACGTTTTAAGTTTGAGGTTGGGCTTGTCGCCTTGCACGGCGACACGTTGATTCATCTTTCAGCCGCCTGACGCGCCGAACGTAAAACCTCGAACTTACGACCTATAACCTCTAACTATCACCGAGGGAGCCTCGCCCCACCAAATTAGACTTGCGCCAATTGAGGGGCCGGCGCCTCGATGGGGTAGTACCAGGAAGTTGAATACGCTTCGATGATTCCCTTAGATCCGTCGGGGGTCACAAACAGCGGCTCGACCGCATCCAAAGCCACCGCGTATTCATTTGTCTGTTTGGTAAGTCCCTGCCGATCCCGTTCCCAAGCTTGTGGTTGCGGGCCGTGATCGATTCCCATCGGATGCAGAGTCAACATACCGGGCTCGATACCACCGCGCGAAAAGAAGACTCCCTCGTGATAGAAAATCACTTCGTCGTAGTCGACGTTGCGATGGTAATAGGGTAAGCGCAACACGTCGTCGTCACCAAGAAGGCGCGGAGCAAAGGTAACTACATAAACCTCGCTACTAGCGAAGGTTGCCCCGGCGGTCGGAGGAACATGATAGCGCATACTGCTGATAGGCCGAAAATCGCGCACACTTAACTTGCTGGGCAACACCGTTCCCTTATATCCCACCACGTTCTCAATCGGGTTGTAATCAAAAAAGAGTTTGCTCCGAATACCTGCTCTTTTCACCTGCAGTTCGACGTCGCCACCATTTAGTCCGGATCGCTTTTGATCAAAGTCCGGATATTGGATGACACCGGGATCGAACAAAGCATGGGAACCTAAAATTCCGCGGTCAGGAATACCAAATGCCGTCCGTGATTCCGAGATGATAGCAAGAGTGTCCTTGGACTCCGGTACCAAACGATAGATGCATCCTTTCGGGATGATCACGTAATCTCCGGGCCGATAGGGCAGGATGCCAAACTCCGTTTCGATAACGCCGACCCCACGATGGAAAAAATAAAGCTCATCACCATCGACAGTGCGATAAAGAAACGGCATGGGCTCGCGTCTACGAGTTAAATAGATCGAAAGAGACCGGCGGGCGCATGCTGCCATAGACTGCATTAGCAATGCGGGTGTCCCATTCGGATCTGCTAGATCCGGTGTTTCGATCGTCCGGCAATCCATCGCGATTGGCCTTAGGGGACCCTCTATCCTCTTCCAAGCAGAAGGCATCTCTTTCGTGTAAAGATGGGTGGCTTCACCAAAAAAGCCTTCGCGGCCATATTCCATTTCGTAGGTCCCTTCCGGGATCCGAACGTGCGCCTGGTTAGGATAAACGCCGTTTTTGAGGGGGAAGCGCTGCATAGTCCATTGTATTCCAGGAGGGTGGATAGCACAAGCGAGCGGTGGGGAGTTGACAGGGCGAGAGTCGACGAAGTGGACCTAGTGGACTGAGTAGACGTAGTGGACGTTGTCTCGATCAGAGGCGGACCGTCCACTCAGCCCACTAGGTCGACTCTGCCCACTACGTCCACTCCACCTCTCACTCCTCGCTCCCCTCCCCTGGCACCTGTACCAGACGTTTCACCGTCTTAGTCCTGCGCTTCTGGCGTTTCCAGCTAACATGCCAACGAACATCGTTCTCCACTTGTTCAAAGAGATGAAACGAGTTGGGGCTGGTGAACAGGACCTCGGCAACTTCGTTGCCGGCGTTCGACCAAAAATGAGGTGTGATCAGATCAAAGAAAATGCTTTCCCCAACCGTCAATGGGTATTCGTTCTTGCCGATGTGACAGGTCAACTGCCCCCGGAGAACAATACAGAGTTCTTTTAGGGAATGCAGTGAATGGCGAGTAGGACTTACGCTATTGATCTCGACCCGAAGTAATAAGGCGGTGAACGGTGTACTCACTTCGGGCGGAAAGAAATTGAACAACTTTGCTCCGGTCCATTGCATAACGACCGGACAATGGTCTCGCTGCCGAGTTGTGGTTACCGGCGCCGCGATAACCGGATCGTCACGGAGAAAATCGGCTGCGGTAAGATCGAGCGCTTTACAAATCTTTTCGAGATTTTTAACGGTCGGCGAGACGCGATCGAGTTCAATTTGGGAGAGAAAACTTGGCGAGCAATCGGCTTTCTCAGCAACGTCTCGAAGTGACATTCTCCGGAGCCGGCGATAAAATTGGAGCTTTTGCCCTAACGCCATATTTCTGGCCATGCGTAGCCAAAGGCGTACCAGAGAGGACTGAATCGCTGATAAATCTGCGAAACAGCAAACAAGAACAAAAATAATCTCACGCAAAGCCGCAAAGGCGCAAAGGCAAAACAAATCGAGAATGTATCCCGAATGAGCTGGACAGTCTGTTTACTCGTTTCGGTGTCACCTCCAGATCTCGCTTGTTTATTTAGATCATTTCTAAGAGCAACTGTGGCAAGTCGTTGCGCTGCGGGCACCGCGGTCGTGGCAAAATTACCCTCTTCTCTTTGCGCCTTTGCGTGAGTTTTTTCTTTTTTGCTTTCGTGTCGTCTCCAACTCGGGCATGAGATTTTTTTAGCGACTTGGCAGCGGTGCTGGCTATAACAGCGACAATGACCTTTTGCCAAAAATTGAATTTATTGGCTGCGGCCACCCTGTTCTTTCCCTTCTTCGCTTCAGCACAAGAGCAGGCAAGTAAGTATCATTATGACGGGATCTACAAAGGGACGGTCCCAGTCGATCTCTTGGTTAACGGAAGCGACACACATCGGGCTAAAGCCCAAGCCGTCTTTTATCCGGATGGGCGCCTACTCGTGTTGACGGTCGAATCGCCGCAGGCGCACAATCCGATGAATGTTAAGGGCGAACTGCGAAAAAATGTGTTTACCGGAGACTGGAAGAGAGGGTTCTTCGGAGAGGCTCTCTCCTTCCAGGCAACCTTCCACGGTGGCTCAGCAACAGTGAGCGTTACCGGAAAAAACAAGAAACCTGAGAAGTGGTACTTTACGAAGTCGAGTGGGACTTAGCTTCGCTGTGAGAAACAAGATGTGATTGACGGGGCGTTAAGCGTTCACACGGATGGTGAGACCTAGCCGTACCATTCACCATTCACCATTCACTAATCACCAATCACTTTCCGGTCCTGCTGGCGAAGCTTTCCATAAACCTGACAGCGGTTCTTAGTGCGAGCTCGATATCGTCGACTTGGACAAACTCGTCCGGATGATGGCTTAGACCATCTCGGCAGCGTACAAAAAGCATGCCTGCCGGACAGAGCTGCGAAAGAACTACGGCATCATGTCCGGCGCCACTCGGGAGTTGAAAGCTGTCTCCGGTAACCGATTTCGCAGCGGCGGCCAACCGAGTGATGAAATCGGGATCGCAAACGACTGATGGGGTCTCCTGAACAAGCAACCGTTCCAAGCCCAATTTCCGTTCCGCAGCGATCTGGTCGGCCTCCTGGCAAAGCCAGGCGATCGCGACACCACGCACGGAGTCTTGTTGATGACGCACATCGAGTGAATGGGTCACTCGGCCGGGGACAACGTTGCTGACGTTAGGACTGACGTTCAATTCCCCGACAGTCGCGACCAAGCCAGGGAACCGGCTGCAGGCATCCTCGGTCCGCAACGCGAAACGGGCAGCACCGAGAAGGGCGTCCTTCCGTAATGCCACCGGAGTAGTACCGGCATGCGCTGCTTTCCCAGTCCAATTGAATCGGAAACGGGATTGACCCGCAATCGCAGTAACAACTCCGACCGGAAGATTTCGATCTTCCAGAACCGGCCCTTGCTCGATGTGGATCTCGAAGTAACCGACCAGCTGATCACGGTCCACTGTCCCACGCAGCAACCGGAACTCTGGTTCCGCCGTCATCCCTATCTGCGGGACTTCCGCCGTCGTCCGGCCGAAGCGGACGATGGCGGGCGAGACGGCGCGACGGGTCCGTGCATCCATCAACAACTGCCGGAGCGAACCTTCCTGGTTCGAAACCTCGAGATCCTCCGAGCGCAACAAGCCACAAAAAGCTCGGCTACCAAGATAGGCAGTTTGAAATAAGACGCCTTCTTCGTCACTAAAGCCTGCGATCATTAAGGCGAAGGGCAGATCAAAGCCGGAACGGAAAATGTCGGCAATTTCGATCCCCAAAACGACGCCGAGCCCACCATCGAATCGCCCAGCGTCGCGCACCGTATCGAGATGGGACCCAATGAGAAACGAGCGGCGTTTGGTCCCGCGGCCGCGGGAGCGTTCGGCGTCTGGCGTTTGGCTGATCGGTTCCCGGCGAAGATCCGGGGTTCCTCCAACCAGGTTACCAATGAAATCGGTCGATGTTTGCAGGCCTGCTTCCTGCATCCATCCGTCGACCAATTGAGTAGCCTCAGCCATTGCCGGCGATAACAGCGTGCGCGTTAATTTTCCGGGTTCGTCAGTGATCTCCGCCAATCTCTCCAATCTACGGGAGACGCGCTCTGCTCGGGCTTTCCAGTCGATTGTCGCCATCAGCTGCCGCG
>DASUWQ010000036.1:0-7082 GCA_036378375.1 Chthoniobacterales bacterium
TTTAGCCCTGGGTTAGGCATCAAAAGATGCGCCCTGAAAGTGGCGCCCGACGATGTTTTATCTTCCAACGCTGCCTTCACACTCGTGTTAAACGCTGGAAACCGAAATTCTGGTGCCCTTTCAGGGCACGCCGCGTTGGAACATTTAACCCAGGGTTAAAACCCTGGGCTACATTCTTCTGCCCCTGCGGGGCAACGACCACCTCGAAAGCGAAGCAGGCTCCACAACGTCGTAGCCGCATCCTTTTAAAATTGGAAATCCATTTTTGAATCGGTGCGATCAGCGCCGCGCTAGTCGGTAAAAGAGAGTTCCTCCCAGAATCAGATAGATGACGTTCGGCAGCCAAATCAACAGCTCCGGATGAAGACTGGCGTTACCCTTAAGGTTATCTGTCAGCACGATGAATATAAAGAAGGTGAAGGCGACACAAATGCTGATGCCGATACCCACGGAGGTTTCGCGTCGATGCGCGGTGATGGCCAGCGGGATTCCCACCAGAACGAACGTGAGCACCGCCAATGAATTTGAGAAGCGTTTGCTTAACTCGGTTCGCAGGATGGTTAGCTGTTTCCCCTGCTTTTGTTCCATGGCTTCCCGGAGATGACTTAGCGTCAACTCCGTCGGGCGCTGGTTGCTGTGGGCCTTAGTAATCAACTCCTGAAGTGAAATCGGGAAAACGCCTTCCTCGACACTGATCCCGTAGTGCATCTTTTTTAAGTCGTCTACATCGGACTCATCCCGGTCCTCGTAACGCGCGTCAAAAATCCTGAGCAAAATCCGTTGATTCTGTTTGTCTACTTCCATCGTGCCGCGCTTGGCATAAATGACCCGGATCGGGACCTGCTGCGCGTTCATTTCATAGATGTGAAGATCCTCCAGCGTACTCCCATTCTTCCGGCCTACATAAATTTTCCGATTAGGGAACGCATCGATCACTTCGTCTGAACCGAACAGCGCCAGTGGTTCCGTTGACGCGAGATTAAACGCCAGTTCTTTGAACCTTTTTTCGCATTCCGGCGCCACGTAAAGGTTGATCCAAAGAGAAAGCACGAGACAGCCCAAGGTGATCACAAATACGGGCGCACAGATGCGGAGCATGCCAATTCCGGTGGCGCGTAGAGCTAACAGCTCGTTCTCCGAAGAAAGTTTGCCGAATACGAGCAATACGGAAAGCAGCACACCCCAGGGGATCGAATAAATCATCGAAAAGGGGAGCAAGTCGCCGATAAAGGAGAAGATATAACTCCAGGGCAAACCATGGGTCATTAGGAGCTCGAGCAGCTGACGCATGGCGTTAGCAATCACTAACATTAGGCTCAGCATGCAGATCGTCCAGGTCAGAGTCGTGATGATCTGACTGCTGACATATCGATCAATTATCTTAATCACACGTACAGAACAAATTGCGATCGCCGTACACGTTGTCAATCCTGCCTACCGGAGGCCAATACTTATATTCTTTGGTCCACGGAGCAGGAAACGCAGCTGACTCCCGGCTGTAGCCGCGGCCCCAAGGCTCAATCGCCAAATCCTGGGCCGTATGCGGTGCTCTTTTTAAGGCATTATCCTCGCGGTCTGCTTCCCCGGTTTCAATCGCCCGAATCTCGCCAAAGATTGAAATCATCGCGTCACAGAACCGATCGAGTTCAGCCTTCGACTCGCTCTCCGTAGGTTCTATCATCAGTGTGCCTGGGACCGGCCATGACATGGTTGGGGCGTGAAACCCGTAATCCATCAGGCGTTTGGCGACATCTTCTACCTCGATACCGGCAGATTTCTTGAATTGTCGCAGGTCAACAATGCACTCGTGAGCGACCCGGCCAGATTTCCCTTTATACAAGACCGGATAATACCCCTGAAGACGGGTGGCGATGTAGTTTGCGCTGGCGATCGCAACTTTGGTGGCTTGGGTAAGCCCTGCGGCTCCCATGAGCGCAATGTAAGCCCACGAAATGCACAGAATACCTGCGCTTCCAAACGGGGCGGCAGATACCGGGCCAATCGCGTCCGGACGCTGCTCCTCAGCAAATGGATGAGTCGGTAAATACGGAGCTAAATGCGCTTTGACTCCGATCGGACCGACGCCCGGGCCGCCTCCTCCATGCGGAATACAGAACGTCTTGTGGAGATTCAGGTGACAAACGTCCGCACCTAGGTCCGCCGGCCGACACAAACCAACCAGAGCGTTCAGATTCGCTCCGTCCATATACACCTGACCACCGTGTCGATGGACAATCTCACATAGATCGATAATACCCTCTTCAAAGACGCCGTGGGTCGACGGATAGGTCACCATCAATGCACCCAACTGCGCTTGATGAAATGCTGCCTTCTTTTCCAGGTCCGCTAAATCGATGTTCCCGCCGGAGTCGCACAGGACCGGCACAACCTTGAATCCAGCCATCGCAGCCGAGGCAGGATTGGTACCGTGCGCTGACGTGGGGATCAGGCACACATTTCGATTCTTCTCTCCTCGCTGTTCGTGATAACGGCGAATCGTCAGCAGCCCAGCATATTCCCCTTGCGAGCCGGCGTTAGGCTGGACCGTGACTGCAGCAAAGCCGGTGATCTTGGCCAGCCAATCTTCGAGACCGCTGATCAGCCGGCGATAACCCGCGGTTTGTTCCCGTGGCGCGAATGGATGGATCTGGCCAAAGCCAGGCCATGTGACCGGCAACATCTCGACCGCCGCATTTAGTTTCATGGTGCAGGAGCCGAGTGGAATCATTGACGTCGTCAATGATAGATCTCGATTCTCCAGGCGCTTCAAATAGCGCATCAACTCGGTCTCAGTGTGGAACGAGTTGAAGACGGGCTGTTGCAGAAATTCCGACTGTCTTCGGAAAACATCCGGCACTGGCTCGACCTCCCTCTGGCGAAAATCGTCCCAAGAGAGTCGCTGTTCGATATCGAATAGCTTGGCCAACGCTGCCAGATCCGCAGCGGAAACGGTTTCGTCGAGCGAGATCCCAATCCAACCATCAGAATAGAAGCGGAAATTGATTTTTTGCTTGGCTGCTTCGGCTAAGATTTTCTCGCCTTGTGCTCCCAGACGGACTTTGATCGTGTCAAAGCGGACCCCTTCGAGCACTTGGAATTTAAGCGCGCTTAACCACCCGGCCAGCAACTCGGTCTTTCTCCGAACTTCGGTCGCGATTGCCCTTAACCCGTCGGGTCCATGATAAAGGGCGTAGGTCGCGGCAATCACGGCCAGCAAAACCTGCGCAGTGCAAATATTGCTCGTCGCTTTATCTCGCCGGATATGCTGTTCACGAGTTTGCAGCGCTAAGCGATATGCGGGGCGTCCGGCTGAATCCTTGGAAACGCCGACGAGACGTCCCGGCATGTATCTCTTAAACTCATCGCGGGTGGCAAAGAAAGCTGCGTGCGGCCCGCCGAAGCCAACGGGTACACCAAACCGCTGAGAAGAACCAACACAGACGTCGGCATTAAATTCGCCCGGAGGAACCAAAAGGGTCAGGCTCAAGAGATCCGCAGCTACAACTACGAGGGTGCCCGCGGCGTGAGCTGCTTCCACAAATGCCCGGTAGTCTTCTACTTGCCCATCGGTATCCGGATATTGAAGAAGAGCTCCACAAAAATTCTGCGTCCAATCAATAGTCTCGGGCAGCCCGACCGCTACTTCGATACCCAGCGCTTCAGCTCTGGTGCGAACAACAGCGATGGTTTGCGGATGACAATTGCTGGCAACGAAAAATCGGTGGCGATCATCCCGTTTCGAGGCGGCGAAACAGAGCGACATTGCTTCGGCCGCAGCGGTCGCTTCATCTAACAGCGACGCGTTTGCGATCTCCAGCCCAGTGAGATCGACAATCAGGGTTTGGAAGTTCAGTAATGCTTCCAACCGGCCTTGGGCAATCTCGGCTTGGTACGGTGTATACGCTGTGTACCATCCGGGATTTTCTAGGATATTTCTCTGGATGGCAGGTGGGGTCACCGTCGGATAATATCCAAGACCGATGTACGACTTGTTGACCGAATTTAAATCGGCCAGCGAGCGTAGATATCGCAGCGCCTCGGCTTCGCTCAGTGCCTCGGGCAGCCCGAGGTCACCTTTGAGCCGAATTTTTTCCGGCACCACCGCATCGATGAGGGCGTCCAGAGTTTCATAACCGGTAGCGCTTATTAGACTTTCTAATTCGCTGCCGCTCAAACCGATGTGGCGATCGCTAAATGACGGCAACGCGACGACCGGCGTATCGTGTAAGGTTCCCTGTGTTCGCATTCGGCGAAAAACAAGATATTGCATTCACTTTGGACGTTTCGCAAACCCATCTATGTTTGCGGCCATGGCTTTAACTCCATCAGAACTACAACGAACGCCGCTGTATGGGGAACATCTGAGGTTACGCGCTAAGTTGATCGCCTTCGGCGGATGGGAAATGCCAGTCTATTACACGAGTATTTTGGAAGAGCACCAGGCCGTCCGCCAGCGAGCCGGCATTTTCGATATTTCGCACATGGGCGAGGTAGAAATCTCGGGGCCGAAAGCGCCGGAGTGGCTCAATTCCATGCTGACAAACAATCTAGATCGCCTCTCTATCGGAGAAGGCCAATACACGCTAATGTTGAATGATCATGGAGGCGTAATCGACGATCTAATCGTCTACCGTCGTTCGGAGACGGGCTATTTCCTAGTAGTCAATGCGGCCAAGATCGCCGAGGACGTTTCGTGGCTTCAGGATCATCAGGCAGAAGGGGTTTCGGTCTTAGACCAGAGCCAGTTATTTGCCGCGGTAGCGGTACAAGGGCCCAACGCCGCCAAAGTTTTCCGGGCGATCGGAGAACTGCCTACCCGCAACCATTTTGAAAGATTCAAGCTGGGGAGCGTTCCAATGTTAGCGGCGCGCACCGGTTATACTGGGGAGGACGGGTTTGAAGCCTTTTTTCCGGCGGAGACCGCGGCAGAGGTCTGGTCCGCTTTCCTTGAATTGGGCCAGGCTGAAGGCCTGACCCCATGCGGTCTAGGAGCTCGCGATACACTGAGGCTGGAGGCTTGTTACCCTTTGAACGGCTCCGATTTATCCCCAGAGACAACTCCTTTGGAGGCTGGGTTAGGCATCTTTGTGGATTTGAAGAAGACCGGTTTTATTGGACAAGAGACTCTGGTGCGCCAGGCAGAAGAGGGCCTCACCCGTCGCTTAGTCGCAGTAAAATTGCCTCCCAAATCCCCTCCTCCCCGCCCCCACTATCCGATTTCGGTAGAATCCGAGGTGATCGGCGAGCTCACCAGCGGCACTCAATCGCCAACTCTCGGAGTGGGTATCGGACTGGGCTACGTGAAGATTCCATTCGCAAAACCGGGACAGCCCGTCGAGATCGACGTGCGGGGCCGCAAATTTCCCGCGACTGTGGTGAAAAAACCGCTATACAAGAGAAATGTCAGTGCCTGAGGAGTTAAAGTACGCCGAGACCCATGAATGGGTTCGGATCGATAAAACAATTGGTACCGTTGGGATTACAGATCATGCTCAAGGTGAGCTGACCGATATCGTTTTTGTCGAATTACCTAAGGTCGGCGCCAAAGTAACCGCCAAGCAGCAGGCTGCCGTTGTTGAATCGGTTAAAGCCGCGAGCGATATTTATTCCCCCGTTTCCGGTGAGGTTACGGAGGTTAACAGCGAACTGGAAAATAATCCGGCACTGGTCAATACCGCACCTTACGCAGAAGGCTGGCTGTTCAAGGTGCAATTGGAAGAAGGAGTGGACCTTTCTGAGTTAAAAGATGCGGCGGCTTATCGAGCTCAAATCGGAGCCGAATAGCAAGTAACAGAATGACAGATTACAAATGACAAATGACAAATGACAGATTGTCGCTCTGCAAAATTGTAAACCCGTCGCCATCGTCTCTCCGAATCGGGGACGATACCATTTGTCATCCTGTCATTTGGCACCCGCCTTCGCGAGCTGTGGAACGACAGGTTCCGCTCCCGCTTTGCTTCGGCGCGACAAGTCTGTCATTTTAATTCCCTATGTCTTGGCTGAATTGGTTGGAGAACCGGGTCGGTTTTCTTGCAATACCCCGTCTGATCCCGGCGATCGCGCTGCTGAATCTTTTTGTTTACATCCTGTTCCAACTCAGTCCTGGATATATCCAGTATCTCACCTTGGAACCCGCTCTGGTTATGCGAGGACAGGTATGGCGTCTGGTCTCGTATATTTTTATCCCAGACGTGTTTCTGGATTATCGCGGCGTCTCGATCCTTCAATCGGTTTTCTTTCTGCTCTACGTCTGGTTCATGATCTGGGTGGGCAACGCGCTTGAACATGCCTGGGGAGCATTTCGGTTAACCTTGTACTACGCTCTGGGAATGGCCGGCGTTACCATCGCCGCGTTCCTCCTCGGAGCTGGTCAAAGCGAAGGGAACAATCTTCCGCTTTTTATCAACGCTTCGTTGTTCTTCGCCTTCGCAACGTTGTTTCCGAACCTTCAGGTTTACCTGTTACTGTTCATTCCCGTTAAGGTGAAGTGGCTGGCCATCATTTTCTTGCTGCCGATCCTTTATACGTTCCTGACTTCATCTCTTTTGATTAAGGCAGCCCTTATCATTTCGCTGTTGAATTACGTTCTCTTCTTTGTGCCGACTGCACTCTCCAACGCGCGTCATAGTCGCGACGTGCAAAAGCGCCGGCTGAAATTCGCGGCCGGTTCGGTGCCGGTCGACGAGCCACTCCACCGATGCGCGGCTTGTAAACGAACGGAACGAGATGATCCGGAACTAGAGTTTCGCGTGGCCCGAGACGGTGAAGAATACTGCGTCGAGCATCTGCCGAAGCCCGTGGGGAAGACTTAGACATTCGACGTTCGGCCGTTGGGCGGGAGCTACAGGCGAAAAGCCCCCCATAAGTCCTATAAATCCCATTGGTCCTATCCAGGTTAGGATTCCGAACGCGGTTATCTCACCTGCACCTGTTCACGCCCCAAGCCGAGTACGAGAACGAATCGCTACCGATCCGCAAAAAACGCTTGGAATTCGCGGAGCTTCGCCACGGCCTGACCGGAGTCGACTAATTGGGCTGCAAGCTGTAGACCTTTTTCCATCCGCGAAGCCAAACCGGCG
>DASUWQ010000037.1:0-6476 GCA_036378375.1 Chthoniobacterales bacterium
CTCGTCATCTCCTACAGTGATTCAAAAACCCGTCCGCTCATTTTGAGGCTCTGAATCTCCGTCGATACAAACGTGACTAATGTGAAAAGTTTAGACGCGACCCTCTTGCTTGTTGCCTTGAAGACAGTCTATCGCCCCACATGGACAGCCGCCCAACGGTCTCGGTAATACTCTTAGTTGTGGACTCGATCGATTTTCTGAAAGCTGGATCGCCGCACAACTGTTGGAATGAGAGCTTTATTTCCTCACCAAATCGCGCCAGTACTTCTGGCGCAACCCTGGAGAAATAGAAGATCATTACATCAAACACGGCTCGGTTGAATCGCGATTCATAGCGATCGTTTGAGTATTTTCGGAAAGCGTTATCAATTCCGAAGATTTGACAAGTCAAGGTTAGAGACTTTTCAAAGGCGCCCGCTCGCTCGCGAATGTAATTCTCGTTATCAGCCCATGTTTTGTTTAATCGATCGCACGTGAGATCTAAAAATTTCTTCAAGTTCCCATCGTATTTCTCGAGAAACTGGTCAAAAGCATAAAAACGGACGAGCAGCTCCACGTCTCGCATGCGGAAATCTGGCTCGTTCTTTTTGAAGATTTGCCTGAGCCCTACGCTTTCTGCGGAGAATTGATCCGCAAAACTCAGGAAAAGCCCTCCATGAAGCGCCTGGCGCAGTTCCTGAGGTGAGAGGGGAACGCTGCCTGTATTCAGGCGATGAAAGGGGGTCAGCTAAGGGGTCACGTCTAAACTTTTCACATTGCGCGGATCGGCTGACGGGTTATTCTCTTGTTCATGGCTCGGCCACTGAGACTCGACATTGAAGGCGGCTGGTACCACGTCATCAACCGCGGCTTGGAAAAGAAGCAAATCTTTCCTGACGAGCGAGCGAATACCCATTTTATCAACCTGCTGAGCGCTCTCCCGACCCGGTTCGCTCTTAAGATTCATACCTACGTGCTGATGGGAAACCATTACCATCTGCAAATCGAGACGCCTAAGGCCAATCTCAGTCAAGCCATGCAATGGCTCAATGTCTCCTATAGCACTTGGTTCAACCGGCTTCATCGAAGGTCTGGTCCCCTGTTCCAAGGACGATTCAAAGCGGTGTTACACGATCAGGATGGCTCTGCCTTGACCATCAACCGTTACATCCACCTTAATCCGGTACGAGTTGCAACTTTGGGAGGACACGAAGGACGAGCGGCAATTGGGCAAACCCAACCGGATCCCGAGATGATTAAAGCCCGCGCAGCCGCACTGAATTATCCTTGGAGTTCGTACAACGTTTACGTGGGAAACGAAAAAAATCCGGGCTGGCTGACTACGGATTTCATTTACACCTTTTTAGATAAACACAGTCTCAGGAGTCTCCGCCTTGCTTACCGCCGCGAGCTTGAGCAGATGGCCGCGCTCGGCGATTGGGAAACCGATTGGAAGAATAAAATCTCGGCAAGCCTGTTGCTCGGATCGGATTCGTTCGTCCGACAAATGGCCAGGCAGCTCAAAGGCAACCGGCAGGAACAGCGCGGCTTACGGCAATCGGAACGGATAGGCCCGGACTGGAAGAGCACTTGCACGGCGGTAAGCAAGGTCTGGAAAGAAGATTGGGAAACGCTTACCGCCAGGCGCGGTAATGGAGCACTACACGGAGCCTGGTATCTCGCTCGTAACTTCGCCGGCATGCGCTTGGCAGAGTTGGGTTCCGCCTCGGGCGGCACCGGTTATTCAGCTGTTAGCATGGCTATCAGCCGGTTCGAGAAACGACTCCAAGTCGACCGCGACCTGCAACGACGAATCAAGGCGGTACGGAAAATTTTGATGCTCTAATGGCTTTGGACCTCCGAAGATGCCGTTCGTCTATAATGTGGAATGTTTAGACGTGACCCTAATTCGTCTCGCCCCTGATCGGAACGTTACCGGAGAATGATTTCATCGCGTCCGCTCAGACGTGACCCTAGTGTCCGTGACTTCTTCGAAGGGTGACCGCCGGACCCTTGCGACGCCGCTTCACGCGCTTAATGTGAAAAGTTCAGACGACCCTAGCCTCCGTGACTTCGGATGCTGGAATCGCATTAGCAGCATTTAAGTCTTGTGGTCCCGGTTGCACCTCCTGGGCCGACCCACCCTTCATGTGCTTCCAGATCATCCTTGAAGTCTTCGAGAGGTTCATAATGGTCTTCTGGTGGCCGGAGTAACTTTGGTTTCAGCTAAACCAATCGAGGTGCCGGCCAGACTGGCGCCGGTAAAAGTGGCTGCTAAAAGCAGTTGCCTCCGTGTCAGGCCCTGGGGTTCTGTGCTATCCATGCGCAAAACAGCTTAGCATGCGTGTCAATAGTTAGACCCGAGACTACCGCTTATAGTCCTGTTGCTAAATAAGACGTGACCTTAGGTAGTGACCTCCACGGCCGATCGCGAGGCGCTTTCAAGAAAGCGAACCCTACTAGAGCCTCGTAGCGGCGGCATATTTGTAGCCTTAGGTATTCGATTAAAAGCGCGTTTAGCGCTGAAAGCGCGAAAGAATCAGCGTTCCTGTGTGTGCATGGTTGAAACGCGGTGTCTGTTCATGCTCGTGCCACACGTCGCTTCTTACGCGCTTCCAGCGCTGGGCGTTTTTTAGATCGCATACCCAAGGCTCGCAGACTCACCCTGGGCTATAAATATTTCGCCGCTACGGGGCTTTACTAGGCCTCGTCCTTCCGTGAGATTTTTTATTGGCATCCATTCGTGGTTTTTTTTGCGTTCTTTGCGCTCTTTTGCAGCTACTATCGGTATTCGCTGTTCGTACAACACGATTGCAATCCAAAACGTTATGATCATCACAGACAACGAATTCGTCGATATCCCAACCCCAACTGGGCCAATGCGTACCCACGTTTTGTGTCCGGTCGCTGAAGGCCGTTACCCAGGGATCGTCTTGTTCTCCGAAATTTTTCAGGTAACTGGACCGATTCGGCGAAGTGCTGCGATGCTCGCTGGACACGGGTTCGTGGTCGTCATCCCGGAAATATTTCATGAGCTCGAAGAACCGGGCACTGTTCTTCCCTACGATCAGGCGGGCGCGGATCGAGGCAATGCGGACAAGATCAACAAAGAACTCTTCAGCTACGATGCCGACGCTAAGGCGGCATTGGGCTATTTGAAATCGCATCCTAAATGTACCGGCAAGCTCGGTTCCATGGGGTTCTGCATCGGCGGACATCTCGCTTTCCGATCCGCTATCAACCCGGAAGTGCTCGCCGCGACCTGCTGTTACCCAACCGACATCCACAAGCGGAGTCTGGGCAAAGGTCTGCATGACGACACGCTCGACCGAATCCCTGAGATCAGGGGTGAACTCCTGGTCGTGTTTGGCCGTCAAGACCCGCACGTTCCCCGCGAAGGCCGGGCAATGATTTACAATGCCTTGGCCGACGCCGGAACAAATTTCAGCTGGCACGAATTCAACGGCGCTCATGCCTTCATGCGGGACGAAGGCGCTCGCTATGATGCTGCCGCCGCCCGGACGGTCTACGGAATGGCGCTGGATCTGTTTCACCGCAAGCTTAGTGAAGGCGACCTCTCAAAAATTCAAGGCTCCACCGAGGCGCGCCATTGATACGGAGGTTATTGCTTCATCGCGCTTCAACGAGCCTGCGTTCTGGGTTACTATCAGGCCTAATCATCGCTTCCCTGACTGGCGCCACTGCGTCGCTTTCTTTAGCGCAGGTCTCAGCGAATACGGCGGCTTCGCAGTCCATGAAGTTCACAGCATTGTCCGAGAGCGAAAAGCTTCTCCAGAATTTAGAAACCGGAGACTCCCCAGCCATCGTCGCGAAGTGTGCCTCTCGAGTTGACTATCACGACAAAGGGAAAATTTCGACCCGCGCAATTCGTTCAGAGCTTGAAAAATATTTTAATCGCTGGAGCAATCGCCAGTATTCTCACCTCGACACCACACTTACCGAATCCGATTTCGATCAAGGGATATATCGGGTTCAGATGGATTTCGATTGGAACGTTAGCCACGCGAAAAACGGCAGCAAGTCCGGCCGATCACGCATCGAGTTGGTCTGGAAGGGAACGACCAACGAAAACCTATCGATCATAATGTGGAAGGAACATCGGCGTCAGTAGTGGACTTGCCGCGAGACCCGGGGTCGTCTCTTAATGGGTTGTTGCCCGATCGGCTCTCACAAGAAGGTCACAGGACCGCCCTCAAATCACAATACGGAAAGACCACAAAGGGAGAAACTCTTACAGAAGCTAACGAAGCAAACGAAGGTCTGCCACAGAGATGTACTTCCCCCGAAAAAACGGACACGAGAATGTTTGTTTTTTCTAGCTGATCTGGTGTTGGGTTTATAAGCAGAAGGTTACGCTACGGTCAAGGTCGCAATCCGGCATAAACGGTACCCCCTACGGTAGAGTCGAGATCTGGCGCGGTAACAGAGAGTCCCGTTTCCAGACCCCGCTCATCAAACCGGACGTGCGGATCTCCCGCATCCGGCTTTCGGACAAGGGTATTACTTAGCCTTCGCCCACGGCAGGTTGGTCTGAAAGTGGGTCAGCCGGATTACTCCAAGCTGTTGATAAAGATAGGTGTCAGAGAAGCGTTTCTCGACTCGTACCCTAATCTTGTGCTTTCGTCGCAACCATTGGCGCAGCCGATTTCGAACATGGCTATCCACGCTCTCATAGGCTTTGCTCACCGAACCAAGCCGAAAATAGTTAGCCCAACCCTTTAACATCAGGTTCAGTTCTCCAACTAGTTCTTCGGTATCTCGCCCGCAGGTTTGTTCTCGGGTCTTTTGGCTGATGCTCTCACAGAATTTAAGGATGCGCTTCTTCGAGGGTTTAGTCCCGATATAGGCTTGGCCTGTTTTGACCCGATAACAGCGCCCCAGCGTGTATCCCAGAAAATCGAACGATTCTTCGGGTACATGGCAGATGCGTGTCTTTTGCTGGTTTACTTCCAGTTTCAGCTTTTCCATCATCCTTGCCATCTGTGCTTGTGCTTCCGCCGCCTTTTGGCGGCACAAGATCACGAAGTCGTCGGCGTAGTTGACAATGTGGGCCCGTAACTTTTGTTCCCAGCCTTGCTGCTTCCATCCCAGCAGGAAGCGACGCATATACAGGTTGGCCAGCAGCGGCGAGACCGGTGCTCCTTGCGGAGTACCTTTACCGCTTTCTTTGTTTGCTGTGGTTCGCCGTTTGTTCCCTCTTTCATCGGTTTCTTCAACGGCCATTTCCAGCCATGCTTTGACTAGTTTCAGCACCGCGGCGTCAGTCACACGCCTCGCGACACTTTTCATCAACTCGTGGTGTGGAATGGTGTCGAAGTACCCTTTGAGGTCAGCGTCGACCACCTCGGTGTATCCTCGATTTAGAAGCTCGTGCACCTTCCGGACTGCATCGTGTGCACTTCGCTTCGGACGATACGCGTACTGTTCTTCTGTCAGATCCGCTTCAAAGATCGCTTCTAGCACGATGACCGCTGCCATCTGCGCCACTCGGTCCTTGATTGTCGGAATTCCTAGCGGCCGTTTCTTCCCGTCCGCTTTAGGAATGTAGACCCTCCGTACCGCTTGCGGCCGGTAGGTTTTGGTTCGCAATTCTTGCGCTAATTGTTCCAGCCATCGCTCAACGCCTTTGGATTCGATCCCCTCGAAACTTTGTCCGTCAACTCCCGAGCTGCCGTCGTTTGCTCGACAGCGGCTCCAGGCTTCCTTGAGCACATCGTTCCGGTAGATCTTATCGTACAGCGTGTAGAAGCGATAGGTCGGATTTGCCTTCGCTTTGGCATACAACGCTCTCTGCAGTTTCCGAACGCTTTGTGGAGTTCCTAGATTCACATCAATCTCTGCGCTCTCACCACTTCTGCGTTGCCCTTGAACTAAGGTCCCTTTGCTCCACGATCGTTACTCGTTTCATCGCTACTACGGACCTTTCCGCCACCCGATTCAGCCCAGTCTGTTCCTCGCGGACCTCTGGTTGGGATCTTGCTTCCCGCTGCATCGGGCTTCCCGTGTTGACTTCCTGATCCTTCGCACTCATACCATCGCCACTACCCCGGTGCTTCCAGTCGGTGCGCGTGTTGCTCGCTTCCCAACCGGACGGCGGCCTTCGCCTTGTAGCCAGCGGCTCAGCAGTCACATTAATGTTTTCGAGGCTTTCTCGGCGTTCAGTTTTCATTATGGTCTAAGTGCTCGCTGATCCGGCCTTGCCGGACCTTTTGCGTCGAAGGCTTCGTGCTGGACTGTTACCAGCCCCTCACGCCCCGACTGCTTCCGGGTGGAGCAACTCTTCCCGGGTAGGATATCTTCCTCCTACTGGATCAGGCGCCCTTTTCACGGCGCACGGCTTCCCCCATTTATTCCGTTTGCTCGCTTGACCTTCGCTCCGCCTTCTGCAGACGAGGTTAACTGTAACTTTTTCTTTCGAAAAAGTGTTTCTTTTTCTGGTTTATAACAAGACTCGTATTGACGAGGACTCTGATATC
>DASUWQ010000038.1:0-6580 GCA_036378375.1 Chthoniobacterales bacterium
TTAAAGCCTGGTTAACCGGGCTAAGTCTTTTGTCCCTTCGGGACATCAGTCCCACACGCTGATACGCCCCGCGCCAAACGCCAAACGCTCACTCCATTCGGAGCTGGAAGTCGAGTTTCCAGCGACGATCCGACCGGGTATGCTTCATCCAGAGCTCCAGGTTTCCCAGCTCAGTCACCACCGGATTGATCATCACCGGAATCATTTGACCTTCAGGAAATCCTTCGACTGCGGGCAACGACACCTCGACTCTGCTGGTTTCTTCCAGCTCCCGTTCGGCATTCGAGATGATCTGCCCAGGCACATCTCCGCTGCGCATTTCGGATGCAAAAAAGCGAAAATCGGCCGGTTGACCAACCGTGAGCCCGAACTCCTCTTGATTGATCAGCAATTCGCTCCCTTCTTCCATTCCCTGGGGCACGACACACACGGCTTTAATTGCCGGCTTGAATCCCGGGATCGCGGGCATCGTCGATTCCAAACCAATATAGTAAGACCGCGCCGTCCCCGCCTTAATCCGAATCCCTTTGCCGGTGGAGCGGTTGCGACCGTACAAGGCAGCTCCTTTAGCAACCGCGAGGTCTGGTTGGAATCCCTCCAGCTCTCGAACAGCGATCCCATCATTCCACGAAGCGAGAAGGTCGAGGACGCGCTTTCGAATCGGCGCGGCGTTGAATACGCCCCCATTAAAAAGCACGGCAGTGGGCGTGATGTATTCGCTTCCGAGTGCCTGCGATTTCATCAGCGAAACTAGCGTTTCACTGCCTTTCACGTTGATCAGGCTGCGCCTCAGGAAACGCGCGAGATGCTTGCTGATAACCGGATCAGCGGCATAGGGAAGCCCTAACTCCCGAAGTCCTGCCGCCACAGCTTCCTGCGGTAGCTCGGATGGCTTTGTCAGGGGAAAAAAACCATCCAGGACCACTTGCTCAAGTGTGGCGCGGTCGAGTCTTACCGAGACTGTCTTAGCGAGCAAGCTCGAGCCCCTGGATGGAACCGCTATCTGAGTTTCCGGCAACGACGAGTCTGTGAACAAGCGGACCTTGGCATTACTCGCTGTATGGATCAGAGAAAGAAACTGCCATTCGTCGATCGTTTTTCCGGCCGCTTCCAGCTGGGTCCTCAGCGTATAAGCCAAGGCCAGGTCCATGTTGTCGCCGCCCAAAAGGATGTGTTCGCCAACACTGATCCGTTCGACTTCGAGGTTCCCATCTTTTTCGGCAATCGCGATCAGACTAAAATCCGAAGTGCCACCTCCGACGTCGCAGACGAGAACGATGTCCCCAGGACCGACCTGATTGCGCCAATCTGATCCGGACTGTTCCATCCACGCATAAAAGGCGGCTTGCGGTTCTTCAAGGAGGACCAAGTGAGCGAAACCCGCAGCCAGTGCAGCCTCGAGCGTCAGATTCCGCGCGACCTCGTCAAATGAGGCGGGAACGGTGATTACAACCTGGCCTTCATCGATATTCCATGATCGGTCTCGCGCCCGTTCAGCGTTTAAGAACCCTAGCTTCATATGCTCGAGATAAAGCCGGGAACATTCGAGTGCGGAGAGCTTTGGCTCATTGATGTCCGATTTCCATGGCAGAACTGGTTTCCTCGGATCCACGTGGAAATTCGATAACCAAGACTTGGCTGAGGTGATCAACCGATCTGGAATCAGGGCGCCATGATCTCGTGCAAAATGGCCCACGATCACCCCACTGCTTCTCTCTTCCCAAGGAAGACGGAGCTGTTCGGTCGGAAACTCGTCTGGATGCGGAATATAGACCGCAGACGGGAGAGTTGGCTTTTCCCCAATCCGGTTTGGACCAAGGAGTTGGGTCATCTCGACCATCCCGGTCCAGCCGGTCTCCAAATCTTCGAGAGCAACCGCACTGTTAGTGGTTCCCAGATCAATTCCGAGGCTGAAGCGTGCGTCGGTTTGGATGTTGGCTGCAGATTCCGAATTCTGAACGGCAAATTCCACTGGAGTAAAATTAGAGTGTCATAACACAACCTGACCGCAAGGGAAGTGTCGTGGTCGAGGACCGGAGTGATGGAGTAATGGCGTAACGCCGGGGACACGCATAAGCATTAGAAGAAAGGACCCGCGGGCTTTCACCACGAACGACGATGCCCCTGGTTCGGCGTTGATACCCCGGTTCGGCCGCCCTTTCAGGGCGGATCTCGGACGGTATCGCCACCCAGGGCTAAAGCACCTGGGCTATTCTGTGCTCCCGCTTCGCGGCAAAGACCGGCTGTTAGAACCTTCATACCCTCCGCCCTACCAATCACTAATCACTAATCACTAATCACCAATCACCAATCACCAATCACCAATCACCAATCACCTGTCACCTGTCACCCGGAAAACACCTCCGTCTACGGAAGTTCCACTTCCGCCGGCGCTATCGCAGGAAGACGGTCGCTTTTAGCGGTTCTTGGGAGTTTTACGTATTCGGTTCTCCAGCCCTTGTGAATCAGTTTGCCGCTGAAGGGTGGGTTTCCGCTGATCTTTCCGATGAGCCGGTACTCGTCGGCGGCGTATCCGGCCGGCACGGTGACTCTAGAACCTTCTTCCGCGCCGGAAACGGGAGTGATACTGAAGTGTTCTGCCAGCACCTCTTTACAACCCTGATGAATTACTCTGGCCGCCGCGCCGACTTGTGCGTCGTCGTAGGTGGTTACATCCTCCATAAGAAAATCTACCAGCCGGCCCTTCTCCTGAAGAAGAGCTAGAAAAGCCGCAATCTCTCCTTCGGCCTGGCCTGCAGCCGGAGGGGGAGGCGCGACCGTCAGAGGCGCCGGCGAAGGAACGCCCGTAGCCACCGGACCGGGCGCTGAAGTTGAGTTGGCCTTTGACTTCCCGCCCAACGAAAGCACAAACACCAGAATCGCCACTAGAACGGCCACGATCGCAATGGAAACTGTGTAGGTACTAGCTCCGGGTACGAGCAGCAAACCGTTCAGCACTATCAGAACGACGGCAGCAATTGGTAGATAAGGCTTCATCATAACATCTACTTTAGCCGGGAATGTACACGGAATAGGCAGAACGCGAATGAACGGAAGCCCCGGAGTGAATCCAGCGTCGCCAAGGCTAGGTCGGACGGGGCAGGTGAGCTGTCGGCAATCCTGTCGTTTAACAGTCGTCTTTTATACCCTTTACTCGCTCTCGGCGATAGTCAGCCAAGCGAAAAAGATCGGGGTTTCGCCGGAGCGATAAGGCCGCTTAGAAAAGCCGTTGGGGTCTTGCCCCTGGACTAAGGTCGACGCGTGCTAACGAATTGGTGCGATATTCTCCCTGGCGATCATAACCGTGCTGATGTGTCAGCCGCATTCGAAAAACTCCCTTACCTACCGCATATGAAACCAAATAGAGAAAAGATAGAAGCCGAAGAGCTGGTAAAGGAAAGACTGCCTCTTTCTAAATGGGAGCTAACTCCAAAAGAAAGGGAGGATTTTAATAGGGTTATGCGGCTCATGTTTGATGCTGCTAGCATTCTCCGTTACGACCTGGAACTAGGAGAAGATGCTCTCGGGAAAACGCTTAAAGAGTTAGCCGATTGGGCAACAAATTGACTAAGCAATTGCGCCTCTCGCGTTATCTGGCTGTCTCAAGTCAATGCCTTAATTAGCAGCGGGCCCGGTCGCAGAATCGGAAACCTCCTGGTTTTACAACTCGCTACCCGGCGCTCCCCTCTCGTCCTACGCGTGCGCGTCGCTGAGTACCAGGAAAGGGCGGAGCCCTTTTGATTTGCTATTTGCTATCTGCTATTTGCTATTCAGGAAGTGTTACAGCGGATTCTTAAATTCATTCGTTTCTCTCACACCGTTTTCGCGTTGCCATTCGCTGTCGGGTCGATGCTAGTGGCAGCGAAAGGGTTTCCCAGTCTGGTAATAATAGGTCTGATTCTTTTGGCCATGGTCTTCGCGAGAACCGCGGCGATGGCATTCAATCGGGTCGCTGACTGGGAAACTGACAAGCTTAATCCACGGACTGCCGGACGGCATAAGCTTGTGTCTAAAGGCACGGCCTATACTCTGGTCAGTTTTTCGAGTATCGCTTTTGTCCTGGTCTGCTCTTTGATTAATCCGATTTGCTTTCTTTTGTCTCCGGTCGCTCTAGCGGTGATCTTTTTTTATTCGTTCACGAAAAGATTCACTTCGTACACCCAGTTTTTCTTAGGGCTGTCATTGGCGATTGCTCCAGTGGGCGCCTGGTTAGCCGTACGGGGAGAATTCGCATGGCCGCCGATCATCCTGGCACTGGGCGTTATTTTCTGGGTCGGTGGTTTCGACCTGATTTACGCGACTCAGGACTATGACTTCGACCGGAAGCAGGGTCTGCATTCGATGGTCGTTCGGTTTGGGGTCCCCGCGAGTCTTAGGCTGGCGCAAGGGATGCACGCCGTTTTGCTGCTCTGCCTGCTCGGGTTCGGGATGGTGGCTAATTTGGGCTGGATTTATTATCTTTCGTTGGTAGCGGTCGGTGGCGCGCTGTTCTATGAGCACAGAGCTGCGGCCAATCTCGACTTGGCTGGAATCAACCGTGCTTTCTTCCAAAGCAACGCCTTCGTAAGTCTAGTTTTTGTGCTCGCGGTTGGGATGGATGTGTTGTTGCTGGGCGTGCACTCGTAATCGTCCTCGTCCTCGACAATCCGTGAATTGCAGGGCGACCGTACGAATATCCCAGCGCCCGGAGGGGAGCCGCTTTGCCCACGTTGCGAGTAACCTCACCATGTTTCCTTGCAGGGCTCGATTCGGCCATTACGCATCGCTAACGGGCGGCTCCCGCGAATAACCCAGGGTGTTGCATTCACCCCTGGCTTCGGTTTCGTTACGGTTCGCCGGTAGAGCTGCAGAGTGATTGAGACGTTCGCGGGAGCCGCCTGTTTTTCGCACGCTTTGGCCGGATAAGCGCTGAGACGGATTTTGCGGGGGTGACGAGATACGGTCCAAAGCGGCTCCCCTGCAGGCGGGTGGGATGTTGATACCTTCGTCCCGCGATACAAAATTTCTCGAGGACGAGGACGACGACGAGGACGATTACGAGTCAGCGGGCTTCGGTGTCACTCGGTGAAATGATTTCTCGCGGAGACTACTCCCGCGGCAGAATAACCCATCAAGCCATCATGATAAATCAATCTATTCGTTGCGCCGCCGTCCTCCAGGTGTTAGAGGTTTTTCTAGGATATGCCGGACAATCTTCGCCATTCTGATGCCTTCGATATCGTTGATCTCCTCGCTAAAAGGATTGTGATCCTCGACGGCGCGATGGGGACCATGATCCAGCGCTTCAAACTGAAAGAGGAGGATTATCGAGGTGATCTTCTCAAGAATCATTCGGTCTCGCTCAAGAATAATAATGATGTCCTCTGTCTGACCCGGCCCGAGATTATCCGCCAAGTCCACCTCGAATATCTGCAGGCGGGTGCCGATATCATCGAGACTAATACATTCAACGCAACGGTCATCGCGCAGGCGGACTTTGCGCTTGAGCAGTATGTGCCCGACATCAATCGGGCGGCGGCAAAGCTGGCTAAAGATGCGGTTCGCGAGGTGATGGCCAAAGAGCCAGGACGTCGCCGGTACGTAGCGGGTTCTATTGGTCCGTTGAATCGGACGTTATCGATCTCCCGGGACGTGAACGACCCCGGCAAACGCGAAGTAACCTGGGCGCAAGTCAAGGGCGCCTATGCGGAACAAGCCAGATCGTTGATCGAAGGAGGAGCCGATCTGCTTCTGGTCGAGACGACTTTTGACACGCTGAATCTGAAAGCGGCGCTGTTTGCCATCGAAGAACTCTTTGCCGAGCTCGGATTTCGAGTCCCGGTGATGGCTTCCGGCACGATTACCGACGCCAGCGGGCGGACTCTGACCGGGCAAACGACCGAAGCTTTTTGGATCTCAATCTCGCACGCACCGCTTCTCAGCGTTGGGTTAAACTGTGCGCTCGGTCCTAAAGAACTGCGTCCTTATATCGAGGAACTGGCTCGCCTTGCGCCGATCTTTGTCTCCTGCTATCCGAACGCCGGACTTCCGGATCCGTTGTCAGAAACTGGGTTTCCAGAGACTCCGGAATCGTTGGCTCCGCAGTTAAAGGAATGGGCGGAGCTCGGCTGGCTGAACATTGTTGGTGGCTGTTGCGGCACCACACCGGCTCATATCGAGATGCTGGCGAATGCGGTAGCCGGGTTACCGCCGCGGCCGTTGCCCAAGTTAGAAGTTCGTACGCAGCTCAGTGGACTGGAGCCCTACACTTTCGGGATCGGATTTACCATGGTTGGTGAACGCACCAACATCACAGGTTCACCGAAGTTCTCGAAATTGATTCTGAGCGGCGATTTTGAAGGGGCGTTAGCCGTCGCCCGGCAACAGGTTGAGGGCGGAGCTAACATTATCGACATCAACATGGATGAAGGGATGATCGATTCGGAGGCATCCATGAGGAAGTTTTTGAACCTGGTGGCAGCTGAGCCGGATATCAGTCGGGTGCCGGTGATGATCGATAGTTCCAAATGGAGTGTTCTCGAAGCTGGACTCCAATGCATCCAAGGGAAAGGGATCGTAAACTCGATCAGCCTCAAAGAAG
>DASUWQ010000039.1:0-10579 GCA_036378375.1 Chthoniobacterales bacterium
AGAACTGACATGACTTGGTCGAAAGGCCCTAAGTCCTTTTCATGTGCCCCGGTAGCCGTGGATAGGCGTGACTTAAGTTTGGTAGGGCGAGGCTCCCCTGTATGCCCTGCAATGTTAGCGAAGCCGCCGATGTGCTTATTCCCAAGATGTCGCTAGGCCGGAAACCTCGCCGAGCTGGGGGGTTTTTAGTGTGGCCGCAGACAAGCGCGCCGGGCGATCGGGAGCCTCGCCCCCACCATACTTTTACGGCCAAACACTTATATGCGCGGCTGTGGAACTAGAGCTACGCTATTTCGCGGACACCAAACTAGGTTGCCGAAGCCGGTTGTTTAACTGGTTCCGGGAGATAGTGAGGATCCGCCTCGGGCAGGACGCCCTTGACCTCTGACATCGCGATCATCGGGAATACCCTGATAAATAGGAGAAACAGAGTGACGAAAAGCCCGACCGTGCCTACATAGGTTGAGACATCAACCCAGGTGGGGTAGTACATGCCCCAGCTTGATGGCACGAAATCTCGGTGCAGCGAGAGAGCAATGATCGCAAACCGCTCGAACCACATACCCACGTTCACACACATCGCCACGAAATAAACGGTTATGATGTTGCGACGAAATGCGCGTACCCAAAAAAGCTGCGGCATCAAAACGTTACAGGTAAACATCCCCCAACCGCACCACCAAAAGGGTCCGAAATAACGGTTGAGGAAAATGAAACGTTCATACGGGTTGGTTCCATAGTAGGCGACGAAAAACTCCATGAGGTAGGAGTAACCAACCATCGACCCGGTCAGCAGGATAATTTTGCACATCACGTCGATATGGTTCCACGTGATGATGTCGTGAAGTTTGTAGAGCGATCGGGCCGGGATAAGCAGGGTCAGGACCATGGCAAATCCTCCGAAGATGGCGCCGGCGACGAAGTAGGGCGGGAAGATCGTTGTATGCCAACCGGGAAGGAGCGAGGTCGCGAAATCGAACGATACGGTCGAGTGCACCGACAGCACCAAGGGAGTAGAGATACCCGCAAGAACTAAGTAAGCCATCTCGTAGTGTCGCCACTGACGATTACCGCCATTCCAGCCGAGCGCGAGTAAACCGTAGGAAACCTTGGCCACCTGAGTTTTGGCCCGATCACGCATCGTAGCCAAATCAGGTACCAGGCCCAAGTACCAAAATAACACCGAAACCGTGAAATAGGTCGAGACGGCAAAGACATCCCACATCAAGGGGCTGCGAAAATTTGGCCAGATCCAGTTAGGGACGGGTACGGGAATCAAGAACCAGGCCATCCAGACGCGGCCGACGTGAATTCCGGGAAAAATCGCGGCGCACATTACTGCGAACAAGGTCATGGCTTCAGCGGATCGATTGATGGCGGTCCGCCACTTCTGCCGGCAGAGATAAAGAATCGCAGAGATCAATGTGCCGGCGTGGCCGATACCGATCCAGAACACAAAATTTGTAATGCCCCAAGCCCAACCGACGGGAATATTATTGCCCCAGACGCCGACGCCGGTGAAAAGCAGGTACAGAATACAGAAGATGCCAAAGGAGGCGACGGAGGCGGAAATGGCAATTGCGCACCACCACCAAAGGGGAGTCTTTCTTTGAGGGATACCGGCCAGCCGGTCGGTAATCCAGGACATCGAGCGGAACTGTTCCACCAGCGGTGGTCTCGGCATGCGCTCCACAAAAGCGATCAGCTTGGCTTGGGACTCGGCCATTTGATACGTCCGTGGCAATAGCGGCCCGCTTGGAATCCCTAGTTTAGCAATTCTATCGCTCTACGATATATATGTAAACTGGATATTACGATGGCTTTTACGAACGGCCAGGCAACCGGGCCGTGGACGCTTCGGGTCACCTCATTCTTTTTGTGCGACCGGTTAGTCGCCTGCCACGCGCCTTAGCTGATCTCGAAGCGACAGCGCGGTGCGTCCCCGTGTAGGCACCGTTCTTTTACCGGAACACCAACAATTTCGGAAAGAAGCGCTTCTACAATCAGGCAGGCTTCCGGGTGGTGAGCGGTGGCCGCGGAAAGAGGACAACCGTTCCCATAAATGGTTAGCTTACCTTCGCCTTCCTGGATGGTAGCGTCACCGCCTAACTCCTTTAACGCTTCCAGTGCGCCCTCGATGCGTTGACCACGGGTTTTGCCTTTGACTTGGTCGAGATGTTCTCTCGCGGCCGTCCGGCCAACTTCGCGCAAACTCGCTCGCCATTCCTGCAAAGATAAACGTCTGCGGATAACCGTCAGGACGTGATGTAATAGTGGACCGTAGGCAGTAGAAAAAAGCGACTCAGCTTCCGCGGTAAGACTGTAGAGAACGTGCGGTTTGCGAAAACCAGGTCGCACGCCTAGCGGGTGGACCAAGCCATCTCGTTCCAGACTCGTTAAATGGGAACGGACCCCGTTATCGGTAAGTTCCAGCGCTTCTGCAAGTTCATTGACCGTCTGATTCTTGGTCCGAAGTAGCGCGAGAATTTTTCCGCGAGTGCTGGCTAAAATACGTCGGCGCCATCCAGAAATTCTCATTAGCCAACTATCCGACCCGGGTACAATAAAACAAAAAATATTTTGACTTATTGCTTTATCTGCTTCTGTTTCATTCTACCCCCTTAGTTTCGTAGGCGACTAATTCGTACTTGTTCTTTATTTGTTAGAGTGCCCTGACGCCTTTCGATCCGGCTCTGCGGTACGAAGTCGGCTCGACCCATAGCACCCTGCTTTAGTGTATCGAGAGAACAGTTTGCACCCGAGACATGGCGCAGTGACGCAGTCGCTAGAGTTTCTAAAAAATAGACCAATCAGAAGGAGAAAAGATGAAGAAATTAGTAATGAGCATCGCTGCCTGTATGACGCTCGCGCCCGGCTTCGCCCTGGCCGCGACTTTCAAAGGTGAAATTATGGACGAGGCGTGTGCCAAGGGCGGAGGGCACGAGTCAATGTTCAAGAAGGAAGGCACCAATGATCCGAAGGCGTGTACCCTGGCATGCGTGAAGGGAGGCAGTAAGTTCGTGCTGTTCAATCCGGATAAGACCTTCTACGGGCTGAGCGACCAGAAAAAGCCCGCGACGTTTGCCGGACAGCAAGTAGAAGTTACCGGAACTTTAGACAAGGCGACGAAGACGATTCATGTCACGGCGATCAAAGCGGCGTCGTAACTGTCCGAGAAAAGAGTCTTTAGCCTGCCCTCTCCTCTTTTCCGGATAGCTTTTCTAATTGGATGAAGCGCTGGGTCCTGGTCATGGTCATTGCCATTGCACTGGCTGCGGTGGCAGTGATATGGGGATTTACTCAAGTGAGACTCGACGCGATCCACGAGCCCAGTTACCTAGAAACCCTTTTTGCGAACCAGTCAAAACACCTTTTGATTGGTTGGAGGAGCCGCGAGGGTATTCCCGCGGCGCCCGGCAATTTGCAAGCGAGCATCGAGCAAGGAGACAAGCTCTACGCCACTGATTGTACAATGTGTCATGGCTCCGACGGCCGCAGCCCGACTGACAATGGCCGATGGATGTACCCACGCGCGTCGGACCTTACTTCTCGTGAGGTGCAAACCTATTCCGATCGTGAATTGTTCTGGATTGTGAAAAATGGGATCCGACTCAGCGGGATGCCCGCTTTTGGAAAAGTCGAATCGGACGAGCACATCTGGAATCTGGTAAATTATGTCAGGACTCTGCGTCCAAGCGGATCTTAGCGAATTATGGGAAAAGCCGAGAGCTGACCGTTGTCCACTGTTCCCGGCGGCATGTCGGACCCAGCTCCGTAGGAGTGACATCTTTATAGCTTAAATCGTAAAAAAAGACCAGCTCCGTAGGAGCGACATCTGATCGAGAACCATGGTCTATGCCGCTCCTACCGGAGCCGGTCGCTTTATAGGTTGCCATTGCTACAAAGATCTCGCTCCTACGGAGCTCGGAATCGCATCGACTCAATCAAGTTCAGAGGCGAGTCACGTTTTCATCGGTTTGCTAGGAGCATCGGGAAAACTGCGTATTGAAACGTAGCGTTATTTGAGCGCATTCGACATTTAATAACAAATATATCCTGAGTTATTTAATAATTGATAACTCTACATAATAAAGTTATTAAACATGGATGCGACGCATCCCTCTCGGCGGTTTGTTCCTCGCTGCCTGTCTCGGAGTTGTCGTCGCCGAGGTTTGTCCCATCCCCTTCGTCGGTTGGGGCATGGCGTTTGGCCTGTTGGCGGTGGCGGTGGCGGCCTGGAAGCAAACCGCATTCGTATTAGCTGCCACCCTGCTTTTCTTCGGGTTTTGGCATTCATTTCGCAAAGCCTCAGACCAAGGGTGTCAGCTTGCCATGAAACCCGATCTCGCCAACCGGATCCATCAAATCGACCTGGAGGCGGAGGTTGATTCCAAACCGTTCCACTGGGCCAACCAGATCAAGCAACGACTGGTCGCGAAAGTGACAGGCGTGGATGGGCGTCCCATGGACTTTCGGGTTGAGGCCGAATTGGCCGGCCAACCCATTCAGTACGGCGATCGCTGCCAGGTGATGGGGCGCTTAGAAGCACCTCAACGCGCTATGAACCCCGGAGAGTTTGATGAGCGAATCTATCTGCGACATGAAGGTATTTACATCGTCTTAAATTCGGCGAACTCACGCGACGCCACCATTAAGCAGCACGGCTGGGGTAACCCAATTTTCGCGATCGCATTAACTTGTCGGAAAGCCGTCGAGAACATTCCTACCCGATCTCTGGAGAACGACCGCCCGATTAAAGCGCTGATCGAAGGCGTCACCTTCGGCGACCGGTCCGACTTTGATCCCGATCTCCTCGAGCTTCTGCAAGATACTGGCACCCTGCATCTCTTTGTCATTGATGGCCTTAAAGTAACTCTGCTTGCCGGCATCTCCTGGATCGCCGCCCGCCTCTTCTGTTTACCGCGCCGTTGGATTGCCGGCGCCGTAGTTCCTCTCCTCCTGCTGTATTGTGCTGGCACCGGTTTATCGGCAGCGGGACTACGCGCCACCCTGATGGCTTTGTTCGTGCTCGTCGGCATTTCACTGGAAAGACCGGTTTTGCAGCTGAATGCGTTGTCGGGGGCAGGTTTGATTCTCCTGCTCTGTAATCCAGAAGAACTGTTCCAGCTCGGGTTTCAACTTTCATTCGCCATTGTGGCCTTCATCGTGATCGGGGCTCGTCCTCTGACTTCGTGCCTTGCTCATCCTTTCAAACCGGACCCATGGATTCCGCGTCAGCTCATTTCTCCTTTGCGCCGGCTTTCGCAAAGGCTGATCCACAGATCCGCTGAGCTCCTAGCGGTATGTACCATCTGTTGGGTTTCATCGCTTCCGTTCTCGATCTTCTATTTCCATCGAATCTCGTTCAGCAACGTCGTTGCAAACTTCTTGGCGGTTCCGGTCGGTACCTGGATTCTGTTCACCGCGTTGGTTTCAATTCTGATTTCGCCAATCGCGGGTTGGGCCAGCATCTACTTAAACAATACCAACTGGCTGTTGGCGCATGTATTTCTCATGATCGTGAACGCAAGCGCTGCCTTTCCGGGGCAGGCCATGAATGTCGGAGGTTTGCCTTGGTCAACCGAAGCTAAAATTGTGGTGCTCGCGTCAGGGCGATCCGAAACTGTTTATTTCCGCCGGGGCTCGCGTACCGGGCTGGTCAACCCGGGCAGCCCATCCAAGTACCGCAGGATTACCGAACCCTTTCTGCGCAGTGCTGGGGTAAACGGCCTATCGTTTCTCAACTGGACAAGATCGGATCAAGATCATTCCGGCTCCGCGTCAGAGGTAATCAAACACTTCAAGGTTACACGAACCTCACCTGAAGATTCATCGGGCCGTCTTGTCCGCCATAGTCCGGCTCGGCCGGACGACGGCGGAAGCCCCACGACCGCGGGAAAGGCGGACGAAGTTTCCTCGCCTATCGGCTTAACCAATGCGACCAGGAATCGCACGCCGCTGGGGGAAGAAAAGATCAACTTAAACGACGAAACCGAATGGAGCGGTACAAAACTCATCCCGCCGCTCAAGCCGGTTTTGGATTGTGAACTCGGATCTTTCGTCGTCCTTATACTTAATATCAATCGCCAACAGATCGAGGCGCTATCCAGCCGGACCGTTGACGTTGTTGTGGTACCCAGCCAACGCCAATGCTCTTCTCCCGAGCTCGTCCGGAAGTTTCATCCCCAAGCTATTCTCTACCTTCAAGGAAAACCGGCAGGAAACCAATCACCAGGCGAACCTGCAGTCCCCATCTGGTTCTTAGGAGACAAAGGAGCCGTAACCATTACCCTGTCTGATAAGGAACTGGAATTGAGCAGTTACCTTGGCGCCCGATTGACCTTACGAAGCCGCAGCCGATAAACGGGAGCGTTTTCAGCAGCAAACGTCTCATCAAAGTCCGTGTTCGGGTACTCTTCTTCCCAAGGCACCTCGTGAAGGTCAGAGTTAATGTTGGCCGCTATTTTTTCGATCCAGCGGAAGGATTCGGCATGGTCGGTTTTTACCCAAAGCTCTCCGCTCGACCGTAACGCGACCGCTACCGCTTCAAAGAATTCTTCATCCACCAACCGGCGAGAATGGTGTCTGCGTTTCGGCCAAGGATCCGGAAATGACAAATGGAACCGTGAGATCGCTTGCGGCGGCAACAGGTACTTCACTGCATAATCGATCTCGACCCGCAATACTCGGACATTCGTTAAGCTAAGTTGGCAGGCTTTTCGCCTCGTCTTGCGTACCCGTCCCAGCAGTCGTTCAATACCCAAAAAATTTCTTTCGGGATAACGTTTTCCCGCTTCGACCAGAAACTTGCCTGAACCGGAACCAAGATCGATTTCAAGCGGACGATCGTTCCCAAAGATCTCGCTCAGAAGAAGGGGTTGACAGAGGTCTGCCGGAAACAGTTCGAATTGTTGTTCTTCAAGCGCCTCTGGCGCCACCTCTCCCGCTAAACTCATTTAATTAGATTAAAACTCACCACAGAGACACAGAGGACACTGAGAAACAGAAAACAGAAATTCTAAAGTTCGAACCCACATTTTCAACGATTCTTTAGTCAAACCTCGGTGTTCTCTGTGTCTCTGTGGTAAAACTTCTGTCTCACGATCCGACGAACGGATTGTGCTGGTGCTCTTCCCCAACGGTGGTCATCGGCCCGTGTCCAGGGCAAACAACCGTACCAGCCGGAAGCGTCATTAGCTTCTCCCGGTTATTGGTAAGAGCGAGTGAATAGGCATTGGGAGCTCCTCCCATCGAACCTGCAAAGAGTGAATCGCCCACAACTGCGACTGGGACAGATAGTCCCTCGATAACGTAGGATATACCTCCAGGTGAATGACCATTGGTCAGCTTAGCCTCAACCTTGAGGTTACCGATCTCGAAGCGATCGCCCTCTTCTACCGAGGTAGCCCCAGAGACGGATTCTCGAGACGGACCAAAAACTCGAGCGGATGTTTTCGCCGCGAGTTCTTTCAAAGCCGCAACATGATCCTCGTGCGTGTGAGTAATAAAAATCGATTCGATCTTTAGATTTCGCCGGTCTCGAATTGCAAAAAGAGTCCCCGGCTCTATCCCGGCATCAAAAAGCGCACAACTTCGCGACGAAGGATCCCAAACCAAGTAAGTGTTAACGGTGAATCCGAGCATATCGGTATTCACCTGCTCCAGGCCATCCACGCCAACCGCCTCGGGTTCCCAACTCCGTTGAAATGATTCCCACAGCGGTTCCTGCTTGAGCTCCAGCGCGTCGGCTAAGGCGTCGACCTCCGCTCGAGTTCCCGATCCGGTCCTCAAGCGATTCAAAGCCGATGACGTGAACCCAGCTTTGGCAGCCACTTCGTCGTCGGAAAGCTTAAGTCCACGTTGAGCTTTGCCGATGATGTCCTCAAACAGGTCTTCAAGCGGGATCTTCATGATCAGGTACTAGAGTTTCACATTAACCACAAAGACACAAAGTATGATTGGCGATTACTGAGAGGTGTTGCGGAGCCAAGTGGGAGGGGGCGGTGCATTCCGCGTTGTTAGATCGCTCGGGTGTCGCCGACCACCAGACTTGGAGGGGAGCCGCTTTGGAAGGTCCCGTGAAGATCTCGCACGTTTTCTTCAAGTGCGAGGAAGGCCTGATAGGGTGTTAAACTGGCGGCTCCCGCGAACTACCGCACGCGATCTTTTGCCCATCGTATCTCTGGGAAACTATTCATCCGCTCAACAGGCCGACATACCCAACCCGCGTTGAAACGTTCCAGGGAGCCGCCTATTTAACGGGACTTGGGGCCCAGGCAAGCGCCAAGATAAATATCGCGGGTTCTCCTCGGCACGATCCAGAGCGGCTCCCCTCCACGCGCCCGTCGACACCCGTGCATGCTAAACGCGCGGAATGCCCGCCCGCATCGCTACGCGAAGCGTTGCGGGCGTGGCAACGCCCCTCCGATACGCTCATGACTACCAATCACTTTGCCATCTATCCCGACGTTTTCTGCAGGGTCCAGACCTCGCCGTCTCTCATTCGTTTAATAACCACTTGCGTCGGACGAATATCCAAGATGCGATAGATTTGCCCCGGTTCGTCCGGGAGAGAAAATTCGTGATCGAGTTCGACTTTGATCTTTTGACCGGTCGAGTTCACCACGAGAACCGCGTAGGCGCCGTGCTCCCTGGTGGGGATTCCTTTGATTAAGGAAATCGTTTGCCCGGTACGTTCGTGACGCAACTTGACCAGGGACGCGTCTACTACATTCCCATCCTTGTCGTTGACGCTGCGAGCCTCGACGTCAACGACGCGATAGCTCATGCCTTTCAGCAAATCACCGACGGTGACCGTATAAGTGGCGCCGTCAGCGTCACGCAGGGTTGCTTTTTTCCCGTGCACTTCGTCCAGGGTGACTGGCAAGAATGCCTCTTCTACCTCCTCTACCCTGATCTTCCCGGTCACCGACGGGCCGCCGGTAGCATTGGCTACCGTTGTTTGACCGGGTGAAACTGACGGAGCTGAACCAACGGGAGTCGGCATCTTCAAGATATCCGCGTCAGATATCGTGGGAGGAGTAACGGAACCATTGGCAGAAGCTGTTTCGGCGCTGGCGCTGGGCGAAGCAACCGCCACCGGGGTGCCGCTCGGCGCCGGCGCATGCCGCAGCAACTCCGCGATATCGTTAAAGCCTTTTGCCGCTGCTACCGCTTGGGCCGTTTGCCCGCTTTGGTCCGTTAAAGACGCATCCGCTCCCGCCTTCAGTAACATTTCGACCATCCCTTTATTTCCTTTGCCTGCCGCCAAAATCAAAGGGGTACGGCCGTCACTGGCTCTGAAGTCAACCTCAGCCCCGTTGTCCAGCAAGACCTTAACCGCATCTTTCCTCTCCATCAGCGTCGCCACCAACAAGGCGCGGTCCAGCTCTAGTTTGGTATGGCTGGCCAGTATCTCGATACACTTTGCATTCCCCTGATAAGCCGCCTTCAGCACGGCGGTCCAACCATTATGATCCTGACGATTCGGATCAGCGCCCCGGTCAAGAAGCAGTTTTACAATCTCCGGTTGATTATTTTCCGCCGCCAACATCAAGGCGGTGACGGCGTCCCGTCCCGCAACATTAGGATCGGCTTTATGATCCAGCAGCAGCTTTACGATATCCACCCGCCCACGTTCAGCCGCCGCCATCAAACCGGTATAACCCGCGGTGTTGGGCGTATTGACGTCAAAGCCGGCGGCAAAGAACAATCCCAGCGCTTTTTGATCGCCTTCGGCAGCCGAGCGTACGAAATCATCGCCGTTAAATTGGAAGTTTAGCGCGTTTAGTTCCTTAACCAGGTCGTCCTTCGACTTGCTGCAACCGAATAACGGCAGCAAGACAAGGAACGTCATCAGGAACCGAAGTCGTCGCCAGAAAGAGTGTCCCGATGATCCGCATTTGGAACTACGAAAGGAAAAGCACATAACGATTGGTAAACCCACGACCAGAAGGTTATAAGTTTTAGGTTCTAAGTTCCAGGTTCTAAGTTACGGAGCGCCATCTTTATGGCGCAGACCGCGAACCTAGAGCTTAAACCTCGAACTTTGAGCCTCCAACTTCAAACCTAGAACCGTCACCGGAACACTGTTTGCGCGCCATCCTTTCCGATCTGCCGGCGTAGGCGGAAGATATGTGCGGGACGTGAATTCGGCTCGAGTAGGACAAAGTTACGGCGGCCCCGCCACACGAACCGTTCATTGGTGAGCAAGTCTTCTACTTGATAGGCCTCATTCTCGCCTATTCCAAACCGGTCAACCGGGACCGAAGCAAAACCGCTCTGCGTACGGAAAGGATCCAGTGACACCGCCACCAAAATAATGTTATCGAGACTAGGTGTGGCTTTCGAATAGAACAGGATCTGATCGTTTTCCATGGCGTGGAACTCGAGGTTCTCGTAAATCTGCAAAGCCCGGTTCTCTTTACGAATCCGGTTCAGTTGTGTCACGTACGCCTTGATGTTTCCAGGTGCGTCCCAGTCTCTCTCTTTGAACTGGTATTTTTCCGAATTGAGATACTCTTCGCGGTTTGGGATCGGCACATTCTCGCAAAGCTCGAATCCGCTATAGATGCCGTAG
>DASUWQ010000040.1:0-6214 GCA_036378375.1 Chthoniobacterales bacterium
CAACGCCGCCAATTTTTTCGTTTTGCCAGATCTCGGTTTCTTCCAACGCAACTCCCTGAATGAACATGCGTCCGTTTCGGGTTGTACGCCCTGTGGCGGGAAAGGCGGGTGCCACGATGCACAGTGGTGGGTCAGGCGCTATAACGTTGCCGGTTCTATGGCCAAATATGAGGCCAGCGCTCGAAGCGCGTGCCGCCGCGATCTCGATGGCAAAATTACCGCGCAGCGTGGAGTCGATTTTCTTATAGAGCACGCGCACGTCACCCGCTGCACAAAGTTCGCGAACTGCTTGCGCGGTAGCGGTACAGGCCTGCTCCGACGATCGATAACGGGTGTCTGCATCGAAAGCGATAGCCTCGGCGTCGAGATCTTTGGCCCGCGCGGCATCATTCAAAGCAACCACTGTGCTCAGTCCTGCCGCCGAGCAAGCAACTCCGCAGTCGGCAGCACCGGTGATGTCGTCGGCCACGATTACGATTAAAGCGCTCATGCGGGTCAATGATTATGCTTCTCCAACGGTTGATCAGCGCCGGGTAACGACTCCTTGGGCGCGGCTGAACCAACGCGTCCAGCCCACCAGGCGGTGACCACCGGTACGACGATGGCTGTTACAACGACGCTGGCAGCGATCAAGACGGTAGCCGAGACAGCGGCTTCCTTGTAGGCTGGGTTGGCTGCAGCCACGATGGAGGGAACGGCCGCCGCATTTCCTGCAGTCGACGCGGCTGCCAAGCCGGCAACACCTGTGCCTCCGGTCAACCGGTCCGCCACGAAAAGAGCGGCTCCGGTAACAGCGACGATCAGCAATCCTAGGAGGACGCCAAGGAGACCGGCCTGAACGACCCGGTGCAGATCAAGCGTGCTTCCGAGCGCGAAAGCAAAGAAAGGGATTAAAGGGCCGGTCACCTTGCCGAAAAACGACCTGCAGTCTGGATCCAGGTTGCCTAGGATGATCCCGGCTAGCAGCGGCAGCATTGCTCCAAGCAGCGCCTGCCAGGGGAATGCGGCAAGGCCGGCGACACCGAGGGTGACCATGGTAAGGAAAGGACCGCTTTCAATCGACATCACGGAATAAGCAGCCACGTCCCGAGGCTGGCCGTACCTGCCCATCAACGCCATATAGAGCCCTCCATTCGTGTCGTTCATCGCGGCAACGATGGCGAGCGTTGATAGCCCTAAGAAGGGACCCGCCGCTACCGGCTTTTCGCCTAACAAGCGTCCGAGAATAATCCCGAAGATCATCGCGCAGACAATCTTGGTAATGAATAAAGCCCCGCCTTTCTTCAGGATGTACGGAGTGGCTTTAAGCTCGATTGTGGTCCCCATGGACACATAAAAGACCGCGAGAATAGTCAATGCACCGTTGAATAACGCCGCCGTGAACGAGCCGAAAAATTTGGAAGTTCCGGGTGCGAAGGTCTCGACCGCCGCGCCAATCAGCAAAGGAATCACCATGAGCCCCCCGGGCACTCGCTCGATCGATCGCAGTATGGGAACGCTTTTCACGCGATAGAATCCTTTCATGAAACGTTATGCTGTGAATAGGAGAGCAGCCATAGCTCAAGCGGGTGATTGCGCGAGGGAGTTTCTTTCGCACGGGATGAGCTCCTGCTCATCCATTGTAGCCGCCGCGACGTGATATGCTCGAAAGAGACCACGGATGAGCGGAGCTCATCCGTGGGAAAGTTATTCTTCGTTCTCCCATGTGTCTGGTTCTCCCTTGCGCTGAGCCGCTCCTCACGGCAACGATAGTGGTGAAGCTTTACATTATTGCTGGTGAGTCCAGCGGTGATGGCCATGCCGCCGTATTGATGAGCGAATTGCTCGCGATGGCACCGGATATGGAGTTTTATGGTGCCGGCGGTCCCAAGATGCGGGAAGTGGGCGGCTCACACATCTTTGACTGGACCCAGGAAGCAGTCGTTGGTCTCTGGGATGTGCTGATGAAATACCCGTACTTCCGGGGGCAGTTTTACCGGATGTACCGTGAAATTGTTGAACTACAGCCGAGCGCAGTCATTTTTGTCGATTATCCGGGATTTAACCTTCGCCTAGCTAGTTATCTTCATCGGAAGGGGTTCCGCGGGAAGAAGATTTATTACATCAGCCCACAGGTTTGGGCTTGGAACCGGGGCCGGATTCCGAAGATGTCACGCTTTCTAGATCTAATGTTATGTATCTTTCCGTTTGAGAAGCCGCTTTATGAAGCAAGTGGGCTTCGCACGGAGTTCGTGGGGCACCCGATGCTAGCGCATTTAGAAACGCGACGAATTTCGGTGAATCGGGAACCAAAGTTAGTTGGCTTGTTCCCCGGTAGCCGCGAACGAGAGGTTCGCCGGATCCTACCGCCGATGTTAGCTGCCGCAGCATTGCTAAAGCGGCGGGATGCAGAATTCCGCTTTGAGGTATCCGCGGCTTCTGCGAAAATGACAGATTTGGTAGAAAAGATCGCGACGACAAGCGGTTTTACCGGACTGCCGATCAGTGTGGGAAACGCATCCAGTCTTATGCAACGTGCTGCAGTCGGAATGGTGGCTTCTGGCACCGCCACGATGGAAGCGAGTTTTTTTCGATTTCCTTTTGTGCTGATTTATAAGGTGTCCTGGCTCACGTTTATTCCAGGTCGGTTGCTAGTCCGAGTTCAACATCTAGGCATGCCCAATATTTTAGCGGGACGCACGATGATCCCAGAGTTTATTCAACATGAGGCGCGTCCAGAAGCGATTGCGGATGCAGTTTGGGAACTGTACAACAATGAAACCTCCCGTGTTTCGATGATTAGGGGGATGGATGAGGTGATCTTGCAGCTCACCGAGGTAGCAGCGGGACATCGGGGGGCCGAGGTAATTTTAAGAGAGTTGGGTGCGCCGGTGCTGAAGTAATTATTAATGTTGAATTAATCTACTTAGGCACTAGGATTGCGCTCAATTGACCCTATGATGCAGTTAAGGTCAGGTGGTAAGAGTGGAGATGGTACGGCGGCTTACTTTTTAGCACTACTCAGGAGGAGTTTGCTTCGTGAATAGAATCGGCTGTTCTATCAATCGTGAGATTAAGGTAGCGCGAGACCCCGGAACCTTTTATCTGCAGCGTTCAATCTGCTCGATTGAGCTGCGGTTTGAGCAAGAAACCGAGGTTTTTATTGCCGTTGACTGGCACACAGGAGCGAAGTTATTGGGTCGTGGGCGTAAAGAGTGGAAGTCCGATAGCTTAGCTAAGGCGATTAAAGAGCTTCGCGACTACACACCTTCGCCCGAAGTACCCTATCCAGCCTGTCTTATGGACATTCTGGCTCAGTTACCACTAAACGTGGTGAAGTTTAACCTGGATGAAACCGGCGAGACCGCCGAAAGCGCATCTCAGGAACAAACTGATATTCAGCGGTCGTCTTCGGCTTCCTGAGATTAATCTGTGGAAGAGTTTAAGCAGTTTGTTGAGTCGCTCTGGGCGCCTTGGCGGGTCGAATATTTCGAACGACGCGATCAGGACAAAGATTTTCTTGAGACTGCTGCGCAGACTTCGAATGACGCCGAGCATCTGGTGGTCTACCGGAGAAAGAGCGGCTTTCTGATTATGAACCGTTATCCCTACTCGGTAGGGCACTTGATGGCGGTGCCGTATCGGAAAGTTGGAGAGCTCGAAGCCCTCACATCGGCGGAGCGCGGTGAATTATTGGATCTCGCTCTTTACGCGCAAAGATTGCTTCGCGACGTGGTGAAAGCCCAAGGCTTCAATATCGGATTTAATTTGGGTTTAGCAGCCGGCGCCGGCGTTGAGTCACATGTGCATCTTCATATCGTGCCCCGCTGGGTAGGCGACCATAATTTTATGCCGATCCTTGGCCGTACACGGGTGATTTCCGAGGGATTGCAAGGCCTTTACGATAAGCTGGTTGCGGCAGTGGAGAGGAATCCCTGGGTTGGGGAAGGTGAGAGGTGAGAAGTAAGAAGTGAGAGGTTGTGGAGCTGCTCCGCGCCAGGCAGCTAATCGTCCTCGTCCTCGAAAAGATCGGCATGTTGGTGCCGCGTGTTTTGTTCCCAAAGCGCCTGGAGGGGAGCCGCTTTGGCGTGTACCCCGGCCACCCTCACGATTTCGTCTCGGCGTATTATAAAGGCGAACCGATGAGGGCAACAGGCGGCTCCCGCGAATTACCCATCGTGTCGCAGTTCTATAGCTAAAATCCGAACGAATCGAAACGCCTTGAGTGAAAATATTACGCTGGGACGTTCGCGGGGGCCGCCTGCTACGATATTTTTCAGCCGGATCACGATCTGGAGCAAATGCGCGGGGCCATAGGGTAACACACCAAAGCGGCTCCCCTCCAGACGCTGGGAGCAAACAGCCCCGTGAACATGCTAAGTTTTTCGAGTACCGGGACGACTGACCGCAAACAGGAAAGGCGAACAAATGTTCGCCTTTCTGACAAAGGAGCGTTTTTCTACAACAGAAGGCTAGAAGTCGAATTGATCGACGTTGTCTTTCGTGAAGATGGTCGGAGGGCCAAGCAGGACTTGGCTGCCGTTGATGATTTTGAGTTTACCTAGCTTGCCGCATTCGACTTCGGTATCGCCGGGTTTGAGTTTTCCATCAATCACAGCGCGCATCACATAGGCGGCGGCATAACCCAGGTCGACCGGGTTCCAAAGCACATCGCTCTTAACGGCACCGTTCTTGATAAACGGCTTCATCTGGTTTGGAGTAGATTGGCCGACCACTGCGATTTTGCCGATCAGGCCGGCTTGCGTGATGGCGTCAGCCGCGCCGGGGAACGCAACACTGGAGAGACCGATAATGCCTTTGACGTTCGGGTATGCCTTGATGATTTGGCCAGTCACCTGAAACGCCTTCTGCTGATCTTCTTCTGCGGGAAGGATCGTTACCAGATGCAGGTCGGGATAAGCCGATGCGATGTATTTTTTGATTTCGGCGATCCAAGCGTTTTGACCTGCCGCGGTCAAAGAGCTCGTTACGATGGCGAAATCGGCTTTTTTACCAATTTCAGCCACCAAGCAATCGATATCGGCTTTGGCGACGGCGTCTGGGGTGCACATCTGCACGAACCATTCTCGAGCATCGGGCTGGGACTCAGCGTCATAACCCACTACGTGAATACCGGCCTGCAATGCTTTCCGGAGGACCGGCGAAATCGCTACCGGATCGTTGGCGGCGAAAAAGATTCCGTCGACGCCCTTGGACACGGCGTTGTCGATGAATTCAATTTGTTTCTGGATGTCGCCTTCTGTTGGCGCGTCCGTACTCACTTCGGTCGGAATGCCGTTCTTGGTCATTTCGGCGCAAGCATCCGCGATTCCTTTCGCAGTGGCGTTGAAGTAACCGATGCCGACGAGCTTCGGAATATCGGCCAGGACGACCTTCTTGCCTTTCAAATCTTTTGGATTGGTGGCCTTGCCGCCGTTGTATGCAGTGTCAGCGCCGAACGCAGTCAGGCTGAGAGCCGTAGCCAAAGCGAGGATCGAATTGGCTAGGATAATAGGTTTGGGTGATTTCATGGGGATGACTGGGGTGGGTTCGATTTGCTAATTCTGCGGCCAGAGAGGATAAACTTTTCAAGCAGCTGATTTAGCAAAATTGAGATGATCAGAACGGCTCCGATCAAAATGACGGTGGCCTCGCCGCGGAAGCCCGACAGTTGGAGGCCGTTCCTTAAGAGTTCAATGGTGATAACGCCGAGAGCGGTGCCCACGATGGTGCCGCGTCCGCCGACAATACTGGTGCCGCCGAATACTACCGCAGCGATCACATCGAGCTCTAATCCGGTCGCGGCATCGGCTCGAGTGCTAGTAACTCGGGAGGTGTAAATGAACCCGGCGATCCCGGCCATAAAACCACTCAGGGTGTAGGCAAAAAGTTTGATCCGGTTGACCGGAATTCCGGCGAAGCGAGCGGCGGTCTCGTTGTTCCCGATGGCGTATATGGAGCGACCTAAAGGGGTGGCTGCCAGCACCACGGCGCTAATGATCAGCACGAGAATTAAGAGATATATTTGAACAGGCAATCCGAACATCTCACCGCTACCGAAGAAAGTAAAAGCATCCGGGAACCCGTTGACGGAGCGGGATTCGCTAATTCCCAATGAAAGACCGCGGTAGATGGCGAGGGTGGCCAAAGTGACGATCAGCGGAGGAACACGCAAGTAGACGATAGCCAGACCGTTCAATAACCCGGCAAACGACCCGGCCACGATGCCGGCAAT
>DASUWQ010000041.1:0-3987 GCA_036378375.1 Chthoniobacterales bacterium
GGTGAATATTGACAATGGGTACGGCGCGGCCTGCGCGGCGACGCTGAGTATTAAAGCGATTCAGAGAGGAGGAGCTACGAGCTAGAAGAGCCTAGCTGGGCGCTGCGTGTCAACTCTCACAAGTGGACGTAGTGGACTGAATGGACGCAGTCGACAAATTTTCCATCCATTAAGTCTACGCCGTCGACTGTGTCCACTAAGCCTCTTAAATTCTAGCTCCTAGCTCCTTGGTCACCTCATGCTGTCGCTCAAAGATCTCTCGAATGATATCTTCGATGGGTTCCTCTTCGACGCTGAAATCCTGGACATTACCACTCGCTAGGATGTCTTGGCAGATTTCGGTCACTTTTTCTCGCGAGACTTTCAAGGTGATGGACATCCCCGATTGGCTCACGATTTCGCCCCAGCTCGGTTGGTAGGGTGTAGCGACCCGGAAACTGAATTGCAGATATTTGTGCCCTGAAAATTGCTCGATGATCTCGGAGAGCTCTCCATCAAAAAAGACGCGTCCATGGTCGATGATGAGGACTCGCTGACAGAGCTCAGCGATATCCTGCATGTAGTGGCTAGTCAAAATCGTCGATGTCTTTCTTTGGGAGCTATGATGGCGCAAGAATTCACGAACATTCTTTTGGCTCACCACGTCCAGACCGATCGTCGGCTCGTCCAGGAAGAGAATTTTCGGTTGATGCAGGAATGCGGAGATCAACTCCATTTTCATCCGTTCTCCGAGACTGAGCTCGCGCACCATCACATTCAGTTTGTCACCTACATCAAGGAGTTCGACCAATTCGTCGACGGTCTTCTCGTAGATTGGGCGCGGGATCTGGTAGATAGCCCGGTTTAATTCCAACGATTCGCGAGCGGGTAGATCCCACCAGAGCGAGTTCTTTTGTCCAAGAACCAGACTGAACTGCCGTTTGAACTCCGGCTTTCGCTCCCAAGGCGTGAACCCGAGAACCGATGCCGAGCCGGAAGTCGGCACGAGCAGGCCCGACAACATTTTTAGAACCGTAGTTTTTCCGGCTCCATTTGGTCCCAGAAATCCAACGAATTCTCCTTGCTCGATGGAGAACGATACTCGATCGACGGCCCGCGTTTCCTCAAAGTCGCGGCGAACGAGGCCCTGCAATGCCCCAGACAAGCCGGAGCGTTTCTTATAGGTACGATAGACCTTAGAAAGGTCGGTCGCGACAATCGTTGGGCCCATAGTGTGAAACGGTAGCCTAAAAGGAGCTAGGAGCTAGAATCCAAGAGCTAGGAGGGGTATGGACGTGTGGACATCTGGTGGGGGGAGGCTCCCGAGAAACCAAACGGTCTTGCGAAGGGCCAAGGTATTGATATAGGAGTCGTGTGGCCAGGCCTAAACGCGCGCCGAGCCGTGACCCCGCGCTGCGCCGCGGCTCGGCGCGCCTGAAGTCTAGCAGTGCTGTTTCACTAGTGATGATCAGCAGCTCCGGCTAAAAACTTAAAGACTTTCGGGAGCCTCGCCCCACCAGGGTTTCGCTGCCTCCTAGCTCCTGGATTCTGGCTCCTAGCTCCCTCCCTTAAGCCGCTGGACGTCCTTGCTTTGTTCCGATCTTTTTCTTGAGCAGAGGACGGATTTTCTCTAGCGCGGCGGCGGCGGTTATGCCGTGCTTCTCTCGCAAAATATTGGGCGTGCCGTGCTCGATAAATTGGTCGGGCCAACCGATTCGGACGACTGGAGTTGTGATTTGGCTCTCCGACAGGTGTTCGATGACGGCGCTGCCGAATCCATTGTGAAGCACGTGATCCTCGAAGGTGCAGATCACGTCGACCCGTCGAGCGAAAAACTCAATCGTTCCCGTATCCAACGGTTTGATCCAGCGCGGATTAATTAGAGCGACGGATATTCCCTCCGCTTCCAACTGTTTTGCGACCTCTTCGGCCAAGCTGAACATGTTGCCTAAGCCCAGCAATGCCACTTCCTGACCGTGCTTCACAACCTCGGCCTTTCCAATCTCAAGTAGCTTCGGCTGCGCTTTCGGTACCGCTCCGGTACCGGCTCCGCGAGGATACCGAATCGCGATGGGACCTTGATGATAGTTGGCCATCGTCCACAGCATATCGACGAACTCTTCCTCATCCTTCGGCTGCATATGCACCATGTTGGGGATGTGCCGGATATAACCGATATCGAACAGGCCGTGATGAGTTGGACCATCGTCGCCGGAGAGACCAGCCCGATCCATGCAGATCGCGATGTTCAGATTTTGGAGCGCAATGTCATGGATCACCATGTCATAGGCTCGCTGCATGAATGTGGAGTAAATCGTTAAGAAGGGCTTGAATCCTTCCGCAGCCATCCCGCACGCGAAGAGAGCAGCGTGTTCTTCTGCGATACCGACATCAAAATACTGATCTGGATGTTTGGCCGCAAAATGGACCAAACCAGTTCCAGACGGCATAGCCGCGGTGATGGCTGCGATCTTCTTGTTGTTATCGGCGAACTTGGCGAGGGTTTGACCGAGGAGTTCCGAATAAGTCGGCGTACTGGCTTTAGCCGTCTCTCCGCTGTCTTTTTTGAACTTGCCTAAGCCATGGAATTTGTCCGGCTTTTCGATAGCGGGTGCATAACCTCTTCCCTTTTGGGTGATGATATGCAGAAGCACCGGCTCCTGTTGCCGTTTCAAAAACTCAAAAGTCCGCGTCAGCAAGGGGATATCATGGCCGTCGATCGGGCCGTAGTAACGCAAACCGAGTTCTTCGAAGATAACACTCGGCAATAGAAGATGTTTCATCCCTTCCTCGACCTTGGCTGCAAGCTTCTGCACGAATTTGCCGCCGATCATTTCTACGAACTTGGCCGCTTTGTCGTGCAAATGACTGTACGCGTCGCTGGTCTGAATCCGGTTAAAATAACCGGCGATGGCGCCGACATTTTTCGCGATCGACCATTCGTTGTCGTTGAGAATGACGATGAAACGTTTGGTATGGTCACAAACGTTATTGAGCGCTTCATAGCTGGTGCCGCAGGTGAAAGCGGCGTCGCCAGCCACAACTACGACATTCTCTTTGCTTCCGCGCCGGTCGCGAGCCACCGCCATGCCCAGGCCGGCGGATAAAGCAGTACCGGCATGGCCGGCACCGTAGCAATCATGTTCGCTTTCAGTACGGAGTAGAAAGCCGTTCAAGCCTTGGTACTGGCGGATGGTAGAAAAACGGTCACGACGCCCAGTCAGGAGCTTGTGGACATAGCCCTGATGGCTGACATCGAATAGGAGCTTGTCCTCTGGAGTGTTGAAAACTCGGTGTAGCGCGATCGTGAGTTCAACAACGCCCAGGTTTGGACCCAGATGCCCGCCGGTCTGAGATAGAACAGAGATCAGTTCGTCCCGAATTTCATGAGCCAGCAACGGCAGCTCATCTTCTTGTAATCTCTTCAGGTCCGCTGGCGAATCGATCTGGCTCAGCAGGTTACGTGCAGTTGGGTCAAAAGAGGCTGGTTTCATTCGTTGAGTTGGTAGGTTGATCCTTGGGCCTTTCCGTGGCCGAACCCTGAACCCTGTTAGATAAATTTCGGCTCAAAGTTTCTATGCGGTTTTCCGCTGCTCCCAAATGCTCGTTGCAAACAGCAATAAGCTTCGTGCCCTCCTCGTATCGCAGCAGCAGTTCTGCCAAAGGCAGCTTGGACGATTCCATCTGGCTGACGATTTGTTCTAGTCTTTCCATGGCGGCCTCAAAAGAGAGATCCGTTTTCTGCTCAATTTTAGACATGCCTTGGGTTGCAAACCTTAAGTGCCAGCGTCGAGAAAGCCAGTAAAATTGGCCTTACCCAGAGACCGAACCTTGTATGGGGGAAAGCTTTTGCCTCAGAATACCCAAGTTGACAAGTGGAATTTGCGGTAGGATGAGCTCCCGCTCATCCGGGGTTTCGCCGCGCAAAAGCGCTGGTTTATGTAAGGGCCGGGTGCACGCGGTAGGGCGAAAAACTCGGCGCGCCTCAAACTTTGGCTTGTTCTATCT
>DASUWQ010000042.1:0-6679 GCA_036378375.1 Chthoniobacterales bacterium
GATTTTAGCAGCCGATGGGTGTCGCCCACCCAGAGCGGAGGGGAGCCGCATTCCGCGAGCCCTGTTGCGACACATTGCTGCACACATGGCTTCTTTCAACCGAATCGCGTGTTGGCCGCGGCTCCCTGTGGCGTTACCGGCCAAAAAACGTGCAACATCAACAGGCGTGGCCACGGTTCCCAGGGCGTCGCGGTTGTGGCCCGCGAAAAAGCGTTGCGCTCAATGCTGGGTCGCACAAGCGCCTTCCGATTGCACGCGGAATGCGACGCCCCTCCGATTAGGCTTCGGTACACCGCGGTTTTACGCGGTTCACAGTTTACACATCAGGAGGCCACGTTTTTCGTCGCGTCGACTGAGCTCGCCGAAGCTTTACCGGGCACCACCAAATTAAACCCGCGTTTCCGCGCGGTCTGCACGAAGCGATCTAAGAGCTTCTCCTCAATAAAGGTAAACGCTACGTCCAGCCCGCCGCTGGCGTAGGCCCGTCCTATTTCGGCTTCTACGCTGGTCGGTTCACCAAAGGAACAAAGAAATTGATTCGAAACCCATAGTTCGAACAACCGGTTTCGATCTTTAGAACTTTCGCCTTGGCAGATCCGTAAAAGCCAAGACCGAGCGAACAAGGCCAGGACGGCATCTCCGATCCACGCCTCGTTTCGCAATTGTTCTTCAGGATCCATTTTGACAAATCTCCGGCGAGAAATTCGACAAACAAGTGTATTCAGTGCCTTCGGGTCCGGGCACGCTTCGCATCAGACTCACAGAATTTACTCGCCAGAAACATTCTGGGAACCAATCCTTTTCCGAAAGGATGCGCATTCGCTCTGCAAACCTTCGCGGCAGGTGACGAAATCGAGCGATCGTGATGTGAGGGTAAGAACGCTCGTTTTCTTTTAAAGGAATTTTTTTAGAAAACGCGGCTAAAAAGCCAGATTGCAGCTGTTGCAGCAGTCCATTCGAACGGCAGCCCACCCACAAAACTCTGGGACGATGAAAAGCGCGAAAACTGCCGATACCGCTCAGAGTCAAGACCGGGAGCTCGTTAAATGGGGCCATGACTTCATTCGCCGCCACCTCTAAGCTCGCGATTTCCGCCGGCGGGACATTTCCCAAAAATAGAATGGTCAAATGAAACTGTGTGTGCCGAGTCCAGCGCACCGCACGTTGTAGATCAAAACCCGCTTCCAAGACTTTTCTTACTTCGCTCTGAATTGCCGACAAATGATGGATCACATCCGGAGGTGGATTAATAGAGAAGAAGAGTCGAACCGGTGTCGTGTCGGTAGGCGGCTCCGGTCTCTCGAATGTATCGCTTTCCATTATACTTTCGGTAGGGACGAACTCCTTGGTAGAGGCTCCCGAACGGTTCTAGGTTTTAAGTTTTACGTTCCAAGTTGCGCCCCCATGCCCGCCTTAACCAGTTTCTTGATTTTCGTGCCAGCAACGGTAGTGATTTCGGCTTCATGAGAATGATTTGTGGTTTGTTGTTTCTGGCTGCCGGTTGGTTCGTTCTCACTCCCTCGTATGGAGATGTCTCTGAGGCCACTTGCACGGCAGCACAGAAGTACTCGGTTTCCCACCGAGGCCTGTCTCTGCTGGTGATTCAGAACGGTCACGTCCTCTATGAACGTTATGCCGGTGGCGATAGCCAGGATAGGGTCGCCTCGATTTTCAGCGGCACCAAGGGGTTCTGGTGTTTGGCTGCTATCGCCGCTCAACAAGATGGCATTCTGGATTTGGATGAACCCGTGAAAAATACCATCACCGAGTGGGCAGATGAACCCGACAAGAAAAATATTACCATCCGCAATCTCCTGAGCTTTACCGCTGGCATCGAACCAGTATTCGCTCTTCATGGCAGAAGGATCCCCGATCGCAACCGCTACAGTATCGCATTGAGAGCCGTTGAGCCTCCAGGCGAAAGCTTCATGTATGGCCCGAGCGAACTCCAGATTTTTTCCGAAGTTCTCCGAAGAAAATTGCTGCGGCGCCATCTTACTCCTCAAGAATATCTCCGGCGACGAATCCTGAGTCCGCTTGGCATCTATGGTGTGGACTTTCGGGAAGACACCGTCGGTAATCCATTACTCGCCAGCGGTTTTAAATTGAGCGCCAGAGAATGGGCCCAAATAGGCATTCTGATTCTCAACGAAGGGAAATATGGTCACCGGCAAATCGTCCCGAGCAGTATGCTGGATGAACTGTTCCATGGCAGTTCTGCTAATCCGATTTTTGGTATGGGGTTTTGGCTTAACCGGACGGCAGGTGACGGCGCCAGCGAGGTCGATGTCGAAAAAATGCTGGATATCCCTTGGCAACGGCAATATTGGCACCATGTCTGTCTGTGCCGGGACGCACCGCGAGACCTGATTGCGGCGATTGGCTCGGGTTACCAGCGCGTGTTTGTCATCCCTTCCATGGACCTGATTATCGTTCGCCAGGGCCGCGATGGTCCTTTCTCAGATGCAACATTTCTTCGGATCATCCTGGGCAAGGAAAAGCTTCGCGGCTCCCGGCTAGCGGCGGACGGTTAACAGTTCACCGTTCCCTGTTCACAGTTGGTCTCTCTAGCGCCCTACCGGTAGGTCACATTAGTCCTATAGAGCCTGCCGCGCCGTAGTCCCGCGAATGCGGGAGGAGGCGGGTCTCATTTGTTTGCGCTGCTTTTCTGCATTCCGCGTTGCCCGTCCTGAAACTTCAACGGCGAACGGCGAACTGTGAACCGCGAACTGAGAACTTGCTCAACCACAGCCACAGTTTACTTTCCGCTTATTATGGACCTTACGCATGACCACTTCTTCTGGGGACTAGGAGTGGGTTTACTTCTTGGGATCATCGGCATTATCTTGACTATCCTTCGACTTTGGGAGGCACGTCGCGAAGTGGCCCGCTTGCGACGGCATCTGGCCGACAAACTCGAATTGGAAGCCGATGCCACAAACCGGCTAAAAGGGGATCTGCAGAATCTGAAGTCGCAGAACGAAAACCTCAGAATGAAAGTGGCGAGTCTCAGCCAGACACCAGACCGGAAACAGCAACGGGATCTGGAAGTATATGCCAGGGCTGAGCGCTACATGGTCTCGCAATCACCTGGTTTCCCCGCAGTCTGGGAACAGGCCAAACGAGTCGCGATGGGCGAGCTCGAGACCGAAGAACAGGGACAGAGCCTTCCGCGCCGCGTATTTAACGCGCTATTGAATCGGTCTCCGAAAGCGGATGATCGAGAGGAGCAGCCGCAGCCCCAGGCTTGACTTCTCGCGGCTGGTAGCTCCGTAGGAGCGCCATCTTTATAGCCACGGCAACAAGAACGGGGTCAGCTCCGTAGGAGCGGCATCTAGGAACATGTGGCTAGGCCTAACCGAGGTCCCCAATTCTATGCCGCTCCTCCGGAGCTGGTTTCATTTTTTTTGGCTTGAACTATAAAGATGTCGCTTCCTACGGAGCTGTTGTCTATCTGACAACCCTCGGCAGCTGTCGGTCCGCTATCGAAGAGGTGTCCGCCTTAAGTCGACGCGCATGGCCAGCCGCCCGGCGGACGTGGGGAAAGACGGAAAATTTCGCGGTTGACGCAGTCTGCTAACGGTGGCAGGCTCCGTTTCCCTTTTTTAGAAAGCTCATGGCAAACACGCGATCAGCAGCGAAACGGTCAAGGCAGACCAATGCTCGTACCCTGCAAAACAAGTCAGTACTCACCGGAATCAAATCGCAGCAGAAAAAGCTGAATGCGGCGATTGCCGGAGGAGACAAGAGCAAAATCGAAGCCGAGCTGGGTGTATTTGCTTCTAGACTCGACAAAGCAGCGAAGCGTGGCGTCCTCCACAAGAATTATGCGGCTCGCCGCAAGAGCCGCGCAAGCCATATCGTGGCCGCGAAGCTCAAAGCCACAGCCTGAAACGTCGACGTTTCAGGCTAATTCAGGTTGCCCATCAATTCTGGGCGCGACGTTAAGCGACTTAGCTCACAGCCGCTATCCGCCGGATCGTTTAAGAACAACAAAGTTACTTCATATGCGACCGATCGGCAGTACATGCGATCGCAGCTGACCACGAGCCCCGTCAGGTCGACACAAACCGGCCTGCTGTCCGGCGATTCTGGTTCAGCGCATACCCGCAACGAGATTTGAGTTCCGAGATCGAATCGCCAGCGTGAGCGGAAAACCAAGCCTTGGTCGTTTAGCCGGATATCGCTGTAATTGCCGAAAAGACAATCGACGCCGTAGTCGAGATAAATGACTATATCCGCCCCCCGGCTGTCCGGTATCGAAGAGTTCATCCGCGCTGCAACCTCTGGGCGTACGGTAGCCGGAGTCGGTCTTCCGTCAAGTTTGGCTCTCCATTTCACTCTCCACTTCAGCGAGGATGCGCTTGGCTAAAAGGCCGAGCAAATAGGTCGTACAAATTGTTAATATGAAACCGCTGCCCCAGACTAGATAGTCATGGAGACCGGGTTGTTTAGTGCCGCGCGCCATTTCAATGCCGAACTGGCCTAACGTGCCGATAAACGAATAAAGGAACAGCCCTGGAATTTGTCCGAGCGCGACCCACATCAGGCAACGATGCAACGGAACTCTGGTGAGCCCGTATAAGTAGTTTAGCAGGCTGGATGGGGCCAGCGGGTTCAATTGCGAGAGCACCACGATCTTCCAACCGTGTCTTTCTATTGCCCGATCAATGAGACCAAGCCGCCGGCTGTTGTGGATCAGTTTTTCGATCCGTCGCCGGCCCAACCACCGCGCAATACAAAAAGCGGCGGCTGCACCCAGTAAATTACCCACGAGAACGATGAGGAATCCCCACCACAATCCGAACAGGAACCCTCCTCCGATACTCAGAATTCCACCTGGTAACAGCAACACATTGCAGACGGCATACGCGATCGGATAAACGATGCCGCTCCAGAGACCGAGGCTTTCGATGTGCTTTCTGGCGTCACCGATCCAGTTCAAGACCGGATACTGAGAACTCAGCAAAAAGATAACTACGATGGCCAGCGCCAGCCCGCCGACTTGAATAATCAGGGTCCAAGGGATCCTATGACTACTATATTCCTCGGACGAACTGGGCGAGCTCGGCGGTGGTATCATATGTAAGAAAAGGCGTGATCAGGTAGACCCCAGGGAAGAATTCTAGCACGGTGTCGATGATCTGCTTCGCCAGATCAATACCCATGCGCTTACCTTCCGCCCCTTCTTTACCAGTCATTTTTGAGCGCACAATGTCGGGGATGATAATGCCGGGCACCTCATGGTGCAAAAATTCAGTTTGCCGTCCATTCAGCAGCGGCCACACCCCCGTGAAGATCGGGACATCCAGGTGGCGGGTCCGCTCGTACATGGTTTTGACCAGTGCCGGATCAAAGACCGGCTGTGTCATTACATAGCTGGCCCCAGCTGCCACCTTTCTTTCCAGGCGCGCGATCTGGGCATCCAGGTTTTTGGCATTCGGATTAAGGGTACACCCCATCACAAAATCAGTGGGGTACTTGATACTTTTACCGGTGAAATTGTACCCCTTGTTCATGCCGGAAATGATTTCCATCAATTTGATGGAATTCACGTCATAGACCGATGAAGCGCCCGGCTGATCCCCAAATTTTGCGGGATCACCCGTCAGCGGGAGAATGTGCCGTATTCCCAGGGCAGAAATCCCGAGCAGCTCGCTTTGCAAACCGATTAAATTTCGGTCCCGGCAGCTAACATGGAGCAGCGGCATGATGTTGTACTGCTGCTTAAGCATCGCGCCGATGGCGAGGTTGCTAACCCGCAGTATCGCCAGGGAATTATCAGCCAGCGTGATCGCGTCGCTACCCGCATCGACCAGGTATTGAGCTGCCTTGAAATACCGTTCCAGATCCAGTGTTTTAGGCGGGTCCAGCTCTGTTACAATGACAGTCTGGCCGCTCTTTATCAGGTCTAACAAGCTGGTTTCAGCCGGCCGTTTGCGTTGTAGCGGTTCTTCCAGCCGTTGGATAACCGGCTTTGAAACGACTGGTTTCAGCCCGGCAATGGAAAGCGCCATCTGCCGGATATGTTCGGGTCCGACCCCGCAACAGCCCCCGATTAGTCGTGCTCCTTCAGCTACGAATTCTCGGCTCGCCTTACCGAAGTACTCAGGGGCAGTGTTGTACAGAAAGCGGCCCTCGTGATAGCGAGGGTAACCGGCATTGGGGAAAGCACTGATCAAAAAGTCAGTCGGGATTCTGCGCAAAATACGAACCATGGCGTGCGGGCCGGTAACACAGTTTACGCCGACGACGTTGGCTCCCAGCCTTACCAGCTCCCGAAACGCCTGCAGAATCGGTAAACTCGAAGGGAGTCGGCCTTCTTCTGAGCAGACCATGGAACAGATCACGGGAACATCAGTGCTGAGCTGGCGTAACGACGTTAGTGCGATCTTGATTTCATCGAAGTCCAGGAAAGTCTCGAGAAAAACGGCGTCGACTTCAGCTTCTAGCAAGGCTTTTAGCTGAGCGGTGAATACCGCAGCCCGATCGATATGTTGGGCGTCGGCTTCGTCACGATAGATGCCCAGCGGTCCGACACTGCCTGCGACCCAGATATCTTTATTACCAGCAGCCTTTTTGGCTAGCTGTACCGCCGCCTGATTGAGTGCTTCGACCTCATTTTCCAGGCCGTGTTTTGCCAGCCGGACTGCATTTGCTCCGAAGGTGTTGGTCTCTA
>DASUWQ010000043.1:0-4520 GCA_036378375.1 Chthoniobacterales bacterium
CAGATCGTCCTCAACGGTCGCGAAAGACAGGTTTCCAACAAATAATTTCATATCTTCAGTTACGATGTATCCAAGTCACACAGCCGTTCCCGAACATCGGGTTTCAAATCACCACTGAGGAAACCCCACCTGACGATCCACCGGGCAATAAACTAGACCTATCGGAGCGCTAAGCTCGGGCAGATCAAGAAAAACGCAAGGCAATGTTCAAAAGACCCTGAAAAGGGGACATCGTTCGGTGGGAAGGCGTACATTGACCCAATGTCTCCGAGAGGCGGCCTAAAGTAACGTCCGCAACGTCAGCCGCCCTAATTGAAAAAGAGGAAACCCCAGAACCGAATGTGGCCTGGGGTTTCCATCGCGAATCTCTACCGCCTTACCAGGGAGCCGGACGCGCCGGGGCGGCCGGATCAGATCATTGATATCGTGCGATCCGGAAATTGATAATACTATCAACCAAAGTACCGCCGATGACTTACGACCAACAATTCGCATCAGACTACGCGAAGTTGCGACAGGTTCACCGCCCGTTGCTGGCAGCACTAATTTCTGGCTCTGCCATCGATAGTGGATCCAAGGTCCTTGAACTGGGTTGCGGCACCGGCCATTACCTTTGCGCTATGCAATCACAGACCGGGTGTTCTGCCTGGGGTATCGACCCTTCGCGGGAAATGCTGAGTCAGGCGAGCACTCGAGCACCTGGGATCATCTGGAAGTGGGCTACCGCAGAGAACACGGCTCTAACCAGCGTCCAATTCGATTTCATTTTCAGCGTGGACGCCATCCATCACTTTCAGGATCGCGCGCGCGCTTTTAGCGAGATCGATCGGCTTCTATCGGATAAAGGGACTGTTTGTATCGCGACCGATTCGGAAGAAATCATTCGAAACCGAAAACCTCTTTCGACTTACTGGCCGGAAACCATCAATCTCGAGCTCGCGCGTTATCCTCGGATAGACACCCTCGATGTAGAATTACGGCGAGCCGGCTTACATAGCCTGCGACAGGAAGAAGTTAGCACTACCGGCTGGCTGAGGGACCTCTCTTCCTATCGAGCCAAAGCCTTTTCCGCGTTGAGATTGTTGTCAAAGGATACGTACGAGCGCGGTCTGCTACGTCTGGAAGCGGACTTAGCGAAAGGTCCTATTCTATTTGTCAGCCGTTACTTTTTGTTATGGGCGAAACGTTAAATTTCCTTACCAGTCCCTGCACGGTATTCCAACTCCGACTGGTGCTGGGAACGCCGAACAGTCGCTCCGCTAAAGCATTAGCATCTCCGGCCTTGCCGTGAACCTTGAACCGGTGAGATAGAACAACATCTGTTCGTATTTCAAACACGCAGATATCGCCTCGGCGCGAACTCAACGGCAGCACCGGAACCGTCTTGGCTTGAGTCGAAAGAAACGTCGCTATGACTCCGATGTAATCGGGTCTGCTAATCGGAGGGATGCCGGCTTCGCATAAAACCCCCAGCTCCACCATTGTTCGCACAATGATAGGCTGCTCAATCTTATGCCGTTGACGCAAACGGTCGTGCGCTTTCTCCAGAATCGCCGCAAGTTTTGTGGGCAGGCACTCAAATACCACATTCCCACTGGTAATATAAGTCTCTGCCCAACCGGCTCCGGACTCGGTAAACAGGGATCGGAGATCTTCCTTGAGAATGGTATTAACTTGTCCCCCGTTAACGGCACGTAGCAAGGCGACATATCGACATAAGGCTTTGCTCATATAGGCCAGCCGATTCAGAGTCAGGACGACTGCCAACAGAATAACGCCAGGAACACATTCGATCCAGATGGAAGACCAAATTCGAAGTGCTAGCCGTTATGCGAACAGCCGGAGGTTCACCTCCTCTTCCCAAACTCATTAACGGAATAGAGAGCCACCGCGACCAGAAGGAGCGTGCCGGTCCAGATATACTGGTAGTACGCGGTGACATGCAACTGATTGAGTGCGTCCTGAAGTAACACCAGTAGAACTGCACCGAGGAACGTTCCGATCAATGTGCCTCGGCCACCGAATACGCTTGTGCCACCCACGACGACCGCAGCAATTGAAGACAGAGTAAATTGAGTCCCCGCCTGCGGATCTCCGCTCCCGATCCGGGCAGCTATAACTAAACCTGCTACCGCAGCCATAAGACCGCAGAAAAGATAAGCCAAAAAACGTACCCGACCTACCGGGATTCCAGCCACAAAGGCGGCCTCCGACCTCGAACCTGTAGCATATAGCCGGACGCCAATTTTGCTTCTAACGAGAGCTAGTTCTCCTAACCCGCTAATCAACAGGATAACCGCGCCGGCCAGAGGGAACCAACCGATCCGCATAGTAAGCAAATCTGAAAACGTCTCGCTGACATTTCCCCCGGGGCTCGGTCGTACAACCAGCGCCAGACCCAGCACCAGCGAGTAAGTGGCAAGCGTGCTAATCAGGTCCGGTATTCGTAAACTAAGAATAAGGAAACCGTTCAACGCACCGATCGACAAGCCGGCTAGGAGACACAAGATCACGCCGGCTACCTCTGTATGGTTACTGACGACCACATAGGAAGCCAAGGCGGTGATTAAGCTCATCGCAGGTCCGACAGACAAATCGACCCCACCGAGTAAGATCACCGCCATCTGGCCGATAGCAACCAAGGCCAAAGGAACAACCTCAATGGCCAGGTTCCCCAGGTTTCGTTCAGTTAAAAAGTAGCGCGACTGCGTAGACGTGTAGACGCTGACGAGCAAAAGAAGACCCAACAACAGGACAGTACTCGCGTACCGTCGCCACAGTACTTTTCCCAGGCCAAGGCGTTTATCAGCTCGGTGGGTTGGCTCTGAAACATCTGCTGGTTTCGCCCTCGATGAATTATCGTTCCGCCCGCGACCGACTGCGCTGCCAATAATTCGCTCTTCGGTTGCATCTAGGGCAGCTACACGATCGACAATTGCACCATGCGCTATCACCAGGATTCGATCACTTAGCCCGATAAGTTCCAACAAATCAGAGGACAAAAGAATAACGGCTGCACCTTGGTCAGCGAGTCGCCGGATGACCCGATAGAGTTCTAGCTTGGTTGCAACATCGACTCCCTGCGTCGGCTCATCGAAGATATAAAGCTTTGGTTGGGCTAAAACCCAACGTCCTACTACCACTTTCTGCTGATTGCCACCGCTGAGAAATCCGATGGGCTGCTCAAGCGAGGGAGTGCGCACCTGAAAGCGGGCGACAACGTCGTTTACCGCATTTTGTTCGACGGAACGATTTAGAATTCCGAATCGGCTCCAGGACGGTAAATAAGGAGCGGCCACGTTTCGACGAATCGAGTGCGTAGCAAAGATGCTCTCAGCCCGGCGATCAGCCGGAACATAGACAATTCCTGCTTGGATGGCGTCCCCAGGCGATCTTAGCGCCGTCAGCACTCCATCGAGCTTAATTTCGCCCGAAGCCGCCACCAACCCATACAGGGCACGAGCGATCTCGCTCTGGCCGTTGCCTTGGATACCACCGAGGCCGACGATCTCGCCGGCAGCAACGGTAAATGAAATTCCATGAAATTTACCCGGGCTAGAGAGATTTCGTACTTCCAATCTGTCGCTACCGGATCCGCTGCTCTTTGGCGGAAACGCTAGCGACAGCTGGCGTCCCACCATTCTGCTTACCAGGAAATCCTCCGTGATCCCCTCATTAACCACACTGGTCACAATCTGACCGTCTTTCATTACGGTTATTCGATTGGCGAACTTGAGAACCTCAGGCAGACGGTGAGAAATAAAGACGATCCCTGTGCCTCCCTTCTGCAGGCTGCGTAAAATGCCTCCCAGCCTTTCTACTTCGCTCGGATCGAGCGCTGAAGTTGGCTCATCGAGAATCAACACGGCTGGTTCCACCGTCAGGGCGCGCGCGATCTCCACAATTTGGCGCTCCGCGCTGGTCAGCTCACGCGCCGTTCTTCGGAGATCAATCTCAAGGCCCAACCGATCCAAAATCGCTGCCGCCTGAGTTTCCATCGACCGGCGATCAACCAAAAGAAATGAGCCCGGTTCACGCTCCAGCCAGATGTTTTGGGCGACATCAAGATCGTCTACCAGCCGCGTATCCTGGTACACCATGGCGATACCAAGATCGTGCGCATGTCGCGGCGACCGCAGGACAACGCCTTCTCCTCGTAGTCGAATGTACCCGGAGTCCGGCGGCATTGCGCCAGCCAGTATGCGCATCAAGGTGCTTTTGCCGGCGCCATTCTCACCCACTAGCCCATGGATTTCACCAGATAGGCAATCGAATGACACGTTCCTGAGTGCCTGGACTCCAGGAAACGATTTGTTGACGTCGCGGACAGCCAAGACCGAAAGAGCGCCCTCTGCCTGAGCGGCGGACCCGGTATCCATCACGATTTGAACAATGCTTTCAGCTCATCGTCCGTAAGACCTGTATCCACAAATACTCCGTCGGGTAGATCAGCCCTCAGATATTTCTTGTAGTTATCAGAAGTGATTAGCTGAGGTTCAATAATCTGGCGTTTGGGTACA
>DASUWQ010000044.1:0-10791 GCA_036378375.1 Chthoniobacterales bacterium
CGGTTACAGATTACAGCCCAGGGCTTCAGCCCTGGGTTAGGCAAGGCATTAAATCGCCCTGAAAGCATCTCCAACCCCGCGGCGGGGTGCAATTCGGACGGAGCACATAGATACAATTCCAGCCGAAATAGCTGCCAACAAACCCTTTCGAGGACGAGGACGACGACGAGGACGAGAACGATGTGCCTCACGAGTGGCGACCGAGGAGTGTGTTCAGGGAGAAGCGCGTTAAGTCCATCGATCGCTCCAACCTCGGGTGCCATTTTTCCTCCTTCGTTCCATTTTCCCGGAACTGCGGCGGACAGGCAGGCACGCGCCTTGATCCGACCAACCCAGGGCTGAAGCTCTGGGCTATGATCTCTAGCCGCTTCGCGGCAAAATCCGCCCCACGCCCAGGTTACCATGTCTAGCTTTCTCAAACCCAGTGGCCAACCCACGCTTAACCATTCCTTGTTCGCGTCTATTCGTGTTTCATTCGTAGCTTGTCCGCCGTAGCTGTTTTCAATCACGCTCATTCATTTGTCTCCATTGGCGAAGGCGGATCCATTCGCGGTTGTTCTCGTTACCGATTCGGAATGCTCGCCTCCGGCGGCGATGAACCGATACTCTTCAGGTACGTTATTATGGCAAAAAGATCGTCTTCCGAGAGCCGGCCTTGGAAACTTGGCATCACCGGATCGAACCCGGCCACAATCTGCGTATTCGGAACCAGGATGCAGTCACGCAGGTAACGCTCGTCCGCTTGCACTATCCGGCCATCCGCAAGTGGAACCTGCGAGCCGTAAATCCCCTCCAGCAACGGCGCTCGAACGGCCGCTTGAGCAGCATGACAGCCGCTACAGCCGAACGAATGAAACAATTGCTCTCCTCGCTGAGCGACCGAAACCGTGTCGCGCCCGGTTTTCAACCAGGCCGCAAAATCAGTTGGCTGCATCACGATCACTTGTCCGATCATCAAGGCATGATTCGTCCCGCAGTACTGCGCGCAGAATATCCGGTAAGTTCCTAGCTTGTCTGGTTTAAACCACTGAGTCGTGTAACGGCCCGGTAACACGTCTTCTTTGACCCGGAATGCGGGCATAAAAAAACTGTGAATCACGTCCTGAGAGGTCATCACGAGTTTCACCGTCTGGCCTAACGGCACGTGTAACTGATTAATCTCCCGCTTACCCTGCATGTGTTCGAGTTTCCACATCCATTGTTTCCCGATCACATGCACTTCCATCGCGTTTTTCGGCACAATGGATTCTTTGAAGTAAATCTTAGCGCCCCAGCCGAACAGACCGAGAAAGATAAAGAACGGAATTACGCTCCAGGTTACCTCCACCGCGATATTCTCGGTCTTAGGCGGAGTCCGATCGGCCGCCGCCCGCCTCCGGTATTTGGCCAGAAAATAAATCATCACTACCGCTATCGCGAAGGTCACCGTACCGGTTAACAAAACCAAAAAGACGAGCAGTGTATCGACTTGCCCCGCCATTTTTGAGGCTTGGCTCGGGAAGAACTGGATCTGGCCGATGATGACCCTGCTCATGTTACCAAGTTTTTACTTCTGCGACGATGCGCCCGGTAAATAAAGACACCAAGGATGATCAGCGTTAAAACCGCAGCCACCCTCATTATCACGAGTACAACGTACGCGACGGTCCCTGGCGCTACATTGGGACAGAAACAAAGTAAGGCGATGGGCGAAACCGGTGCGGCCACGGCGTCACGACGCGCTAATGTTAGCGCTCGATCGATCTCTTTTCCTGGGAACTCAATACCTAAGAGGTAACTCGAAATTTTCCCATTTGGACTTAACACTACTAGCCCGCTTGGATGTACATACTGTTTGGAAACCTGGTCGTAGCGATAACGGAACCCGACCTGGTCAGCTAACCGTTTGATAGCCGGTTCGGCTCCGGTCAGAAAATGCCACCGCTCTGCCGCCGGCGCCCACCCATATCGACGAAGATAGTTATCCAACTTATTCTTGGCTAACCCAGCGCCCTCATTTGGATCGATGCTAACAAAAATAAACTCGAAATCACGTTGGGCGAGCGTCGGCGGCAAGTCCTGCAGGCCTTGCACGAAGGCGTTCAGCACCACTCCACAGAGCATCGGACATTGATAATATCCCAGCTCCAAAACAACCGGCCGTTGATGAAAATATTGATCCAACCGAACCGTGTTCCCCCGTTCATCGGTGAAATGCTCGTCCATGCCAATGACTTGGTTGAGGCGCTGTTCGAAACGAATATCCCGGTTCGGATCTTTGGCCGGATCCGTCGCCTGAGCAAACCCGCTCCAGAGACAAAATCGCTCAAATATGAATAGAAAGAGTAAACAGCGCCTAGTCATGGAGTCGGAGTTGGACTTGGTTTTTCGGCGGCAGCAGGAGGTAAGATCTTAGCGCCTCCCGCCTTTTGGATTTGCATGTCGAGTTCGCTCAAACCGCTATCCGGCGGCCGAACCGATGCTCCTCGGCTAAGGAAAAGGTCCATAGCCTGCTCGATGGGGATGCGGACAATTCCGTTCTTACGATCAGCCCACCCGTAGGTGGTTAGTTCCTGGTTCTTCGCCTGAAGATAATCGTTTAGATCTTTTGCTGGATTTGTTTGTAACTGCGGGTGCGGAAAGCGGTCGAGGGCCGCGTCCCGGCCATGCTGGGTTCTACCAATAGTAGCGCCGGGACCAACCAGAGATTTAGAAAACACCAGTACGCCTAGAAAAATGACCACCAGACTGACAACAAATCCGACGACGAACCACACCCATGGCCAAAACGGAATATCGCGGGCTTCATAGCCTTTCTGAGTGGAGTCAGCGGACATAGAGGTGTTCTAAGAGGTTGCCGATTGGCCGGACACGCGGATCGATCTTAGACTCCGGATGAGTTGTCTGCTGAAGACCAGGACCCAAGCACCGCCGATGGCGAGAAAAGTGAAAGGATCCGGCCAATCCAGCGAGATGGAAGGTCGAAAGGTCGGTGCGACATACCAGAAAACACAGACGGCGTACATCACCAGCAGCCACACTGCGATACCACTCAACCACCCCGGTGCGCGTTTCAGCTGCCGAAATAAGAGCAGAAAAAAAGGCAAACCAAAGGTGAGACCGGCCAGCACCCAGCTTACCGGAAGCCATTCACCGCGCATCCGATGGAGATACCAATTAATTTCGTGCGGCAGGTTTCCTGCGTAAATGATGAGGATTTCGCCCATGCTCATATACGCCCAGAGCATGAGAAACGCTAGGAGCAGGTCTCCGAGCTGATTGAGCTGGTCCGGTGAGGCCCTGTTCGCACCCTGCAGAAGGGTTCGGCTCAAGACAATGCTGAGCGCAAGCGCGGTGACGACTTGGTCGGTGATGATGATCATTGGGAAAATGCTTGAATACCAATCCGGTTCCAAGGACATGACCCAGTCCACGAGCACGAACGAGGTGGCCAGACAGAACACTACTAATCCGGGCGCACTAATTCTCCTAAGGACCAGCGTCGGAATCGGGTCCGACTGTTCGAGTTGGCGCTTGGACCACCGAAGTAGAAAAAAGCCGAGCACTCCCCAGATGCAGAAGAACAGACAGGTGCGCGCGATAAGAAACGGCGGATTTAAGTAGATCGCTTTCCGTGCGAGTACTTCGGCGGTCCGCAAATCAACCGGCTGAGTCCAGCGGAAAATATAACTGAAACCAAAAAACAGAGGGATCAATAGAGCCGCCATTGCCGGAAGCGTGCTGACTCCTGCCTCAAGGAATTTACGGATTGGGACCGTCCAAATTCCCCCGACCAGGTGAGCGATCATCAACACCGGGAAACACCCCAGCGTTAGCCCGAGCCAGAACATAAAGCTCATGAGATAGGACGGGAACGCATGTGCAGGCGCGAGAAACAGGCTGATAACGACCACTATAAAGGCGGCGCAAAATGAGATGGCGCCGAATCTTTGCGCGATGGCCAGTCTGGAAGAAGCGCGTTCCATGTCAGGGGCCATTTAATCGTGCCTTCTGCTCCGGCGGCACGTCATTGATCGTTGAATTTCGCGAGAGCTGCAGCGCTCGGATGTATGCAATGACCGCCCAACGGTCCTCAGGTGTGAGTCTATCGGCATAGGGATACATCACGCCGTAACCGTGGGTAATGACGTGAAAAAAATGCCCCTCCGGTGCATCCCTCAATCGTTGCTCGTGGAAGGAGGGTGGCTGCGGAAACCCCCGTTGCACAATCATCCCGTCTGCCTCGCCGGTAGGCCCATGACACACGGCGCAGTAGATGTTGAACCGGTCACGGCCTCGTTCCAGCTCCTGTTTAGTGACCGGGCTCGGGAACCCGCGTACCAGCTTCCCGTTTATTTCACCTTGGTAAAAGAAATCGTCCGTATCAGCCTGACCGTGCGGCACGGTATTAGCAACTAGCGGACGCGACGAGTTTCGATCCGCAAAAAAAGGATCTTCCTGAAGTGGCTTTAATCGGGAATCATTACGCATCTCTTCCCGGCACCCGCACCCGAACAGGACCGCCAGTAAAACGACGAAACGCAGCCGGTTTCCTTTCATTTACCATGCACCTCGGTAACTGCCTTCGCTTCCAACTCATAGAAAAGCTGCCGCACACTTCGCTCATCGAAGTGTGGATCGACCGCCTCGATCCAGAGGACGAATTTATCTGTGCTTACTCCCTCGAATCCGGGAACGCTGAACAGCGGATGATGGACACGAGGCAGGCGGCATAGAATCAGGAAGCCGGCAACTCCGGACAAAGCCGAGAACAAGACGGTTAATTCGAAGGTGATCGGGATATAAAGCGGCCAACTGTTTAGAGGGCGTCCACCAACGTCGAGCGGATAGTAATATCCCATCGCATACCATTCCATCCCGTACGCCGTCACCGCGCCGATAATTCCGCCGATCAGCATGATCAACGGCACGGCCGAATGCTTATGCCCAATGATTTCAGGCAGCTCTTCGATGGGATACGGAGTAAAGGCGTCGATCCGGCGAAAGCCCTTATCGAAAACGGTTCGGGCGGCGTTTAGCAATTGCTCCGCTGAATCGAATTCAGCAGTTAGTCCATAGAGATGCAAATGTGACGAGCTCACGCGGCTTTCTTCTCCTCTCGCTCCGCGATGATCTCTTTGATTTCAGACATCGGAATCATCGGCAAAAGACGGACAAACAAAAAGACTAACGACACGAACAGACCGACCGATCCAAATAAAATTAACCAATCCCAGCCCGTGGGGGCATAGATGCCCCAACTCGAAGGTAAAAAATCACGATGCAAACTCACGATGACGATCACGAACCGCTCCAGCCACATCCCTATATTGACGCTCAAGGCAACCAAGAACAGGGAGATCGGTTTACTGCGGATTCGGCGGATCCAAAGTAACTGGGGAATCACGATATTGACGCCAATTAACAACCAGTAAACCCAACCATAGGGCCCAATGGCTCGGTTAATCACCAGGTACTGCTCGTAAATGTCACCGCTGTACCAGCCAGTGAACGTTTCCATGATGTACCCGTAACCGACCATTAGTCCGGTGGCGAGCATGACACCCGCCATGCAGTTCAGGTGACGCTCCGTAATCACGGATTGCAGTCCGTAGACATAACGAAGCGGAATCATGATATTAAGAACCATCGCGAAGCCCGAATAAATGGCGCCGGCGACAAAGAAAGGGGGGAAAATGGTCGTATGCCAGCCCGGTATATTCGCCACCGCGAAATCGGTGCTTACGACACTGTGCACCGAGAGCACCAGGGGCGTAGAAAGCCCGGCCAGAATCAAATAGACAGTTTGGAAGTGCTTCCAGTGAACGGCGGAACCACGCCAGCCTAAAGCCATAATTCCGAACCCGATTTTCGAAAGCCGGGTTTTTGCCCGATCCCGCATTGTGGCCAAGTCCGGGATCAAGCCGGTATACCAAAAAATGAGGGAGACGGTGAAATAGGTGCCGACCGCGAAAACATCCCAAACCAGCGGACTACGAAACTGCGGCCATAACCCCATGGTGTTGGGATAGGGCAAAATCCAGAAAAAGGTCCAAGGGCGGCCCAAATGCAGGAGCGGAAACAGTCCGGCACAAGCCACCGCAAAGAGTGTCATGGCTTCAGCCAGCCGGTTAATTGAGTTTCGCCATTTCTGCAGCAGGAGCAGCAAAATGGCGGAAATGAAGGTGCCTGCGTGCCCGATTCCGATCCACCAAACGAAATTAACAATCGCGAACCCCCAAGCCACTGGGATATTAATTCCCCAGATACCGACACCGATGAGAAACAGGATCGTGATCCCGTACAACAAGCCCATTAGTAAGGTAAAAGCGATCGCGAAACTGACCCACCAGAATGGCGGATGTTTTCGTCCGAGAACGATCCCGCTGATCTTGTCGCTGGTCGATTCCAGAGTTTCGGCCGGACTAACCAGCACATGAGGCGAACTCGATGATTCGACCTCTTTGTCTAGAGTTTTCTGGCTAGCCATAAGCGTAGTTAATTAGGCAATACCGGGGAGGACCTGCACCCTCCAGAAATCGCTCGTCCTAACCTCAACCTTTCTCCTTTTTTTCGGGCTCTTTCGCCGTCATCACTTTCGCTAAATAGGTGGTGCGTGGCCGGGTATTTAGCTCTTCCAATAATCCATAGTTGAGGCGGCTCGCCTTGAGCTGACTTACCAACGTGCTCTGGTCCTTGATATCCCCAAAGGTGATTGCTTCCGCCGGACAAACCTGAGCACAAGCTGGGATGATTTCGCCGTCCTTGATCTTTCGTTTCGATTTTTCCGCGTCGAATTCCACCAGGCGGATTCTCTGTACACAATAACTACATTTCTCCATTACCCCGCGCGAACGGACGGTGACCTCGGGATTCCAACCTAATTGGTAACTGAGTGTTTTCGTATCAGCGAACTGAAGGAAATTGAATCGGCGGACTTTATATGGACAGTTGTTCGAACAAAATCGGGTGCCGATACATCGGTTGTAGATCATTTGGTTCAAGCCCTCGGCGCTGTGGTTAGTGGCTTCAACTGGGCAGACCAACTCGCAGGGAGCCGTTTCGCAATGCATACACGGAACCGGTTGCTGGTGGAATTTGGGCGAATCCGGCTCTCCTTCAAAATAACGGTCGAGTCGAATCCAATGCATGATACGTCCGTTCCAAACCTGATCTTTGCCAACCACAGGAATATTGTTCTCCGACTGGCAAGCCAACACACATGCATTACAGCCGATGCAGGTGTTCAGGTTGATTACCATCCCCCACTGGTGTTCTGCCGTCAGTCGTTCGGCGAAATTGTATAGTGTCTGATCCGGTTCCGGCTTTTTTGTTAGTTGATTCGGCGGTACCTCTTGCCGGACGAATTCATCGTACGTACGCGTTTGGACCGGTTCCCGCTCATCCATCGCATGATGGAACTGAGTACTGACCGTCTGATGGAAGCGACCGGTCTTGCGAACCTGGACTTTTGGAATCAGCCAGAGCCGCTGCGTCGTTCGCAACGGATAAACGTTAACGCCCACATTGTCGCCGACGTGGCCGCATCGATAGCGGCCGCCTCCTAAATAGAGGGAAATGGTCCGCTTCGCCTGACCGGGAAGAATCCAGATTGGGATCTCCAGCTTACCGGTATCGGTTTGAATCTCTACGATATCACTGTTCCCAACTTCCAGCTCTTTCGCTAAAGCCGGACTGATCAGGGCGGGATTGTCCCAGGTTACGCGAGTAAACGGCTTGGGTAGTTCTTGTGCCCAGCCGTTATTAGCGAACCGGCCGTCCCAAACGCTGGGATCAGGGTGGAACGATAATTCAATGCCTTGCGTCTGCTCGTTTATCGTAATCGGCTCGGGAGGCTTAGCCGGACCTTCAACCGGAACGATCGCAGCCGAGTTAACCGGCAAGAATCCGTCGCTTAGAACTTGGCGCCACTGCTTCTCAAAGTCATTCCACTGGGTATGCAATCTCCAATAATCACGGACTACGTCATAATCCTGAGCTGCGACTTGACCCAAGAACAACCCGAAGAGCTGATGCCGTGAATAACCTGAGTACAAAGGCGCGATCAGCGGTTGAACAATTGATGTGGTCCCATCACTGCCGACGGCGTCACTCCAACTTTCCAGAAAATGGTTTTCCGGGACATGCCATTGGCACGCAGCCGACGTCTCGTCCCGAAAAAGAGAGAGATGTAGGGTAAAGCGGACCTGAGATAGCTTTTTTCCGAATTCCAAGTCAGCCGGTGCGTCAAACACAGGATTGCTGCCGATGATAATCAGTGTCTCCACCTGTCCGGAACCGATATCCTGGGACAGTTCCGCGATTCCTTTAAATGAAGGGGGTAGCGTCGCGTTATAAATCTCGCGATAGTTAATCGTTTTACCAATGTTGCCTAAAAATGCATTGATCGCGTGGACCCACTGATGGACTACCGGTGGTTGTCGATAGCCGGCTGTAACCAGCGAACGCCCTTGAGTAGCTTTTAGCTGCCTGGCACACTGTTCAATCCAAGCTACGGCTTCGGGCTCGTGGATTTCGGTCTTCGATTGGCTTAGCCCAAGTCTGTCGGCCAGCATTTGAACCAAAGCCCCGATGCTCGAACCGGCTATCGGCAGCCGCTCGTCTGCCATTGAGCCGGTAATCGTTGGGCTCGGTTCTGCGACGTACAGACAGTTAGGGCTTGAGAAGTCCGCTCGTTGATAATTCCGCCGCCGGGAAAAAGCCCGGGTATACGTCAGCCGGTAAGGCGAATCGAAAAGGAAATCACTATCAAAAACGACGATAGCGTCCGCGTTCGAAAGCTGGAACTCAGGTTGAGCAGGTCGCCCGAACAATGAGCGATGCGCCTCGACGATTGAATCCGCCGAGATCGGTTCCCAATGATACCACTTTGCCGCCGGGAATCGTTTTTGCAGTTCGCCCATTTGCCAGGCAGCGGTCGGTGAAGGAGTAGAATCGATCAGAAATCGTAAGGTTCGCCCTTGCTGAGCGAGCTGCTGATCTTGTTCTGTGAGCCAAGCCGCAATCAGCTGCTCCCAAGTCTCAATCTGGCCGTTATGGGTGATGGTCTTGGACCGATCCGGGTCGTAAAGCGTCAAGAGAGTTGCCTGCTCGAACACGCTGGTTGCACCCAAGCTCAACGGATGGCTCGAATTACCTTCTATTTTGGTTGGGCGACCTTCATTACTTGTAACCAGCAGCCCGGTCGCCGAACCGTTGAACGGCATCGCCGTAGCGAAATATAATGGCCGGCCTGAGACCAACAGTTCCGGCTGTTCGAGATAAGGTACGATTTTCTGTTCAGGCGGCCGATAACAGCCAGTTACCCCCATTAAGGCCAGGCTGGCGCCCATCAACTTAAGGAATTGACGTCTTTCCAATGGGTCATTCAGCTCGGACGCGCCGACGGGAAACTCCCGATCGATCCACCGGTTACCTTCCGGATCATTTTTTAGCTGTTCGAGACCGGCCCATTGCTGAACGCCCGACTTCGCCCCGTGGTTTAGACTCCCCACTTCGCCTCGTCGTTTAGACTCCGAGAGGCTTCGTAGGGCAAGCCGCGAGGCTACGTCGGGCAAGCCGTGAGCGCCGGGAGCGGATACAACCCGACCAGCTTCACTCGGGAGTTCACGTTGTTCTTCGCGTTTCATAGTTCGCGTTCTCGTTCTTTCACGGCGTAACAGCGTTTCTTAGTTCGTCCCCGGCTTGCCCGACGTAGCCCCGGCTTGCCCTACGAAGCCTCTCGAAGTCCAAACGACGAGGCGAGTGGGGAGTCTAAACGATGGGGCGAAGTCGGGCGTTTCATCTATGACAAGTGGTACAATCTGTGATCTCCTGGTTGGGCTTGATTCCGGCTTGTTTAGCTAGAGCCGCGCCTTGGAGATTTTGGTCGCCCGCAGGTTTCCAGTTGAGATTGAACACTTCGCTCGTTGGTCGCAGCGCCCTCTCTGGGTGCCGATGGCATTCGAGACACCACCCCATTTGTAAGGTGTTCGCCTTCCAGGTAATCGGCATTTGATCAACCTGGCCATGACAGCTGACGCAGCCGATCCCCTTTTGGATATGAACGCTGTGATCGAAGTAGACGTAGTCCGCTAGCTGATGCACGCGGGTCCAACGGATAGGTAAATCCGTAGCCAGGCTTTCGCGAACCGTGGCCAAGATTGGCGCCTGGGTCCAGAGCTGCGAATGGCAGGTCATACAGGTCGCGCTCGAAGGCATACCGGCAAAAGCCGATTTTTCGACACTGGTATGGCAATAACGGCAATCGATCCCAAGACCAGCGACGTGATGCTGATGGCTGAAGGGGACCGGCTGATCAAGCGGTACACCAACCTGTGTCTGCCAAGGAGAATAGTTGAATCGGTACAGACCGAACAAAGCTCCAACCAAAAAAAGTGGAGTCAGGACCAGAACGGTTCTGAAAAGCGTATTTGCACCTGGCGAAAATATCTGAGCCATCGCAATCGGATATTCCCAGGGTCGACATCATTTCAGACATGCTCCGCCCTCTGATGTCATTCCCACCCACTTTCGCGTGAATGCCCCTCGGTGGTTGTATGAGGTAGTAGTTAGTAATCAGTAGGTTAGTAATCAGTGAAGGAGCTAGAATCGAGGAGCTAGGAGAGGCGGCGTCAGCATATCGTCCTCGTCGTCGTCCTCGAATTGGTGGGGTGATGTGGAGTCGAAAATGTGGACAGGTGCCCGGGGTTTTTGTCCCGAAGGGACTATAGGACTCAGCCTGGGGTTTTAACCTGGTTTTAACCCCAGGTGCGATTAAAATAAGCGCGCCGCCCTGAAGGGGCGGTAGAA
>DASUWQ010000045.1:0-4689 GCA_036378375.1 Chthoniobacterales bacterium
TCCGACCGAAACCGCCAGCGTATCGGCTCCGCCTTTTTGCACCATCTCGGCGGTATCATGGGCGGCGGCGGTAACGGCATGGCCGCCCTGATATTCACCCCCGAACTGACCAATCTCGGTTTCCAGAATCGCCCCAACGGCGTGAGCGGCTTCGGCAAAACGGGCGGTACCGGCGATATTCTCGGCCAAGGGAAGATGGCCGCCATCATACATCACCGAGTAATATCCGCGACGGAGCGTGCGGAAAATGTTGTCGTCTTTCCCGGGATGATCTTGGTGCATCAACACTGGGGCAGCAGCTTTCTCGGCCAGGGTACGGATAATGGCCGATAGCTCATCGATTCCGGCGTAGTCGAAGTTAATAAAGTCCGTCTGCACCATCACGGGAGCATTCTCGAGCTCGGCTGCTTCGATTACGGCGCGAGCCATTTCGAGATTGCTTACATTAAAAGACGGAACGGCGAACCGATTCTCAAACACATAGGCGAGAAACAAGCGAGGTTTAGTAACGAACATAGAATAATCTTTATTAGTGCGAGGCTGGTCTCCGCCGCTCATTAATCCATGGGGGAGGGGATCGAGCGGCTTATCCCATTAAACCGCGGTGGAGATTCAATGCTCGGATCACGTTTGCAAGCAGTTTTGCGTGGGGAACCCGTGGCGACTCTATTAACCTCGCGAGGGAGTACCGTCCGGGAATCCAGAGTTTGACGAGCGCAACGAAACTTTCAATTGTACCATATGGTACATAGTGTACCATATGGTACAGACGACCTGGTATCACGGTCTTCTACTAATTATCCATTACGTCTTACTCTTCATTTCTTCACTTCTTACTATGGAAACGAAACCACCTCTCCCGCCCTTCACTCTTGAAACCGCTATCCAAAAAGCCCGTTTGGCTGAGGATGCCTGGAATTCTCGAGATCCTCAGCGGGTTGCGCTTGCTTACACGGTGGATAGCTGGTGGCGCAACCGCGCCGAATTCTTTAGCGGGCGTCCTGCGATTATCGAGTTTTTAAAGCGCAAATGGGCTAAGGAACTCGACTACCGCCTGATAAAAGAACTGTGGGCATTCCACGAAAACCGGATCTCGGTCCGATTCCAATATGAATGGCATGACGATTCCGGAAACTGGTTTCGTGCCCATGGCAACGAACAATGGGAATTCGATGACAACGGTCTCATGCGGCGCAGAGAAGCCAGTATTAATGATGTTGTGATTCGGGAAAGCGATCGGAAGTTCTTCTGGCCGGCTGGTCCTCGTCCGGCAGATCACCCGGGCCTCACTGATCTCGGGCTCTAAATAGGATGGCGAAGATTGTATCCGAGCGGGCCGATCTTTTGCCTGCGATGGCCGAAGTTTTTCGCGAACACGGATTCGAAGGGGCCAGTATCGCGCTGATCTCGGAAAAAACCGGTCTGGGTAAAGGGAGCCTCTATCATTTTTTCCCCGGTGGAAAAGAAGAGATGGCGGGAGCCGTTCTCGGCGAAATCGAGACCTGGTTTACGACCCACATCTTTGCTCCGTTGCAATGGGATGCGGACGCCGCCTCGGCAATCGACCGGATGTTTCGAGCCGTGATCGAATACTTCGATTCCGGCCGCAGAGTCTGTCTCGTAGGGGCATTTGCGTTAGCCACGAGCCGCGACCGCTTTGCTAAACAGGTGCATTCCTATTTCAGGATGTGGAAAGAAGCTTTGGCGACTGCTCTGGTTCGGATCGGTCGGGATAAACCGGCGGCTGAGCAGCTCGCCGAAGAAGCACTTGCGGTGATCCAAGGTTCTCTTGTGCTCGCACGCGCACTGGATGACCGGACGGTGTTTGCGCGGTCGATGACCAAGCTGAGGGGGAGGCTTGTGAGAAGTGAAAGGTGAAAAGTGAAAGGTGATCGACGGTGAGAGGTGAGACGTGAGAAGGATGAGTGTCTAGGAAGCTCGACACGGGTAAGCAGCAAGCCGTCGAACAGGGTAAAGTGATGATGATTTCGTGATTGCCGGGGCTCGGCGAAAGATAAGTCCTATCAGTCCCATAGGTCCTATTCGATGCATTGCCCAACGCTTAGTTTTGCTGGAATATCCACATCACAAAAAAGGGAAACTCGAAATGAAAGAACTCAAAGCGGTTCTGCTCGCGGTAGTGGTGTCGATCGCTAACCACGCATTAGCGGACTCAATAGCTACCAACGACTTAGCGATTGTACCTGGGTCAAGTATGGCTGGGGTATCTCTTGGTCCGAACGGATTACAAGAATTGAAGAAACTAGGTAAACCTTACCGGGTTGATCGAGGGATGTCACAGACACGGCAAGTCTGGAAGTGGTCTAGGCCGGAGGGGCGGTTAGACACGTTCTTCGTCCACACGGTGAACAATGGAGTCATTGACGCGAAGCCTGCCGACGGCCTTACCATTGATCTGATCCGTTCAACTGTAGCCCGGTTTAAAACCTCGGATGGCATCGGGGTCGGCAGAACACTTGACCAAATTCGGAAGGATTTTCCCGACGCTGCGCCGATAGAGGGAAGCCCAACAATTTTCGACGACGTGAAACGTGGCATCGCGTTCGAATTTAGCAGTGCACCAATCGGCCACTCCATCTGCATCGCCGTCATGGTGCACCCGCAAGGCCAGAGCAATATTGCGACCCAGGAACAGGTAGCGGAAGTGCTAGAGAAGGGGGCTCGTGATTAGTGATTGGTGAAAGCCTACCAGTAACATCTCGATCGGCTCGAGTACCGTTCCACCGAACACTCAATACCAATCACCAGTCACTAATCACCAACACTTCTCATTTTACCTTCCCCATCTCACTCGTTTCGTGCAGGGTTAACCGATGGGAAGTGAGAATGAGCCTGATCATTCGGGAAAAGATGGTATTACTGTCGGCGCAATCATCGTAGCGGCCATCCCATTTCTGGCGCTAACGTTTGGGCCGTTTGTCGCCAATCGACTGGAACCACGAATCTTTGGGCTTCCGTTTCTCTTAGCCTATTGCGTCTTTTGGGTTCTGCTCACGCCGATCTTTCTGTTTTGCGTTGATCGGTTGAGGAAGCGCTGATGAACTGGATCGCGCTCCTGATCGTCTTGTTCGTGATCGTTGGTACCATTGGGTTCGGCATTTTTGGCGTACGCAGGATCAAGATGAGCCCGGCCCAGTTCATCCTTGGCGGACGTTCGTTTGGCATCGTTTTTCTTTGGCTGCTCAGCGCCGGTGAGGTCTACACGAGCTTCACTTTTCTCGGGGCAGCAGGCTGGGCGTATAGCAGAGGCGCGCCTGCCTTTTATATTATTTGTTACCTGACGGTCTCGTGTATCACGATCTTCTTTTATATGCCGCCAATTTGGCGGATTTCACGGCAAAAAGGGCTCCTCACTAGCGCCGACTATTTTGCTGATCGGTACCAAAGCCCGGCCCTTGGGTTTCTGACTGCCTTAGTTGGAGTTGTCTTCTTGATTCCGTACATCACCCTGCAGCTTACCGGAATCCAGATCCTCTTACAGATTGCTGGTTACGGCGCCATCAATTCAGTCTTGGCGGCCGGAGGCGCATTCGGCTTGATCATTTGTTTCGTATTGATTTCAGGCCTGCGGGGAGCAGCCTGGGCGAGTCTTATAAAAGACGGGCTCGTTCTGGCCGGTGTTATTTTCGCCGGCATCGTTCTACCCATGCAATTTTTTGGGTCGCCTCAGGCGGCCATCGATAAAGTTCTACAAGTCCATCCAAACTGGATGACGTTGGTAGGCCTTTCTGAGAACTATGGCACCTTGTGGTTCGCAACCACCGTCTTGCTTTCCGGCCTGGGCGGTTACGTCTGGCCGCATGCTTTCGCCTCGCAACTGGCTGCGAGAAATCCGGATACCATTCGGCGCAATGCCATGATCTTGCCGATTTATCAGATCATGTTGTTGTTGGTGTTCTTCGCTGGGTTCAGTGCGCTGGTGGTCAAACCAGGCCTGAAAGGAGCGGAAGTCGATCAGTCGTTTATGTTAGTGGTACAAGAGCATTACCCGGCTTGGTTACTCGGCCTCGTTGCTGGTGCGGGTTGCCTGGCCGGACTCGTACCCGCGTCGGCTCAAATTTTGGCGGCGGCTAGTTTGCTTTCGCGGAATCTATTGCCGGCAAAAGAAGAGCAGGTCACTCAGCGGACCCGGTTGTACATCATTGTGCTCGCATTGTTGGCATTCCTGCTCTGGGTTTTTAATCGGGCGACCTTGGTCGGCCTGCTCCTGGTCGGGTATAGCGGGATAACGCAGCTTTTTCCAGGGGTAGTACTATCCTTGCGCAAACGGCCGCCTCACGCCTTAAGCGTGGCCATTGGAATCATAGTGGCTTTAGTACTGCTCACCATATTTGCAGTGGAAGGGACTAGTGTGATCTACGGCGCAAACGTTGGCACCGTTGCCTTAGTGGTGAATATCGTGTGCCTGTTTGTCGTCGATTATTTTATGGGCGCGCGAAGAGGAGGTAAGAAATGAAAGATGAGATTGAGGGTGATGCCGGCCCAACGCCTGGAGGGGAGCCGCTTTTGACCGCTGCTAAACCGCCGGCATAACCGCGCGACAAAATACGGCGCTACTCAACGTGCCGCAGCAGGCGGCTCCCGGGAACGCTTCTACACGTGAACTACTCGGGGTGTTCGATCGTTGAGATCAAACCGAGACGTTGCAGATCGTGGCGGCATCAGGTG
>DASUWQ010000046.1:0-17788 GCA_036378375.1 Chthoniobacterales bacterium
GCGAACGGCACCTTTAACCATTTTTGTTCCGACAATGTTAGAAAAAGTGAAGCAATTGCTGGGGATGAATCCGAAGAAGGTCGGAAATCAACTCATTATCAGTTGCGAAAAATTAGAACGCCGGGTCGCTCTGCTTGAGGATGGCACGCTGGAAGAATATAACATCGAGCGCGACACCGACCGCAACATCGTAGGCAGCATCTTCAAAGGGAAAGTGAAAAATATCGAGCATGGTCTCAAGGCTATGTTCGTCGATATCGGCTTCGAGAAGAATGCCTTCCTCCATTTTTGGGATGCGCTGCCCGGCCTGGATAGCGGCGTAGAGGAGGTCAACCGGGCGAGCGAGCGCAAGCACCGAAAGAAAATCACAGCCAAAGATGTACCCGATATCTATCCAGTCGGGTCAGATGTGATGGTTCAGGTCACTAAAGGCCCGATCAGCAATAAAGGGCCTAGAATTACGACCAATATCAGCTTAGCCGGCCGCTACTTGGTCTTGATGCCGCACAATGATCAGAGCGGTATCTCTCGAAAGATCGAGGATCCTAAAGAGCGAGAACGGCTGAGGCAGATCCTGCAGAAGCTGGATATTCCAGAGGGCATGGGGGTGATCATCCGGACCATCGGAGAGGGACAGCGCGCCCGTTACTTTGTGCGCGACTTGAGCCTTCTTCTGGAGCAATGGCGCCAAATCGAGGCTACCTTCAAATCAAGGCCGGCGCCGGCGGTCCTCTTCCAGGAGCCAGACTTGATCGATCGTACCGTGCGGGATTTTCTCACCGACGAAATTGATGCGGTCTATTGCGATGACGAAATGGCCGTGCAGCGGATGCAAGATCTGGTAGGACAGATTTCCAGCCGTTCCAAGCGGCGGGTCGTTTATTACAACGATTCCAGCCCAATCTTTGAGCGATTCGGGGTACAAAAACAAATCGACGACGCCTTCCATCGGCAAGTGTGGCTCAAATGCGGTGGTTACATCGTCATCGATGAGACCGAAGCGATGATCGCCATCGACGTTAATACCGGACGCAACAAAGGAACCAAAGACGTCGAACGTACCATCCTGCAAACCAATCTTGAGGCTGCGGACGAAATCTCCCGTCAATTGAGGCTCCGGAATATCGGCGGCCTAATTATCGGCGACTTCATCGATATGAAGAACCGGAAGGACCAGCAAATGGTCTACAACCGAATGAAGGACCGGTTGAAACGGGATAAAGCCAAGACCCACGTGCTACCCATCTCGCCCCTTGGCTTAATGGAGATGACCCGGCAACGAGCACAGGAAAGTCTGACCGGCTCGATGTTTATGGTTTGCCCCTATTGCAATGGTCGCGCCGTAGTAAAGAGCCCGATGACGATGAGTGTCGAGATTCAGCGTACCTTGCACGCAGTTCTCCGCAAAAAACCGGATATCCACGATATCCGGGTCATCGTTAATCCTGAAGTACTAAATCGCCTCAAAACGGAGGACGAAGAGCTTTTGGTCGAGATCGAGCGAAAGTATTCAGGCCGTCTAACATTCCGGACCGACCCAACGTTCCATCACGAGAAGTTCGTCTTGCTCGATGCGCAGACCAATCAAGAGCTAAAGCCATAAGTGCGGCCGCCCGATTCGACCCAAATTGGTGGGGCTGCTCTACCAGCCCCAGACTTGGTTGCACTAGGTCGATGGGATTTTAGTCTTGGCCGCCAAACGGCAGAGCCCCAGAAACGTCTGTTCAGCCTGGCTCAATTCGCGCCCAGCCTGATGTACGACCGACCAACTGCGCCGGATGAGAACCTTTGGCAATGGTCTGGCCACGAGTGACCCCTCCTGCAATTCGCGGGCGGCAACCCATGGCGCCATAATGGCAACTCCTAATCCTAACTGGGCCAGTTGCTTCATGATTTCGAAGCTGGGAATCTCAACGTACGAGCTCAGTTTCACCCCCATTTTCAAAAGGAAGTCCTCAATCTGCCGAAAGGTTACCGTGTTGCGCCCGTAAAGCAGGAAATGCTCCGCTGAGATATCGCGGGCGGTAATCCGCTGTCTCTCAACCCAGGAATGACGTGGCGATACGACGAATTGAAGCCGATCCTGAAAAAGTTCATGCGCTTTCAGTGACTTGGGTAAACGGTCTTCAACCAGGATCGCCAAATCTGTATTACCTTCTTCCACGGCCTTCAGGGCTAGCGGAGCATCTTCCAGCCGAACGATGACCGAGACGTCGGGATAGGATTCTCGAAATTCCCTCAGCACCGGCGCGAGGATGAAATAGGCCACGGAGCCGGCAAAAGTAACATTTAAGCTGCGCCGCCCCTCCTGAAACCGTTTTCCGACGGATTCGATAGTGCGGTCGTATAGATCCAAGAGGCGCTGGACATGTCCTAGAAAGAAGCGGCCTTCGGGTGTCAGATGTATCGATTTTCCCTTTTTATAAAAAAGAGAACACCCGAGCTGGCTCTCAAGTCGCTTGATCCCATGGCTGACAGCCGATTGGGTAACATCGATTAGCATTGCCGACCGAGTAAAACTGCCGACTCGAGCCACCACAGAAAACATGCGGAGGAGCTTTAAATCGATGTTTTCCAGCATGTATGAAGGCTATTCATCATTTGCATCTAAAACAATCATGGAATTCATGTCACCAAAGGCAATACTTGGCATCTTCGCTGCTTATCCTAGGGCCGAATGTCGGTTGTCATACAGGGTAAGCTCGGGAAACAATCAGGCCGTGAACGCGCGTCTGGCCGCCGTCCAGCTACGGTTCGGATAGGATATGTTCCTCTGATGGACGCAGCGCCGCTGATTGCGGCGGACGCTCTTGGCTACTTCGAGCGTGCGGGCCTCCGCGTTAATTTAGAAGAGGAGCTCGGGTGGGGATCTATTCGGGATAAGATCGTTTACGGTGAGTTGGATGCTGCCCATGCTCCAGGCGGGCTGCTCTTTTCGATTCTGCTTGGAGTCCACGCTCCTGCCCGGTCCGTAGAGACAGATTTGGTGATTAGCCTGCAGGGGAATGCCATCACCCTTTCCCGGCGTCTCTGGCAGAAAGGAGTTACGGATGGTGATTCCTTTCGGATGATGATCCGGAGTGAATGGCCCCGGAAACCGAGATTTGCGGTCGTTTCTCAATACTCGAGTCACCTGTTCTTGCTGCATCAATGGCTGCGAAAAACAGGTGTTAACCCCGAGACGGAGGTGTCCATCGTGATTCTGCCCCCTCCCTTAGTAGTGGAACACATGCGGCAAGGCCACATCGATGGGTTCTGCGCGGGCGAGCCATGGAACTCCGTAGCAGCGCTGGGCAGTGACGGTTGGATTGTGGCAACGAGTTCGTTATTAGCCTCTAACCATCCCGAAAAAATTCTTATCTGTACTCAGGAAATGGCCGGCCATTTCCCGGAAGAGTACGCGGCTCTGCGAAAAGCAATTCTTGCCGGATGCCAATACTGCGAATCGGCCACGAATCGCTCGGAACTGATCGATTTGTTGCAAGAACGGCTCTTCGTATCTGTCTCGAAAGAGACATTGGGCAATTGTCTTTCGAACCTGCCTCGGACCGGTGTCCTACCTCACTCAGCCCAAGGGCCCTTGATAAGATTCCATGCCGGTGACGGGAATCGGGCCTCACGGGAACGGGCTGTCTGGGTTCTCAATAGTTTGATACAAACCAAAGCGTTGCCGCTGGATTCTTCACAACGCAGACACTGTCTCGAGGCATTCAAGGACTAAGGCATCATTTTCAATCACTGCACGCTTAATGAAACTCTCTGACTTAAGAACATCTGGCCATTTACCCACTCTCGTTTCGGCTTTCCTCTATTTTGACGTCAGTTTCATGGCCTGGACGCTCCTCGGGCCTTTAGGTGCGCAGATCGGCGCCACTCTGCACATGACGCCGGTGGAGAAATTCAACATGGTGGCGGTACCGACCCTGGCTGGCGCTTTTCTGCGAATCGTCCTGGGATTCGCCGTGGATCGAATCGGGGCCAAGCGGACGGGGATCCTCGCGCAACTCGTCGTGATGTCGGGTTTGTTAACTGCTTGGTCTTTTGGGCTGCCTTCCTACGCCTTTACTTTACTGCTCGGGCTAATTCTCGGATTCGCCGGCGCAAGTTTCGCAGTGGCGCTTCCCCAAGCTGGCCGTTGGTATCCTCCCAACATGCAGGGCCTCGTAATGGGATTAGCAGGGGCCGGCAACATTGGAGTCGTGTTGGATAACCTCTTGGCTCCGCGGCTAGCCGCCGTCTACGGTTGGCGCAACGTCTTTGGGCTCGTTCTGCTTCCAGCTCTGATAATTTTTGTCGTTTATGTACTGTGCGCGCGTGACGCACCCACGCAGGTAAGACCAAAGAAGCTGATCGATTTCTTTGAACTGTTTAAACAACGGGATGCTCATTGGTTTTGTTTTTACTACACAGTCAGCTTTGGCGGGTTCGTCGGATTGGGGACGTCCTACGTCTTATATTTTACGTCGCAATTCGGTTTGGGTCCCGTTGAAGCCGGTGATCTAGCCGCCATTTGTACTGCTATGGGAGCCATGTTGCGGCCGGTTGGTGGTGCCGTGGCCGATCGGTTGGGTGGAATCCGCTCACTGAGTTTCTTTTATTCGTTAGCCGGTCTGGCGTTAGTCGGTGCTGCATTTTTCACCGCCTCGCTGGCAGTTAATTTCTTCTGCCTGGCAGTGGCGTCAGCCATGTTCGGCATGGCCAACGGATCGGTCTTTCAATTGTTACCTCAACGGTTCGGCCGGGAAATCGGCATCATGACCGGACTGGTGGGTTGCGGCGGCGGCATCGGCGGTTTTTTGCTTGCGCTGATGCTGGGTAACTCTAAACAGCTGACCGGTAACTTTACCGCCGGCCTCCTGATTTTCGCCTGTCTTTGTGCAACAGCGGTAGGCGGTTTGTTCATCGTCAAAGCGCGTTGGCGTACTACCTGGGGCGCGTTAAGCGGGGCCTGTATCTAACAAGAAACTGTGATGTTCGACAACCAACCAAGCCAATAAAACCAATGACAGAAGACAATAAACAACTCGTTCGGGATTCCTGGGCCAAAGTAATCCCGATTTCGGATAAAGCAGCTGAGCTTTTTTATAACCGGCTATTTGAGCTGGATCCGTCGCTGAGACCGCTGTTCACCTCGGATATGACGGAGCAAGGCAGAAAGCTGATGGGAATGATCACCGTGGCCGTCAACGGTCTCGATCGTCTAGATGAGATTATTCCGGCGGTGCGTGCACTTGGGAAGAGACACTCGGGGTACGGCGTGACCGATGACCACTATGACACGGTTGCTACCGCACTTTTGTGGACCTTGGAGCGCGGGCTTGGGGATGCATTCACGGAGGATACTCGTAACGCTTGGATCAAAACTTACACCCTGTTGTCAACGACTATGAAAGAGGCGGCGGCTCAACCCGCAGCCGCCTGATGATTGCTCGCGCTCATATGTCGTACTCGTCCTCGTTCTCGTCCTCGAGAGGTGTGTGAGGCCCAGCGGTTTGAAGTGACGGAAAGCGAACTTTTCGAAGACCGGTAGGTCGAAAAACCAGTTCAACATCAAAACCTTCGAGGACGAGAACGACGACGAGGACGAATACGATTAACGCCTTACGGAGTTCAGAATTCCGAAACAACCGCTGACGGACCAGAAAAAGAGGGAAATGATTGGGGAAACTCGATTTGATCTGATCGATCGGCTCATCGCGGAGCAGCAATACCTTTCCGCGGTCGAGCGATTCGCCCAGAAGCACGAACAAACTAACTTACCGCTTCAGGCGAAATATTATCGCGACCTCATTCCGTTAACTAAGCCGGGCAAAGGCCAGCAGTATTCTTTCGAGGTGGACCTGGACCGTTGCACGGGCTGCAAAGCCTGTGTGAGCGCTTGCCACTCGCTGAACGGCCTGGAGGAGAACGAGACTTGGCGGGACGTTGGCCTAATTGTTGGCGAGCGGGAGGGGCAAGCCTACCAGCAGAATGTGACCACGGCTTGTCACCACTGTTTGGATCCCGGTTGCCTGGAAGGCTGCCCGGTAATGGCCTATCAAAAGGAGAGCGAGACCGGTATCGTCCGGCATCTCGATGACCAATGTATCGGCTGCCAATATTGCACGATGAAATGTCCTTACGACGTGCCGAAATATTCGGAACGTCTAGGCATCGTGCGCAAATGCGATCTATGTCACGACCGGCTGGTGGCCGGGGAAGCTCCGGCCTGTGTACAGGCGTGCCCGCATGAAGCCATTCGGATCCGCATTGTCGATCAGGAAGAAATCTCGCGGCAGGCTACCGCCAATGGCCGGATGTTACCCGGAGCTTTTGATTCGAATTACACGAAACCAGCTACTCGGTTCGTCTCGAAAAAAGCGATTCCGCCTAACGCCGAAGCGGCGAATGCCCACACGCTAACGCTGCAGCCTGCTCACTGGCCATTGCTGGTAATGCTGGTGTTAACCCAGACGGCAGTCGGGATCTATACAGCACTCACCGGGATGGAGCTGCTCAATCTCGAACTCGTTTCCCGAATCAAGCTGCCAGTAGCCGCTTTCGGCTTCGGTTTCCTGAATCTAGGCTTGGCGGCTGCGGTGCTTCATCTTGGCCGGCCACTAGGCGCTTGGCGGTTTTTTCTTGGACTAAGAACCTCCTGGATGAGCCGAGAGATCCTTGCCTTTGGACTCTGTGCAGGGCTGTCCTTCCTGGCAACGATGGTTGCCTGGTTAGTCCCGGCTTTCCCTGGCGCGACGCCATTGATGGTTGCAGCGTCCATAACCGGATTGGTCGCGATTTTTACCTCCGTCATGATTTATGTGGATACCCGGCGACAGTTTTGGAATCCGCAACTGGTGTTGGGAAAGTTTTATGGCACGATGCTGTTACTAGGTACCGCCGGGACGGCGACATTCACAGCCTGGTTCGGTGCCAATTCGTCGGCTCGGACCATGGGCACCGCGGCTTTGGTAATACAAACGGCTCTCTTTTTCTGGGAGATGTCGGGCTATCATCGCGACCTTCGAAATCGTAACCGTCCTAATTACCAATCCGCGATGACTGTCGCCCGGCTTTTGCCTTGGTTTGTGCCGGTACGCGCCGGCCTGTTCCTGCTGGTAACCCTGCTACTGTTGGCGAGTTGCTTTGATTACCTGGGCCAATCCGCCGCATGGAACAGCGTGGCTTTCGTTGCGTTGCTCGCCTCACAGTTCATTGAACGATTTGTCTTTTTTACAGCGGTAATCCCGTTGCGCATGCCCGGAGGAATTTGATGGCGGCACCAGAGCCACTGCGACTAGAGAACCAGGCTCTACCGCCAAGTTCTTTCCTGCGTGCCCGGACTGGACCGCTGACGGAAGATTTAGTCCGTGAACCAGGACGCTTCGGGCTGGGACAGACTCCCGTCCGGCTTGTTCCTGATGCCACGACGACCATGGTGTGTGGCTTTTGTTCTACCGGTTGTGGCTTGAGCATCCATATGAAAGATGGTCACGCCATCAATCTAAGCCCCGATTCGGAATACCCGGTCAACTTGGGCATGGCCTGCCCCAAAGGTTGGGAGGCGTTAACTCCTCTGGATGCTCCGGATCGCGCCACCACGCCGCTCTTAAGAAATCGCGAAGGGCAACTGGAACCGGTGGATTGGGAACGGGCGTTGTTTCTTTTTTGCGAGCGTTTCAAGGAAATTAAAGCCCGGCATGGGAATGAGTCCGTAGCGTTTCTGAGCACAGGCCAGATAACGACAGAGGAGATGGCTTTTCTGGGAGCGTTATTCAAGTTCGGCATGGGCTTTATTCATTGCGATAGCAATACGCGCCAATGCATGGCCACCGCCCACGTTGCCTATAAGCAATCTTTTGGCTTTGATGCGCCGCCATTCACTTACGCCGATTTCGAGGAATCGGATGTTCTCATTTTCATTGGCTCCAATCCTTGCATTGCCCATCCCATCATGTGGCAACGCGTCATGCGCAATCCGTATCACCCGGAGATTGTGGTCGTCGATCCGCGGAGAACCGAGACGGCGATGGCGGCGACTCAGCATTATCCAATTCGGCCGAAATCCGATCTCACTTTTCTTTACGGATTAGCAAATCTGCTCATCCAGCGTGATGCGGTGAATCGCGATTTCGTCCTTGCTCACACCACCGGTTTCCCTGAATTCGCGCGCTTTGTGGAGGACTATCCTCCCGAAGTCGTTACTCTCGCCACCGGGATTAGCGCTGAACAGCTCTATCGTTTCGCGGACACCATTGCGGCAGGGAAACGCGTTTCCTTTTGGTGGACGATGGGGGTCAACCAAGGACACGAATCAACGCGCACCGCACAGGCCATTATTAATCTCGCCTTGATGACAGGAAACATCGGACGACCTGGCACCGGTGCCAACTCTATTACCGGCCAGTGCAATGCCATGGGTTCGCGCCTATTTGCTAATATTACGAGCTTGATCGGGGGTTACGATGCCACCCGCAAAGAAGACCGGGCTAAAATTGCATCCGTCCTTGGTTTTCATGAATCGGTTATCCCGCAACAGCCCGCCATGGCTTACGACGAGATTGTACAGGCAGTCGATGAGGGTCGGATCAAAGGACTGTGGATAATCGCGACCAATTCATCCGCTTCCTGGATTCACCAGCGCCAATTCAATGAGATTATCGCGAAGCTCGATTTTTTGGTGGTGCAAGATCTGTATCATACAACGGCAACCGCTGAACGGGCGGACCTGGTTTTACCTGCTGCCGGCTGGGGAGAAAAGGAAGGCACTTTCATCAACTCTGAACGACGCATCGGGCTGGTAAAAAAGGTTCATCGCGCACCGGGGCAGGCCCTATCAGACTTTCATATCTTCCAGTTAATTGCCCATTACTGGGGTTGCAGTGATAAATTCAAACGTTGGACGTCGCCCGAGGCCGTCTTTCACCTCTTAAAAGATATCTCTAGAAATCAGCCCTGTGATATCACCGGCATTCAGGACTATCGAATGCTCGATGAACAAGGTGGCGTCCAATGGCCCTTCCCGGAAGGCATCGACCGATGCGAAGAGCAACCGGATCAGAAGAAAAAAGAAGAATCGTTTTCAAAAGAGCGTCGCCTTTTTGAAGACGGAAAGTTTTTCACCGAGGATGGCAGGGCACGTTTCCTCTTCAGTCTTCCGCGAGAGATGCCGGAAAAACCGGACGACGAATACCCTTTTTTGCTACTAACCGGACGGGGAACATCTTTGCAGTGGCACACCAACACGCGCACGGAAAAATCGGATGTGTTACGGAAACTTTACCCCAAACAGTGTTACGTGGAAATTAATCCCAAGGACGCTGAGCGCTTAGCGATCCGGGTAAATGATGTCGTTTCTATCGCATCACGACGCGCCGAGATTACGGCAACGGCTTTCATTACCCCCACAGTGCAGCCAGGTCAGATTTTTATTCCCATGCATTATGCCGAGGTCAACAAGCTCACGTTTCCGGCTTTTGATCAGCATTCCCGGCAACCCTCCTACAAGGCCAGCGCCGTGAATATCTCGGGGCTGGCCCGCTAGCAGCGAGATTGAGAGAAGGGCGGAAGGCGCTTGATTATATCGCCGAGCGATACATGTTGCTCGCCTGATTTATGCAGCGACCTGGTAATGCTTTAGCCGATTTTACCGTTAATCCACGGGTGTTTTTTATTTCTGCCCTCGCTTTCGTTGTTGGATTGTTCGCGTCGTTTATCGCGGTTGCTCTCATCTGGTTGATTAACCTGGTTACCAATGTGGCTTTTTTTGGTCGCTTCTCGGCCGAAGCCTCCTCGCCAGCCAACAGCCATTTAGGCCTGAGTCTTATCCTAGTTCCAGTCGCCGGTTCTCTTATAATCGGTTTGATGGCTCGGTACGGCTCCGAGAAAATCCGGGGCCATGGTATCCCGGAAGCGTTAGAAGCCATTCTGCTAGGCAGGAGCCGGCTCGATGCGAAGGTGGCGGTGTTAAAGCCACTCTCCTCAGCGATTTCAATCGGTACAGGAGGACCTTTTGGTGCGGAAGGGCCGATCATCATGACCGGAGGGGCATTCGGTTCCCTTTTTGCTCAGTTATTCGAACTCTCAGCTAACGAACGCAAAACGCTTCTGGTCGCGGGTGCAGCTGCAGGGATGTCGGCGATATTCGGGACTCCCCTTGCTGCCATCATGCTCGCCTTAGAGCTGCTGCTGTTTGAATGGAAACCGCGGAGTTTGGTACCGGTCGCCATCGCCTCGATCACGGCCGGCATTGCGCGTTATTTCCTGCTGGGGGCGCCACCGATTTTTCCGGTTATCCATCACCCGGTGCTCTCTCCGAGCACGCTATGGCTGGCTGCGGTTGTAGGACTAGCCGTTGGGTTTGCTTCGGCCGGACTGACGGTGTTGGTCTACTTTTTTGAAGATCGCTTCAGTCAGTTGCGGATCCATTGGATGTGGTGGCCGGCGCTGGGCGGTTTGGTCGTGGGTGTGGGCGGTTTGATAGAACCGCGAGTGTTGGGAGTAGGATACGATACGATTCACGCTCTACTGAACGGAGCCGTTTCTTCGCCCGATCTGGTTAAAATCGCCGTATTGAAAGCTTTGGTTTGGGCGGTTGCACTCGGGTCTGGCACTTCCGGAGGTGTGTTAGCGCCGTTACTGATGATGGGAGGAGCTGTCGGCACTCTGCTCGCTCCTTGGTTAGCACCGCATGACTTGCCACTGTGTGCGCTGCTGGGAATGGCTTCGATGATGGCAGGGACAATGCGGACTCCTTTCACCGCCATCTTCTTTGCCGTCGAATTAACGCACGATTTCCAATGCATGCCTCACCTCTTGGTCGGCTCGATTTCGGCTCTTTTCGTTACCGTTTTGCTCATGCGTAGATCGATTCTGACCGAGAAAATCGCCCGGCGCGGACATCACGTCAGCCGGGAATACAGTGTCGATCTATTTCAACTATTGCGGGTAAAGGAAGTGATGGCGAAAGAGCCGCCATCGGCGCCGGCATCCATGACGGTCGCGGAGTTAGCGGACCGAATCGCTGAGGATGTGGCTCCCTACGCACAAAGGCATGGGGTACCGTTGGTCGATGAACAAGGGCGTCTCGCCGGCATGATCACCAGAGCCGATATAATGCGTGCATTGCGAAATGGGAAGGGCGAGGACACGCTGCTGAACGCTGGTAGCCGCGACCTAATAGTGACATCTCCAGATGAGCTTCTCTCCGAAGCCGCCGCAAAGATGCTCAGCGCAAGAATTGGCCGTCTGCCGGTTGTGGATCCGACTGATCCGACTAAGTTGGTCGGCTACCTGGGCCGAGGTGAATTCATCTCGGGTTTCGAAAAATCACACCAGGAAGAGCATCATCGGGAGCGCTCCTCGCTATTACAGAAGGCGGTCAAGCTCGCCTTAGGACGGAAGGTCGCAAATAAAGTTGGTGCTGAAGAATGAGAGAAGGCGTCAGCGGCTTAACCAGCGGAAGGCATTTTCGACCAATGCCCTCGCGTCGTGCTTAAGACAGTGCCCATGCGCGACAATCAGTTTATCGAAGTCCCACGAAAGCAGCCTAGCCAGGACCTTTCGTCCGCGTTGTCTATCAATAAAAGACAACCGTACGTCCAAAGGCACCCCCCCGTTCAAAACGCCGCCAATTTTCTTTACTATATTGCCGGCGAAGTCACCTTCTTCAGCATGATAGTTTTGGAGGAAATCAGTTATAATCAGCGTGCGCGACTTCTTGTGCAGGAACTCCACCTCTTCAATAAACAAGTTTCCTTTAAACACGAGTTGTTCGAGGTCCCTTGCCCAGCCTGCCGGGGCAACGTTTTGTAAGAGTCCGGTAAACGCGATGTGCGAAGACCCCCGCGATACCTTTGGAGGTCCCCAGAGCTGAGCATTCGGAAATCGCTTACGCCACCCTTCCAGCCTCCATGCATGAAGCGTAGTAGGAGCTACGAGGTAGCGGATCGGGCCGATCGTCTCTATCTGATTGAGAGTTTCATCTGACACGGCCACCGGTGAATTAATCCATAGCGAGCCGTCGCCGAGTTTGACCACAATCATTCGCGTGGGAAGCGAAGCGACGACGAATCGCACCCTTGGACCGTCGGCGATCCAAATGTCTTCGGCAAAGCTCTGCAAGCCATCTACATCGCTTCGCATCATGCAGAGCAAGCTGCGAATGGCCAATCAGCAACCGCAACAATTAATGCCAAGGCGATCAAACCTGCATCAGTTCTGGCCGCCGCCTTGGTCGCCGGTGTTTGCTGCGACCGGCTTCCCATTGCGGATTCTCAAAATGAACTCTTGAGAGTCAGCAAAAGTGCCGATCGGAACAAACTCTTCCACCGGAAATGTATCCTTTCGTCTGTCACCAGGTGGCGCAACAGACTTTAAATCCCTTTCTACAGCATTCATTCCGATTATTCTCCTCTCACTTATTTAGATACGCCTCAGATATAAAAATTTCAACATAAATATCGTAATACGATATATTTTTAAACCTAGGAACGAGCTCGGGCATTACCCAATGAATCGAGGAACGACATAATACTGGCGCTAGAGCGAGAAATTGCATATTTAACTTTTGCAATGCGCGCCACCCACCCGGAGAGTTAGCCGGTCGCGCTCGAAGTCTACTTATCATGAAAACCTCTACGCCAGCCCGCTCCACTGCCCGCCCCGTCCGCGGACTCAGCAAAGCTCAGTATGAGAGGCTGGCGGCATTTCGTTATCAACTGCGTGAGTTCCTCCATTTCAGCGAGTTGGCCGCTCAGGATGCTGGGCTCACCCCCCGCCAGCATCAAGCCCTGCTCGCGATCAAGGGGTTTCCCGGCCGCGAAATCATCACCATCGGCGAGTTAGCCGAACAATTACATATCGCGCATCACAGCGCAGTGGGTTTAGTGGATCGATCCGTGGAACAGAATTTAATTGCCCGCGAGCCGGGACTCAAGGACCGGCGCCAAGTTTATATTAAATTGACAGATTATGGCGGCAAAGTTCTGGAGCAACTCACCGAGGCCCACCGAGATGAGATTCGCCGCCTTGGTCCATCGTTACGATTGATTCTCAATCACCTACTGCAGGATCGGAACCATTAAACCAAAAAACCGAATTTCAAATCCGCGGATTTCACAGCGCGGCATAGCTGCAACCAGAGGCAGCGCATCTCACGCAAGGACGTGAAGGCAAACACAAATTTCACAACAAGGCCAGAAAGGCCGCAAAGATATGAGTCAGAGGATTCCCCCCTTTGTGGTCTTTGTGGCCTTGCTGTGAAATTATTCCGGGCGTCCACCTCTGAAATCCTCGCTATACAACCAGTTTGCTTCCGTTCTCGACCGAGTAATGCTGCGTTTTCGCCTCGCGCTCCTGCAATATCAAGTGAACCACCGAAGCACAAATGATCCGGGCGACTCGTTCAAAACCATGGTTCTCGGTATTGATAACCAGATCATAATGTAGTGGGTTGATAACATCCGAATTCAGATAAGCCCGCACGTACCGGCGGCGGGCGGCGTCGTTTGCGCGCACGACCCGCACTGCCTCTTGGTCGGGGATGCCGTGTGATCGCGCGAAATTGCGAACCCGGAACTCAAACGGCGCTACTAGCCGGACGCGAAGAACATGAGGAAGCCCTGCGCAGATAATCGCTGCGCCTCTGCCAACGAGAACGACATTGCCGGTGGCCGCCAATTGCCGAATTGTCTCCCTCGTGTATTCCCGGAGCAGACCGGGCCGAGGATGCAGGCCGAGCAAGAACTCGAAAGACTCGGTCAACGGAAAGCGGAAATCTTCCGGCATGAATTGCTCTATTCTTTCTGAAAGACTGTGCTCTTCTAGAATTTTGCCGGGCAGGTTCCCCGTGAACACTGCCCAGGGGCGGGGCGGCTCTCCTGGGCAAATAGCGTTGAGTTCCTCAGCAACCATCGTAGCCACGGTTAGAGCTCCGGCTCCACTCTCTCTGGAGATGGCAATAGCCGGCCGGGGGAGTTGCCGCGGTTGCACCGTGGAATGGGATAGTGCCCCGAGGTAATTTTTCAAAAGATTAAAAGGTTTTTCTGACACAAGCTCACTTCCTATCGTATCACGATATATAATTAACCATTCTGCTGCGATTCAGCAAGGTTGGTTTCGAACTTTTGCCAATCTTTCTCCCGATAGAGAAGCGAATGGAATTCGTCATTTGCACATATCGTACAACGATATATATTAATTTTGGCGACGTTCACTTGACCGCCGTTAAATGGTTAAGTTCGCGGCGCGGAACAGCTTCTGAATCCGGGCGGCTTCTGGACCGCTCCCCTCCAGAATATCCCGTTCAGAAGAGGCAAAGCATATAACCAGTTAGTAAGAGCCCTACGAGGGGTGGGCACGGTTGGGTGATGGTCGTAAGTGGCTGCAACCAGGTATGGTATGCTCCAGTCCAATCTATCTTTCTCGCTTTGGGGTCGGGGTTGGAAGCGCCGACTGAGGCCCGCCGGTCTGGCTTCATCATCGGTCTGCACGCTTCCAAAATTAATAGGGATCATCTGCCGGCAAGCTTAAAAAACTAGTATCAGAGGTAACTTCGATTATGAGCGTTACGACAACATCACCAGTTAGACCACTCAACGAAATCAGCAGTAAACCAACGGTGGCTGATCCTGCTCCACTTGGCCTCGGGGGATTCGCGTTAACTACGTTCGTCCTGTCCGCCGCCAACGCTGGCTGGATTCCAAAAGGCGGAGACGCCGTGGTGATAAGCTTAGCTGCTGCCTATGGAGGGCTGGCCCAGTTCTGCGCTGGCATGTGGGAGTTTAAACGCAACAACACATTTGGAGCGACCGCGTTTACATCCTTCGGCGCATTTTGGATGGCATTTGCGCTGCTGGTTTCCTTCAATGTAGCAAAGGTGCCGGCCTCAGCGCTGCCCGCGGCTTTAGGCTTCTTTTTACTCGCTTGGGCAATTTTCACGGCTTACATGACCGTCGCGGCTACGGCCCTTAGCCGACCAGTGTTGACCGTATTCGTCCTCCTGACGATTACTTATCTGGTCCTGGCCATTGGCAGCTTCAGCTCCCAAGCCGGGATTACGGTGTTAGGTGGTTATCTCGGAATCTTAACCGCGATAGCAGCCTGGTATGCATCCGCCAAAGGAATCTGGGCAGCTACGCTCGCCGCACGCAAGGAAGCCTAAAATATGAGAAAGCAAAGGCCAATCTCTGCTACTCGCTACGCGAGCAATAACATTGAATCACACTTAATCGAGAAGCGGGTCTTTAACCCGCCTAAGGCTTTTTCTCTCAAAGCCGACATTCCAAGTTTTGAGCAGTACCAGAAGCTCTATCGCAAGTCGATCGCGAAGCCGGAAGAATTCTGGAGCCAACAGGCGTCCGAACTGCTCGTTTGGCACAAGAAGTGGAAGACTGTGCTGGACTGGAAGCAACCGGTCGCCCGGTGGTTCGTGGGCGGGACGCTGAACGTTTCAGAGAATTGCCTCGATCGGCATCTCAGTGGTTCACGGCGAAATCAAGCGGCCCTGATCTGGGAAGGAGAACCAGGAGATAAGCGAACGTTGACCTACCAACAACTGCATCGAGAGGTCTGCAAATTTGCGAATGTCTTAAAGCGCAATCAGGTCAAGAAGGGCGATCGCGTTATCATCTACATGCCGATGTGCCCGGAAGCGGCCATTGCGATGTTAGCGTGCGCGCGACTTGGGATCATTCACTCAGTTGTGTTTGGTGGGTTTAGCGCAGTCGCCATCAAGGATCGGGTTCTCGATAGCCAAGCCAAAATGGTAATAACGGCCGATGGCGGGTATCGCCGTGGCGCGATCGTGCCCCTCAAACGCAACGTGGATGAGGCTCTAAAAGACGATGAACACGTAAAAAAGGTGATCGTCTTCCGACGAGTTGGTAACCAAGTCACCGTCCGGGAAGGAAGAGATGTATGGTGGCATCGGGAAATGGAATATGTCGACGCGAACTGCGAGCCGATACCAGTCGACTCTGAAGATCCTCTCTACATTTTGTACACCAGCGGGTCGACCGGCAAACCGAAGGGCGTCCTGCATACTTCAGCGGGCTACCTGCTCCAAGCGGCGCTTACCACCAAATATGTGTTCGATATCAAAGAGGGCGATATCTATTGGTGCACGGCCGATGTTGGCTGGGTAACCGGTCATAGCTACGTCGTTTACGGGCCGCTCTGCATTGGGGCAACCGCTTTTATGTACGAGGGCGCACCGAACTGGCCCGAGCCGGATCGCTTTTGGAAGCTAATTGAGGAATACGGCATAACCATCTTCTATACGGCGCCCACCGCTATCCGGGCTTTTGTCCGTTGGGGAGATAAGCATCCGCAGCGACACGATCTATCTTCCTTACGCCTCCTGGGAACAGTGGGAGAGCCGATCAATCCGGAGGCTTGGATGTGGTATCACAAAGTGATCGGAGGAGGCCGATGTCCAATTGTGGATACCTGGTGGCAAACCGAGACCGGCTCAATCATGATCACACCGCTGCCAGGTGCGACTCCCACGAAGCCCGGTAGCGCCACGCTGCCATTCTTTGGAATTGATGCTGCAGTAGTGGATGACCAGGGCAAAGAGGTCCCCCCGAATGTGGGAGGAAAACTCGTGATCAGAAAACCGTGGCCGTCCATGCTTCGGACCATTTGGGGCGACGAAAAACGGTACAGAAAACAATACTGGAGCGAATTTAAGGGAATGTATTTTACCGGCGATGGAGCCCGGCGGGATAAAGATGGTTATTTCTGGATTGTTGGCCGAATTGACGATGTGCTCAATGTCGCCGGTCATCGCCTCGGCACCTCAGAGATCGAGAGCGCGCTGGTCAGCCATTCGGATGTAGCTGAGGCCGCCGTGGTTGGGCGTCCCGACGAGATGAAAGGCCAAGCGGTGGTTGCTTTTGTTACATTGAAGCAGCCCAGGAAACCGACGCCAGAACTACGGGAAACGCTCCGGGGACACGTGGCGGAAGCTATCAGCGCTATCGCGAAGCCGGACGATATCCGCTTTACTGACGCACTGCCTAAGACACGCAGCGGTAAGATTATGCGCCGCCTGCTCAAAGAAGTCGCCAGTAGCGGTCAAGTAACCGGAGACACGACGACATTGGAAGACTACAGCGTCCTAGCGAAGCTGAGCGGCAACGGGAAAGAAAGCGCCTCGTGAAGAGGCTGCTATCGATAAATACTGCGAGCGCCGGCACGGTCCTGGTCATACCTGACTATATGGACGTGGAAGGGATCGTTGCGCTCCAATACCTCGATGAAACCACCCTGCGGCAGCGGGACGCGGCCGCGCACTATCTCCTCGAAGAAGGATTTATCGAATTCGCAAAGGGACAGATAGAACTGACATGACTTGGTCGAAAGGCCCTAAGTCCTTTTCATGTGCCCCGGTAGCCGTGGATAGGCGTGACTTAAGTTTGGTAGGGCGAGGCTCCCCTGTATGCCCTGCAATGTTAGCGAAGCCGTCGATGTGCTTATTCCCAAGATGTCGCTAGGCCGGAAACCTCGCCGAGCTGGGGGGTTTTTAGTGTGGCCGCAGACAAGCGCGCCGTGCAACTAATGTACGTCACGTTTTATCGAGTCCCCACCCGATGTAGCTGCAAAATGTTGGCCCGCGGCTCAGCGGTCAAGCGGCCTTACAGGATCAGGTAACTCCATAGGGCTCAGTTCTCCGCAGCCATTTACCGGGCGATCGGGAGCCTCGCCCCCACCATACTTTTACGGCCAAACACTTATATGCGCGGCTGTGGAACTAGAGCTACGCTATTTCGCGGACACCAAACTAGGTTGCCGAAGCCGGTTGTTT
>DASUWQ010000047.1:0-10106 GCA_036378375.1 Chthoniobacterales bacterium
CACTCCCGTCCCGGCTGCTACCGCTAGCATCACTACGATAATCACATTATTGACATCGACTCCTTGGAATCGAGGCACATTCTGTGGACATAGCGCTGAGACGACATCTTGGCTCCAAGCGGCTGCCAGAATGCCGAGGGATCCGCCGATGAAACTCAGGATTAGATTCTCGGTTAACAGTTGCTGAACGAGATGTCGACGGCTCGCTCCTAACGCCGCCTGAAGGACGAATTCTTTCCGGCGATCGTTAACCCGGATTAGCTGCAAGCCGGCCACATTGGCCGACGAAATGATCAGGACGGAACCGGCGGCAGCGAGAAGCAAAAAGAGGGTTGTCTGGTAGTCCGTTACCGTGGCTTCGAGCAGAAAGGTTAGATTCGCCGAGCGACCCGCATCGGTTTTTGGAAAGCGTGATTCTAAATTCCTGCACACCAATTTGAGGTCTGCCGCGGCCGTGGACAAATTGGAGCCCGGTTTTAGACGTCCGATGGCGTAGAGGGTCGGGGCGCCCCGATCCGTCCACATCGGGTAGTTGCCGAATGGACCGAGCGATGCGTAAAGATCGATATTGGCGGGATGCATCACTTGGTCCGGCGCAACGCCGACGACCTGATAAGTGATCGCATTAACGACAATAGTTCGCCCTAGCACCTGCGGGTCAGAGCCGAATTGTTCGCGCCAAAGTCGAGCGCTCAGTATAACCACTCGCGCGCTGCCGCTCTGGTCCTCACTGTCTAGAAACGCGCGCCCGAGCTTGGGAGCCACTCCGAGAGTACGAAAATAGTTAGCGGAAACAAATGCACCAGCATAATGCTGGGTTTCACCGTTAACGAACAGATTAAAGTCTTGCTCGTTGTAACCGGCAATATCCACAAAAGTACTTTGCTGCGTGCACCAGTCACGGAAGTCCGGAAACGAGATCGGTATGCGTTCGCCTGTCCCGCTGGTTCCGGAGATGAATACTAACTGTTGCGGATCGGGATAGGGCAATGGCCTTAGCAAAACGGCGTAGACCACACTGAACACCGCGGCATTGACACCGATGCCCGCGGCCATGACCAACACAATGGCCACCGCTATTCCAGGCCGTTTTGTGAGCTGCCGCAGCGAAAAAAGGGGATTACGCAAGATCATTGATGGGCCTCAAATCTGCAGCGGCAAAAGTTATGCCAGGGGTCTGTTCGGTCCCCATCTTTGACTAAAGTGAAGTGTGGCGGCCGATTCACTAAGGTTCCGGCTGGTGTTCTGTCCCAAGTTGAGACGGACTCATCTCATTCTGGGACTAATATCTGTCCTTCAAGGAGGAGAGCGGAGTCGCGCCAAACGCCTGCCGTGTTTTGCACGCAGCCCTTCACTGAACCGAACGTTTTCCGGTGGCTCGGAACGTGCTCGACTACTTGCACCCCCCGAACAAATGCACGCTTTACTAAAGCAGCTGCGGTATACGGTGCGGTTGTTACGCAAATCGCCCGGGTTCACGGTCACTGCCATGCTGATCGTGGCATTCGGGATCGGAGTTAATACGGCGATTTTTAGCCTGATCGACGCGGTCGTGTGCAAACCGTTTCCGTATCCGGATCAGGATCGATTGGTAGAGGTCGTTTTCCCTTACCATAACGACGAGCTCCGCTGGACCGACTATCGGAATTGTATCGATTTGATGGCCGCTCAGCATACGTTCGAGAGCCTTGCGGTTGAGCGCCCGGATGCCCTCGATCTGGTAGGCGCCGGTGAGGCCCAACCGATTTGGGTCCATTTTGTTTCTGCGGGCCTTTCTAAGGTCACTGGACTTCCCATAACGGTCGGACGCTGGTTCACTCCGGAGGAGGATGTTCAGCATGGGCCATTAGTCGCGGTCCTTAGCGATCGATTTTGGAAACGCCAATACCAATCGGATCCGAACATCGTTGGTAAGACAATTACCGCCAGTGGTTTCACCTTTCAGGTTATCGGAGTTGCACCACTCCAAGCTTATAAAGATTTGGGAGCGTTTCTTGCAGATGTGTACGTCCCCATAAATACGAGTACGACGGTTTTTAATGTAGAGCTAGACAAGCGTGGCAGCAGCGCTTTACAGGTGGACCTGATTGGCCGCTTGAAAGCCGGTGTGACACTGGCTGAAGCCAAGGCGGACCTGAAGACGATTCAGGACAATCTGGGTAGGCTCTATCCGGACACTGAATCCGGGCGCGACGTCAGATTAGTACCGCTTCGGGATCGGGTCGTCATGCCGTATACCGGAACTATCTGGTTGTTGGGCGCGGCAGCAGTTTGTCTGTTGCTGATCTCCTGCGCCAACGTGGCAAACCTTTTGTACACGCGTGCCATTGAACGAGGACGAGAAATGAATATTCGTTCGGCGCTTGGAGCAACGCGCCAGCGATTAGTCGGTCAGCTGCTCTTGGAGAACGCGTTTCTGTGCGTCATCGGCGGAACGATAGGCGTATTAATTGCAGTTTCGGCGGTCGCTTTGATCAAGGCGTTTTCCCCGCCCGACCTTTACCGCTTAGGTGAGATCAACATCAACGCGAACGCTTTGATGTTCGTGTTAGCAGTGACGGTATTCGTGGCGTTGGGCTCAGGCCTTTTGCCCGCCTGGAAAACTTCAAAGGTGGAATTGGCATCCGCGCTCAAAGCCGAAGGTGGTCTTGCCAGCACCACTGGTGTAGCCCGGCAAAGGTCGCAGTCTCTATTGGTGGTTGGACAAGTCTCGTTAGCTTGTGTGTTGCTGATTGGGGCGGGCTTACTGGCTCGCAGTTTTTTGGCAGCGCAGAATGTCCCTCTGGGGTTCAACCCAAAACATGTTTTGAGCACGCACATAGACTTGACCACTGCGAAGTACAACTTCGATTCGACTCGGGCGCGCGCCTTCTGGGAAGCACTGCTAGCTAAGGCGCGTCAACTGCCTGGGGTCGAAGCAGCAGCCATAAATGACGAGCTGCCTTTGAAATATGGCTGGGAGGTGTTGGTCCCTTTCACCATAAAGGGTCAACCGGATCCAGGTCCCGAGCGCCGGCCCCTCTTGGATTGGCAAGAGATCTCACCCGATTACTTTCGACTGCTTCAGATTCCGCTGATACAGGGACGGGATTTTGATGAGGCGGACAACGCCAACAGCCGGAGCGCAATCATAATTGATTCTACCCTTGCGCAGAGTTGCTTCCCCGGAGAGAGCCCGATTGGCAAAGTAATCAATCTCGATGGAAGCCGAGATTGCACCGTTGTTGGCGTGGCCTCACGAATTCGCTATCGACTTCCTGGTGATTGGGAAAGCGCCCCCCAGGCCTACTTTTGCTATCGACAGTGGGACCCGACTTGGGAAGATCTGCTCCTGCGCTACAGTGGTGACCCGAAAGCTCTGGTTCCATCCTTGCGCAAGGTCATTGCTTCCATCGATCCGGACGTCGCTATGCGCGACACCGCTACTTATTCTGAAGTGATTGATTCCAGGTTGATCGGGCGCAAACTGAGCTTCATGCTGGTCGGCGCGTTTTCCGGCGCAGCCCTGTTCTTATCGGCAATCGGGTTGTACGCGATCTTGAGTTACACAATCAGCCAACGGACCCGTGAATTCGGAATCCGTATCGCATTGGGGGCCACCGCTTCGAGGATTCTTGCGGCCGTGATCCGACAAGGGCTCACGCTAGTCTGTATCGGCTTGCTCTTAGGTACCGTGGTGGCGCTCATCGGTGCCCGTTTCGTTCAGAGCTCAAGCGATTACTTTGCTCGGCAAATCCTTTTCGGTGTAACGGGTAACGACGCTTTGACACTTGGCTCGACCCTGCTCGTACTTGCCGTCAGCGCGTTAATTGCCTGCTGGATACCTGCTCGCCGAGCTGCGCGGATAGATCCGATCACTGCGTTGCGACGGTGATCCAAGCGCCGCAGCGCGCTTAATCGTCCTCGTGCTCGGGCTCGTCCCGTGCTCGAAGATTGAGTCAAAGGTTGCGTCGCATTTGCTCGCTAAGCGCTACCTGAAGCAACGCTCTAAAGGCTTTCGCTAACCACTTTCGAGCACGAGGACGAGCCCGAACACGAGGACGATCAAAGAAAAATTCCTTGACCCTGACGCAACGTCAGAGTGGATCCTGCTAGCGGAGATAACCGTTGAAACCGAAGACTGACAAGCTCTATACGCCGCATGAATTCGCCTCCCTAGCAGGTGTAACTGTCCGAGCGTTACATCATTATGATCGGCTTGGACTCCTAAAGCCGATGAGACGTACGGACGCAGGATATCGGCTATACAGCGAGCGCGACCTGGTCCGATTGGAACAGATTGTCTTACTGAAATTTCTCGGGTTCTCCCTCAGACAAATCGGGGATTTGCTCGCTGATGACTCCGACATAGTAGGAACGCTGCGGCTCCAATGTGCAGCCCTTGGTGCAAAGCGAACCCAACTCGACCGAGCGATTCAAGTAATCCGGGAAACCGAAACCGCCTTGGCCGGCTCGCCGAAGCCGGATTGGAAGGACCTCGTTAAGATTATAAAAGAGATTGAAATGAACAACGATAACGAATGGATGAAGAAGTATTACAGCGACGAAGCTAAATCCAAATTGGAAAAGCGGGAGGCACTGTGGTCGCCACAGCTGCAAGCTCGGGTCAGCCGGCAATGGTCAGAATTGTTTGCCGATATCGAAGCTTCTTTCGGTGAGGATCCAGGCAGCCGAAAGGCACGGGCCTTACTAACTCGCTGGCGTAACCTGATAGCCGAGTTCACCGGCGGTGATCCTGCCATCCAAAGTGGTTTGAACTCCATGTATGCGGATCGAGGGAACTGGCCCGAACCGCAGAAAAAGAGTTTGGGGATCCAACCTGAAATCGAAGACTTCATCCGTTCCGCGGCGGAAGCTCAGCGATCCGAAAACCAAGATTAAGATCCGCAGCCCCGAAAGACTTTAGTCACCTACCTTACTAGCTTCTGAGGTTTGGCATGACGCACGATAGTCAAAAGAGAGCGCAGAAGCCGGCGATCGGCATCGTCTAATAGTCTTGCCCTTGCTATCGCTGTCGCCGGGGGGAGTTGCACACCTTCAGATGAATAGGATCGCGTGGTCATCATTTCGTCATTCCAATAGACAGTCTCGTTCATCACCGATCCATTCGTGGCGTACCTGATCCAGCGGTGTTCGAACTTACCATCCCGGACGGTTCCCATTACCTGGAGCTCCCCAGCGGCGCTGGGAACAACGAAGGAACCCCAGTAGAAGCGCAGCTGACCCGCAGGAGTTCCCTGGCTGAAAGTGATCGTCGCGGTCCGGTTCCCGTTGCTTTCGTAGAAGTTCCAGATTCCTTCCGGACCGTCCGACGACCATCGACCGGCGCAAAGCATTTGCCCAGACGGACTGACAATTTGGCTCAGACTGCTCCCGGGCAGCGGTTCGACAATGTTGTAGTGGGTACAACCGATCTCTGCGACGGAAGCCAAAATTCCAAGTAGAACGACCGCAGTTAGTTTGCTCGCAGAGCGCAACCAATCCCGATGAGACAAAAATCGCACAGCGCGGGTTCTAACGACGCGATAGATTAATGGCAACAGAAATGTGTCAAACGACAATCTACAATACGGGAAGATCACAAGCAGACTTCGCCCCATCTCCCCCTTTAGCTTCGTCGGCCAAGAGGACACGAAGGCGGAATCGGAAAAGCTGGTTTGTAGCCTCAGTCTTTGTACTACTTTAAGGAAGAATCTTTTTTTTTGGGGAAGATTTCACGCGGTTAGCTCGCTAAGTCGTCCAATGAGCGAATGTTTTTACGCCGACACGCCGACACGCCGGTACGTCGACACGACTGAGCCATTTTGGTTGCGGCTATGCCACGCTGTGATCTTTGTGCCCTTTCCGTATTGTGATCTTCCGTTTGATTTCCTAGGAGTGTTTCGGCGGTGCCCATCCACGATGGAGGCGCGACAGGTCCAGCGTAAGGTGCGGATCTTCTTCTATTGTTGGCCGCTGTGGACAACTCGTAACATCTGTCCGCCACCCTTCTGAAAGATGTAAGGCACGTCGACAATCTCCGCGTAGAAATTCGCCGACCGAAGTTCAGCGATGACCGGATCAAGATGTGCAGAACGTTGAAGATCGAGATCAAGAAGAGGGAATACCCGGACTTCCCGACCTACCCGCAACATCTCCAGCATCGATGCGCGATGAAAGTCGGCGGACAACTGGGCCGAGTACAGGAAAAGTAGATGTGAACATAAACACAGATCGAACTCGCCGTCGTTGAATGGGAGCTCAGGCAAAGCTGCAACCAGGTAACGTCCTGCTGCACGACCGGCTTGATAGTCGTTCAGGAAGATCTTCATCGCATTGAGCCGCGCTGCCCCCAGCGCGTCCGGATCTTTAAAATAACTCCATACGTAGCGATAGTAGTTACGTTTTACCTGTGAAACAATGGTTTCGTAGGTCTGTTCGACTCGGGTAGCGATCTCCGGCCCGTTAAAAACGTAGAGCGGATCGACGGAAACGAGTCGCTGAGATTTACCGGACGCAGCCAACTCCGCATTGAAGCTCGCCGGCCCATCGCCGCAGCCTAACAACCTTCCCCGCAGGTCTGTCTCCGAAAGAGCGAACATCCCCCGGTACTCATCCAACGACCGGCCCCACGGAACGACCTCCTGAAGTTGCATTCTTCCGTCTAAAGGAAGACCTACATTACGGAAAGATCACAAAGGACACAAAGACAGATAGTAAAAAACAGATCCATAGGTTCAGTCTTTGTGGTCTTTGTGCCCTTTCTGTATTGTGAGTCTCGTTTGATTTCCTAGCGGTGTCTTCGCGGCTCCGATCAGCCTCGGAGGCGCGTGAGGTCCATCAATCGAGCGGTCTCTCGGTAGGCTTCCTCGACCCACTCGACGATGTGGGAGGGGTCAGGTGAATATTCGAGCTCGATGGAGACGACGCCGTCGATCTGCAATTCTTTGATCGCCTGTAGATAGGGCTCGAATTTGACGACACCGCGTCCCGGGGGAAGATCACCGTGGACCTTGCCATCGCAATCGCTGATATGAACATGGATAGCTTTGCCTTTGAGCGTAGCGAGATCGATAGGGCTAGTGTCTGCTAACACGAGATGGCTTACGTCGATATTCGCACGCACCCGCGGGTGATCGCACTCGTCCACGAAACGCGCCATGGCAGTCACACTATTTAGCAGGCTCAGCCGAAACGGCTCTAGCTCGAGTGCGATATCGATTTTCTTCTGGTCGGCGTAATCGCCCAGGCCGCGACAGGTCTCAATCGCCCAGCGCCATTGTTCAGCCGGCGGGATAACTTCTCGTTGCCAAATGTATTCACCGAGCACGAGGAGAATGTTTTTTGCTTCCCACGCGGCAGCCAGATCGATGAAAGCTTTACAGCGCTGTACATGGAATCCGCGTACGGGTTCATTGAAGTCGATTAGACCGGCCGCTACGACCGGAAGTGAAACAATGGGCAAATTATTTTTCCGGCAAGTTTCCAGCACCAATTGTTTTTCTGCGGGAGTAATAGTCATGGCTTCCGTGAAGATATCGACGCAATCGAACCCGATACGGGCGATGTGCTGGAGACCGGTCGCGGTGTCAACCCCGGCCTGTCCGAACGCGCTGTTGATGATGCCAAGTTTCATAAGGTGGGGGGAGAATGGAACCGTTTCGGAATTAAAACTCCACAATACGTAAAGATCACAAAGGACACAAAGACTGAACGTGAATCTGATTTCCAGTTTCAGTCTTTGTGGTCTTTGTGATCTTTACGTATTGTGGAGTTTTCGGTTTGATTTAGGAGCATTATTTTTTGGAAGACAACACGAATACATAGTGTTATTGTATGTCCGAAAATGAAGTACGAGAGAGAACGCGCGAATGCCTGGAGCTACCTCGCAATTGGGGCGGCAATCGAGGTTCATCGAATAGAAGGACCCGGTTTGATTGAGAGCATCTACAGCAAGTGTTTCCAACGCGAGTGTGACCTGCGCTCGATCCCAGTACAGAGGGAGCTGCTCGTGCCGGTCGAATATAAGGGATATGTTTTTGAAGAACCGCTTCGACTCGATTTTTTGGTGGACGACGTCTTGATCCTCGAATTCAAAGTTGTCGAAGAAGTGTTGCCTTTACATAAGGCTCAGCTGCTCACCTACATGAGACTGCTCAAGAAGCCGCTCGGTCTCCTGATTAATTTTCATGAACTGGTCCTAAAAGACGGCATTACGCGCTTAACCCTTTAACCAGCAGTTCTGTTCTCAGTCTTTGTGTCCTCTTGGCCGACGAAGCTAAAGGGGAAGATGGGGCGAAGTCTGCTTGTGATCTTTACGTATTGTAGAATTCCGTTTGGACGCCTCCGATTAGAACCCAAACTCTGCGAGCCTGACTGCCCGGCCTTCCTGCATTGAGCGGTAACCAGCTTCGACCAGCGCCATGGTTTTAAGATTATCGAATGCGGATAACATTGGCGGTGTCCCGGTCTTTAAAGCGTATTGCAGCTGCTCCATCACACCGGCGAAAGCATGCGGAAACCATCTGGTATCCCAGGATGGTTGGACCCAATGACCATCGGTTGTTTTGCTGGAACAATACCGCAGAGTCGAAGGCGACCCCGTTGGGTAATCCGGCCATCCGATGGTACCCTGGGCAACACCGTCCAAGCCTTCCACTCTCCACTTGATATAGATGTCCGATTCGAATCCCTCCTCGCGCGGTCCTGACCAGACATCTTCCATGCTGATCGCCATCACTTCTGATGGAAATTTCAGAGTAGAAACAGTGATGCCGTCGGTGTGCTCAAATCCGGTCCGAGGGTCGCGCCGCGTGGCCGTGTAAATTTCGACAGGATCGCCAAACAGAAATCGCAGCACGTCGAGATGATGGATGCTCATATTGAGCAATGTTAGCCGGTCATACTCAGCAAGAAACGGTTGCCAATGGGGGATCGCCCGCATCTCAATGGTTCCTAAAACTGGTGTTCCCAATGCGTTGTGCTCGAGCAACTGCTTGAGAACGCGCATCGATTGATCGAACCGCATGTTCTGGTTAACCGATAACGTCTTGCCGGTTGTGGCCGCCTCTTCGACGATCGCTTTTGCCTGACTAAAGTTCATAGCCAGCGGTTTTTGGGCAAGGATTCCGCGCACATGTTTTTGTCTCAGAGCATGCCGAATTAACTCCGGTTGTTGATCCGGCGGGAAAGCGATATCGACGATCTCGACGTTAGGATCTTCTATCAGTTCCTGCGGAGTTTGATGCACAGTCGGAATCTTCCAGCGGGTCGCCACTCCAGCCGCTTTTTCCGCTTGCCGCGACGCGATCGCAACGACCGGGAAATGAGCCATCGTGTAAGCCGACAGCTGAACATCGGCCATGATAAACCCCGCGCCGATACAACCGATCTTAAAGTCTCGGCATCGGATCTCCGGATCGGGTGCGAATCTTAGCTCCTTTGGCACAGTGTAAGAATGGGTAACAATACACAAAGATCACAAAGACAGACAATTGGAACAGGAGGCAAGGAAGACAACAGAGTGCAAGATTTCGGTCCCTCGCGAATCAGCATTTTAGAGATCATCCGTTTTCTCTGTTGCCTCCTGCTAAAAACTCCGTCTTCGTGGCCTTTGTGATCTTTGTGTATTGTTAGTTCTGTCCGTTTTTGGCTGGTTAATCGGTAAGTCGTGTATAGGCCGCCGCTAGCAGTAATATGATGGCTCCATAAAGGATCTGGCGAACCGACTCGGGTACGTCGAGCAGGGTAAGAATGCTGTTCAGCACGGTCAGGATGAGTGCCCCGACTATGGTGCCGGAATAGCCGCCTCGGCCGCCGAAGATCGAGGTGCCACCGATGATTACTGCTGCCACTGACGGCAAGAGATAAACTTCTGCGAGTCTGAGCTCTGCGGAATCGGTGCCTCCCACGATAATCAGGCCGGCGATGGCTGCGAGCAGCCCACACGTGACATAATTGACCAGCAGTATTCTCCAAACGCGGATACCGGCCAAAGTGCATGCTTTGCTGTTATCCCCGACTGCGTACAGGAGCCGTCCAAATCCCGTGCGGCGCAATACGAAGATCAAAATAATTGCGATCGGCACCCAAACAATCAGGTCGTTTGGAATACCACCTAAGAACTT
>DASUWQ010000048.1:0-21066 GCA_036378375.1 Chthoniobacterales bacterium
TGGATCAAAAGTCATGTATCATAAGGCCGAAGGTTATTTCATTGCAGATTCGAAGCTCGATGGCAGCAAAGCCGCGCCTGGTGGTGAAGGTGGCCCGAATCAGCTCAATCTGAAACAAATGCGCGTTCAGATCGATCCGCGCCAGGAATGGGTAGAAATGTTCGAGCAATCCTGGCGGTTGGAACGCGACTTCTTTTATAGCCAGAAGATGAATGGGGTGGACTGGGACGCCATCACTGTTTCTTACCGAAAATTGCTGCCTCTGTGTGCCTGCCGTGAAGATCTCAACTACCTCATCGGGGAAATCATAGGCGAGCTCTGTAACTCCCACACTTACGTTGGCGGCGGCGACACGGGCCAAGAGGACAGCAGCGCAAAAGCGAAAGTCGGTCTGCTGGGTGTCGACTTTGCGCTGGATCAAGCCAGCGGTCTGTATCGATTTGCCAAAATTTATCCGGGTGACAATACCCGCGACGACTATAGATCGCCATTAACTGAACCCGGGATCGATGTCCGCGAAGGAAGTTACTTGGTAGCGGTCGACGGTCATGAGCTCAAAGCTCCCACCGATCCCTACACATTATTTCTCGATAAAGCGACCGGTACCGTACGGTTGACGATTGCAGATTCGCCGGAAGGGCAAACCCGCGATGTGGTGGTCAAGCCGATCGCAAATGAATTGAAGGTGCGTTTGAAAGCCTGGATCGATCACAACCGGAGCGTGGTCGACAAAGCTTCCGGTGGTAAGATCGGTTACATCTATATGTCGGATATGGAGGGATTGGGTATGGAGCAATTTATCCAGCAGTTTTATCCTCAGATCCGGAAGGAAGGTCTCATCATTGACGATCGCTACAATGGCGGTGGCGAGATCGATGAGATTGTGTTGGAGCGCTTACGGCGGATCTTGATCGGAATGGGAACGAACCGTCAACGAGACGCCGAGACTTGGCCGGCCGAAGTGCAGTACGGTTACAAAGTTACCCTCATGAATCAGTATTCCGCTTCGGACGGAGACATTTTTCCTTATTACTTCAGAAAATATGGTCTGGGTCCATTGATCGGGAAACGGACGTGGGGAGGGGTACGCGGTATCCGAGGCTATTGGTTCTTACTTGATGGCGGCTATATCACCATCCCTGAGTTCAGCGTTTACAACCTCGATTCCGAATGGATCATCGAGAACCGTGGGGTAGTTCCGAATATGGAGGTCGAAGATCTCCCCGCTGATTTGTTGGCCGGTCATGACGCCCAGTTAGAAGCCGGGATCAATTATCTGTTAAAACAGATCCAGGAACACCCGAAGCCGCTCCCGTCACCGCCCCCGATAATCCCTGCCTACCCGCCACCCGGAGAATAAGAAAAATTTCACGGAAAGCCGCAAAGGCGACAAAGGGAAGACAGAGAAGCAGAATAGCCGCAAAAAAAAAGATCAACCGCAGATGGACGCAGATTTACGCGGACAAAAGACAGGAGCCGCGAATGGACGCGAATAATTGACCATAACGGCACAGAGAACCCAGACCCTTCTAGGGCCCCTTGTTAGTCTCACTCTGTGTCTCTGTGGTGAATCCTTCCTTTCTGTTCCTTCGTGTCAATTCGCGGTTTACCTCTCATCTGCGTAAATATGCGTCCATCTGCGGTTGATCTTTTTGCGCTTTTTGTGCCTTTTTGCGGCTATTCCAATTTGTCTTTTCTTTGCGCCTTTGCGTCCTCGGCCGACGTAGCTAAAGGGGGAGATGGGGCGAAGTCTGCTTTGCGTGAGATTTTTCTTCTCTGTCTCACCAAAAGGGCAGGCGGCGTTGAACGATGGTAACGCTTCCTAGGAGAACAAAGGAGACGATCAGCAGAATCGCGGCGTAGACGTGGGAAAATTTCCGCTAGAGCCGGTCGAAAGCTTTAGCTTCGTATCGGGATGACTCTGGGGATAGGCCTTGTTTAGATCGTGGATACAAAAAGTAAGATCTGCCGCCGCGGCGATCGCCACAGTTGCCGCCAAGGCCGGTTTTAGCCAAGCGGTCGCCATCGCGATTATGATGAGTGCCCTTTTCAATCGTTGGCAGCCTTCGCATAGCCCTTGGTCGCCTTGCCAAAGCTCCCATGCCCAGACTTATTCTTTTCCGATCGAAACGTTGGTCGCTTTTACCAGCCCATAGACCGAATCACCTACCTTCAACCCCAACTCTTTTAGCGACCGCGTCGTGATAACTGCAGCAACCGGTCCAATGGCGGTGTCCAAAACGACTTCACTCAGTACTTGATCTGACGTGATTTCCTTGATCGTCCCCGGAATCCGGTTTCGAATGCTTTGAGTCATGCAAAGACCGTGTGCGCGGTCGGCTCCACGCGCAACGAGAAAAAGGGGAAGTGTCCGCCCACACGCCGATACGCCGAAAACGCCGTCACGCCTTCAGCAGCCCTAACCGCATCAAACTGTCCGCAGTGGCAAGGACAGCTTCTTCATTAGAGCGCGGCGACCATCCGAGCACGCGCTTCGCTTTGTCGTTGGTCGCATTCTTGAATTTCCCGAGGTCCGGCAGGATGAGCCGGATCGCTGGATCGCGAAAGGCAGCCAGGTGAACCAACCAAGTGGGTAGTTCTCTGGTCGGCACTCGTCTGGCAGCTTGACCCAAACGGTTCTTCAAAACTTTGGCGATATCCGTCATCCACATGAAATCGCCGGCGACTGCCAGGAAACGCTCGCCATTGGCGGCCGGATTAGTCATTGCCCGAAGATGTAAATCCGCCACATCTCGCACATCGACTACCCCAAAACAGAGGCGCGGACAGCCGGGCATCGCCCGATCGATGAGACGCTGGACTAACAGGACCGAAGCCGAATAATCCGAGCCGAGAACCGGACCGAATACGGCCACCGGATTGATCACCGATAGCTCAAGTTTACCACCCTCCTTTGCGATGAAATCCCAGGCTGCGCGCTCTGCTAATGCCTTTGATTTTACATAGGCGATGACATCGCTATTGAGATTGGTCCAGTCCGTCTCATCAAAACGTGTTTTCTGCACTTCATGTCCGTAACCAATGGCGCCGAACGAAGAAGTTAGTACCACGCGTTTGACGCCGGCGTCGCGCGCAGCGCGTAGTATCCGTAAGGAGCCTTCGCGTGCAGGCACGATCAACTCATCTTCATGCTTGGGCGTGTTCGGCGGAAGAGGCGACGCCACATGTAAGACGTATTCGCACCCCGCAGCCGCCTCCGCCCAACCGGCATCCTTCTCAAGATCAGCGGCAACGAATGACAGTTGTTCGCACGATTCTGCACCGCCTGTTTTCAGCATTGCGCGTACATCGGCTTCCCGTTTCAAGCTCCGCACCGTAGTACGCACTTCATAACCCGCGGCTAAAAGCTGCAGAATACAATGACAGCCAATAAAACCGGAGCCGCCGGTAACAAGGACTGTGCTCATCATTGTCACCTCTTTAGCCTTCGAGGCGCCGATAAGCACGAAAATAAACCAGAGCGCGTTTGATAACATCATGAACGCGTTCGGTGAGATCTTAGACGCGTTCCACCGTGGAGCGCTACCTTGCTTCCTCCTCGTCCCGCGGCCGCGGGACTATGGAGGACAAGTGCAAGGCGGGCGGTCGGAACCAATGCCTTTCCGCGGCCGCTGGACGAGGCCGACTACCTCGGAACCAAGACCGACCTTTGCCGCGGAGCAGACTCATATCCGACGACCAACAGGTTCCGTTTCTGGTGGCGGTCTTCAAAAGGGCACTTAGCCGGCGTCGCTTCTGGACGCCCCAAAACGGAATCTGTTAAGCTATGTGTTCTGCCCATAAATCCTTCCCCCTGATCCTATGAAAGCTCAGCTAGTCTGCGTTGGTGTTGCGCTGTTAGTCTGCGGTTTGGCTAGTAATGGCCAAGAAGCCTCAACTCACGGTGGGCAAGCAACGCCCGAAATCAAATCGTTATCCGCGGCCGAGGTCCAAGGGTATCTGGAAGGACGGGAAATGGGCTTGGCCAAAGTGGCGGAACTCAACGGTTATCCTGCTCCCGCTCGTGTACTAGAGTTGGCCACTCAACTTCAGCTCACACCGCACCAGCGGTCCAAAACGGAACATCTCAACCGGTCGACGAAGACCGCTGCGCGGTTGGGTTATTGGTTGGTTGAAGCTGAACGGCGGCTCAACGTGCTCTTTGCCAAAGGCGAAGCGGACGACGAAAAGATCACCTCGCTGGTCCGCCGGATCGGGGGTCTCGAAGCGGAGATCCGCCTCGTGCATCTTCGCGCACACATTGATATGCGGAGAGTATTGACCGCCGACCAGATCAAGAAATACGAGCAAGAGCGCGGCCATGCCGGCGCCCAATGATGGCGGGCAACCGTGAAGCCGCCTCGCGCCAGACTTGGCTTCCACACAAGGACACGGAATCGAAGCCAAAACTTCACAACGAGGCCACAAAGGCCACAAAGAGGGAGCCACTGGTCTTTGCGACCTTTGCAGTCTTGTTGTGAATTTATTATTGCGCCGTGCGCGGCAGACAATTTCGATCTCTCATCAAACCCTCCGCTTCCTTCGTTACCGCGCGGCCGAGCTCAGTCGAAGCCTTGTATAAAAATCTTCTGTTTGTCTTTGTGTTCTTCGTGATCTTGCGCGTTGGCGGATGTATTCAATCTTTGAACGAGGGCAGCGATGTACCTAAACGAATTTGACCCCTCACAACGGTTACTGAAGATCACCGTGATCGGTGACACGACGGTCGAAGAGATCAGGTCGGCCTTGGAGAACCTGCGCTCGCTCCTCAACGAGGTTCAACCAGGATTCAGGCTGCTTGCCGATCTCAGTGGGCTCGTGTCCATGTCCACTAGCGCGGCGCCACATCTCGGCGAAGTCATGGAACTGTGTGCAGAAAAGGGGGTCGCACTTGTGGTCAGATTGCTCCCACCAGACCCCAGCAAAGACATTGGCTTAACGATCATCAGTCAGTTCCATTACCCCCCTGAAGTTCCGATCTTTACGTGCGCGACCATGGAAGAAGCGCTGCGCCTTTTAGAGGAAAAAACAGAACCGGATTAAGACAGAAAGAGAAAATCTCACGCAAAGCCGCAAAGGGAAGAGGAACCTAATAGCCGCAAAAGGCGCAAAAATGAGAAAAGACTTAACCGCAGCCCCGAACCCCGAAGCTTTCGGGGGAACAATTTTCGGGACGAAATCGATGCAGATTTGATTCCGGGGCGATCACAGTCCGGCATCGTGCAATTTGATTAGTCGCTAACGTTGTCTTTCACCCGCTTGGCGCCGACCGAAGTTAAAAAGGATGCGATGTGATCTCTGGATGATTCCTATCTGCGTTCATCTGCGGTTGTTGTTTTTTGTGCCTCCCTCTGTCTTGCCTTTGCGTCTGGCGTGAGATTTTTCTGGGTTACTCGGTAGCGGTGGTCTTCGCGATTAATACCGCAGAGTTCTATGCGTTTTATGTCGATCTGTTAACGCGGCCGGCGCCAATGAAATTCGTGCATCCGCCGTCTACCCAGAACCTCGACGATTGAGATAGGCGCAGGGGAATCAACCGCGAATGGACGCGAATTGAAACACCTTACTGGAGACAGATGCGCATAGTTTCAAATCTGCCGTTTAAGTTCTCTATTCACATTTAATCGTAGTCTGCCGCGCGGTAGACTTGGCGAAGGCAAGTTCATTCGCGGTCGACTTCTGTCTTTGTGGCCTTTGTGATCTTTACGTATTGTGGATTGGGGTTCTAAGGGCTGGGAAATTACGCTTAAATCTCGATACCGCGTTGACTTCCTGAAGCCTGCCTCTAATTAGCCCCGTCATATTGTGGCCGCCAACCCGAGATGGTTGATGGTTGTCCGGTCTGTTGATACAGACTTTCTCCTCCGTAATAACCACCTGGTGTCCGGTGATCTGGACTAGTCGATTCGTTGTTCCCGGTACAGGCGGAGATCAAGGTTATGGTCCCGGTCAGGAGAAACATTCGGATTACAGTCTCCACGTCATACTTAGTAATGTTGACCTGAGATGCTTACAAGCGAGGGAAAGATAGGAATCTGTCGTGCCATAGCGTAGCGGTGGCGGAATCACAAAGGACACAGACGGGGGATAGATCTTATGTACGATCGGATGTAGTTGAGTGAGGGTGATCGCCTGATTCATACGCAGAAACATTTCCCTGGAGCCAACCTGCACACCTTGAACCATCCCTTCTTTGGGCATTAGCTTACTGATTTCGATCTCGCCTTTAAGTCCGTCGATCACACCAATCTGTGAAATCAGTCCATTACTAGCGAGGGCAGAAATGGAGCGGTCGACATTATTGCCGCCGACTATCTCTACGACATGGTCGACCCCTTTACCGCCGGTGATGTCGAGTACTGCTTTTTCCCAATTCACGGTTTTCTTGTAGTTGATCAGCTGCGAGATACCGAGCTCACGAGCGCGCTCCAGTTTCTCGTCACTGCTCGAAAGCAGAATCACTTGCGCGCCGGACATCAGGCTGAATTGGGCAGCGAATAAGGCAACGCCGCCGGTCCCCTGGATTAATACGGTTTTACCGGGGTGGATTTTCCCTTTTTCTATGAGCGCATTCCAGGCGGTGAGCGCGGCGCAGGGCAGGGTAGCAGCCTCAGCCGGGGTGAGATAGGAAGGGACCTTTACTACCTGGTCCTCGTCGAATATGACATATTCTTGGAGGACACCGTCTCTAGTGGGTCCGCCTAATGGGTCACGTGTCTTTTCCGTAGTTACCGCCCCTTCTTTCCAGTTCGGAAAGAATAATCCGGCTACCCGGTCGTTTAACGCAAGGTGTTGTACCTCACTACCGGTTTCAACGATAGTACCTACTCCGTCAGACAGAGGTACTCCGCCGGCTGGTGGGCGCCATCTGCCAATTCCTTTGATGATCAAGAGATCCCGGTAGTTCAGCGAAACCGCGTCAAGCCGCACCAAGACCTGATGGGCCGACGGTGAAGGGATCTTACGTTCAGTAATCGAAAGACCGTCGATGCCATAGTCGCGGGTAACTTCATGTACTTTCATATTGCCGAGGGTTGTCATAAAATAGAGCTTTCCTGGGCAACTTAGGGTTGGATACGCTCGAGACAACCCGAGTGGCCGGTTGTGAGTTACTAAGAAAAAAAGGAGTATGGCGAATAAGAAGATCACTTCGACCAACGCTATGAACAGGGACTTTCTGGAGGACCGATGTACCCTGAATAAGGTGTTGAGGATTATCGGTAAAAGATGGGTCTCCGAAGTTCTGGTATTGATAAGAAACGATGTCAGACGTTTCTCTCAGCTAAAGGAGTGCCTGGCAGGGATCTCAGACAACGTGTTGTCGACGGTCCTTAGTGAACTGGTAAAAGAAGGGCTGATTGAAAAACAGGTCTTCGGCGAGATACCGGTGGGGGTTGAGTACAAGGTGACCGGAAAAGGAAGGGAACTGACTGACCTGATGTCCATGCTGTGCAAGTGGGGGAAGACGCATATTCCCTTTGACGTCCGCATGGAGCCATTGAGAAGGGCTGCCACCGCTCTATGATTTCACGGAAGGTCACAAAGGAGACAAAAACGGAAGGATAGGAGAATTTTTTACAGAAGGTAACGAAGGCAACGAAGATTGTTAGAGCTCGGCGGGCGCGTGGACTCTTGGACACGATCAAAAGACTTCGTTACCCTCGTTACCTTCTGTAATTTTCTTTCTGTGCTAATTCCGTTCTTAGGAATCGATGCACTAGTTCGCCCGCTTACCCGTTAGTTCGGTTACAAGTGCGGGGATTTGGTAGACATTATCTAGGGCTTCCAAGATCGCTCGTGAATCGACGGCGACCGCACGCGCCTGCTTATCCGTATACAAATAATCCACCGGCAAGCTTTGGATGTTTCCGTCAAACAAGATCCCAACGAATTCGCCTTTCCGATTAACTACAGGGCTGCCGCTGTTTCCTCCAGTGCTATCGGCAGTACTCACGAAATTGAAAGGAGTATGGGGGTTGAGCGCTGAACGGCGGTCAAGCCAACGCTTGGGCAGGTCGAAAGGAGCTTGGTTTTCGTGCTGAGCAGCCCGCTGATACAATCCTGCAAAATCCGTAAACGCAGGAATCGTTTTGCCATCTTCTTCGTACCGATCTGTTGTTCCGAACGAAAGACGTAGGCTAAAAGTGGCGTCAGGCGCAAATTCGTGGCCCTGGATCGCCAGCTTGGCCTTTGCGATCCGCGCGTAGGCGGTCTGGCACACCTCGTTTTGTTCCTCCACAGCTTGTCTTGCGCGCCGCGCTGTTTCATCAGTAGCCATGGCGAACTTGATCATCGGATCGGTTGTTTCATTCAGCGCCTGGAGTCCGCCCTGATAAAGCTTCCGTCGAAATTGCACATCTTTCACCTGCGTACCGCTAATGAGCTCGTAAGCGCGGTCGTGCGGCGATTTGCCCTGCAGAAGATCCTTGACCACAGGATCGTCTACGCCATAGCGAACAATCAGGTTGGTAAGAGAATCAGTGAGCAGCTGGACCTCGAGGTCATCGTAGACAGGCGCTTCTGAAAACAGAAGCAGCTCCAGGGTTTTCCGGCTCGTTTCCCGGTATTCCGGTAAGCGCTTTTCGTTTTCCTTTTTCTGTTCTACTGCGGCGCGCACCAGTCCTCGGGCAAAACGAAACAGTTGGCTGTCAAAGCCGAGGGGCCTATTTTGAATTCCCCGCACCAACGCCGACCTTGGAACCAGCCCTTCGTAGAAGAGGTAGTTTATCAAGTCCTCTCGACCGGTTTCGATGGCTTTTTGGATTTGAGCATAGCTCTCCGTGAGGCCAGAGAACCGGGGGTCCTTTGCGGCTTCTTTTTCTAAAGAATCTTGCCGGGCCGCTACCAATTGGAAAGTTTGGGGATCAAGCAATCCGGTAAGCTGTCCGGCGAGCGCTTTCCTGCCGTTTTGCACTAACAAAAGTTCTTCGCGAGCTTTGCGGGCATTCTCTGATGAGCGGGCGGTGTAGGTATCCAAAAGGACTTCCCTGCGGTAGAATGCTGCTAAAAGGATGGGCAACCAGACATCTCTGTGTTCTTCAATCGCAGCCGTGGTCGCGAGGCGATCCGTGAAGCCGGGGTTGCCGCTCACAAAAGTCAGTTCATGTTCCGAAGGCCCATCGGGGCTGAATCGCAAGTAATGCTCCGGATGCACCGGACGCCCGTTTTCGTAAACGCGAAATAGACAGATATCCAGATCGTAACGGGGATACTCGAAGTTATCCGGATCGCCGCCGAAGAAGGCGATCTGGGCTTCGGGCGCGAAAACCAAACGGACATCGGTATACTGCTTGTATCGGTACAGCTGGTAACTGGCTCCTTCGAACAACGTAACGACGTCGCTGCGCAACCCGGTCGATTTCATCGACTCTTGTTCGATGTCCGCGATCGCTTTTCTCCGCGCGGCCAAGCCCTGTTCCGAGGTTGCGCCCTGCGGAACCGCGGCATTAACCCGGTCCGTAACATCCTCGATGGATTCCAATACGTTCAGCTCCAGGTCGTAACACTTTTTCTCTTCCGCGGCGGTGGCCGCATAAAATCCATCGCGCAAATAATTATGTTCGGAATCGCTGAAGTTCTCGAGCTCGTCGGCTCCGACATGATGGTTGGTGATGACCAAGCCTTCGGGCGAGACGAATGATCCGCTACCTCCGCTATTAAACCGTACACTGCTCTTTTGCAGGTGCTCGAACCAGGCCGGGTCGGGCGAAAAATCATGTTTGTTTTTTAGCTGGTCCAGCGGTGGCGCGTTGAATAACCAGAAACCTTCGTCCGCTTGAGCGGTAGTGATGTTCGAGAGAAGAAATAACAGCGCGTAGAGACCAGCGCAGGAAGCGGATTTCATGGTAATGGGGGTTACAATTAAATACCCAGATAAGGTGTCGCCGGGCGGGCGAAACTACTGCATCGGAGCCTTTGTGAAGGACCTAGGCGGCACAGTACAAAAAAATCACAGAGGACACCACGACGGAAGGTTTTTTTACAGAAGGAAACGAAGGTAAGGTAGGACCGCAATTCTAATCTTGAGGTTCGGCTGGTAAGTAGACCTTCGTTTACTTTGTTGGCTTCTGTAAAATCTCTGTCTTTGTGTCCTCTGTGATCTTTTTGTTACTGTGAAAGGAAGTTTTCGGAGCGGGAATCAGGGCCGAGTCCTTTTAACGTTCAACCCAGCAAGAATTAGGTGTTGAAGATTTAGACGCAGCCCTGGCGGCGTGACATCCGCCGTTGCTGAAAGATCCCTTTATGCGGTTTGCGCTTCGCGCACCGCCACCCCAAACTGACTACCCTTGTGGACCTTTGGTTCGCCGTGCGTACGGATCGTGAAGCGCTTGGCGTCTGCCATTGTAGTTTCGACGATCTCCGCTCCGATCTCAGCGGCTGGCACGTTGATCTTCATGGTTTCCCAGCCCATAAGGTCTTGCTCTAGTTTGCCTTCGATTAACCACGTATCTGCCCGCCGATCCGGTTCCGTTCCCGGCTCTTCCTTTCGACTCTCAACAACTTTGGCGTTAAGGATTTTCATCACTTTTCCTCCATCTTTATTTTCGTTTGGGCGGGTCTTGTTGGTCCTACTGCCGGATCTGAATCTGGTCTCTGCGCGGCGCGTCCGGCCTCCGGCGTTCGTGCTTCCGACTTCGCCAGCTCTGCGTGAGATTTTTGTCTGCTGCTTCGGGCAAAAGAGGACATTTGTCTTGTGCTGTAAGGACATTTGTCCGATATTGGGCCATGAACACTTCCTTCGAGCTGCAGGTTCAGCAGGCCGTGGAGAACCCGGAATTGTTTCGCTCGGCAGTAAAAGAGGGTCTTGATATTGTTTGGTTTGATCGCTTGGCCGAGCTCTTTGGAGCGGCGGCGGGAGAATTTGCCGAGGTAGTCGGGATAGATCCTCGGACGCTGACTCGGCGGCGTAACGACGGGAAGTTGACCACTAGAGAATCCAGTTCTCTTTACCACTTGGTGGTACTTTATGTACACGCCTTGGATGTACTCGGCAGTCCCGAAGCGGTACGGGGTTGGTTGCACGCGCCAGAGCCGGACTTTGCGGACATGAAGCCCTTCGAGCTTTTGGATACGGCTCCCGGGATACAGGAGGTCGACCAGCTTCTGGGTCGGATCGAACATGGAGTGTTTTAATCCGAAAAGGGAATCTAAATCCGCAGATTACACAGATTACGCAGATTTCGTCCAAGGTTGATTCGGGCCGGCGTGTTAAATACGTCGTTTTCTCAAGGCCCCGTTTTACGTTCTCGGACTTGGCCGGTCTTTAAATTAATCTATGGATGTCCAATCTCCGCTCCCAGCCGCTTGCTACCCCAAGTCGCTCCCCCCTACCAGAGACCGAAATCTGCGTAATCTGTGAAATCTGCGGATCTTTAATCTTCGGAAACTGGATTTAAATACTAAGTGAGTGACTCTCCGCAGATGGGAAAGGTCGTTTTCTGGAGGATCACCAGAGACAAGTACGACAAGGTGGCGGACGCTTTTAGCGGCGCCGGAGCAGCTCAGTATCCTGGGCGCTGGAATGGGGCAGGGGTACCGGTTGTTTACGCGGCTTGCTCGATCGCTTTAGGCGTTTTGGAGTTGCTCGTGCATACCAAAAGCCGGTCCGCGTTGAATGAACGTTTTGTTCTCTTTAAGGGCGTCGCGGATCCGGACCTAGTGTTTAAGCCGGACCTGCCGGCTAAATTGCCAAAATCGGAGAGCCGGCGGATTGGAAATGAATGGGTTCAGCGTGCCAGTCATTCCATCTTAGAGGTGCCCAGCATTATCACCGGGGAACCGAACTATGTGTTGAATCCCAATCACTCTGCCTTTGGGGAAATTGAAATCGGCGATTCCGAGCTATTCCGATTTGACCCGAGAATTCTGGAGAGATTGAAATAAGAGCACAAAGACCGCAAAGGTGGAATCAACCGCGAATGGACACGAATTAAAACATATTACTGGCAGATGGACGCAGATCGTTTTCAGCCTGCTGCTTTAGTTCTCTATTCGCGTTTATTCGTGTCCATTCGCGGTTGGTCTCTGTCTTCGTGTCCTTTGTGATCTTTACGTCCGGAATGTTTAGACGTGACCTTCCCGAGCGCCTCCTTTCGCGCTCTAGCGCTGCGTCCGTCACTATCATCAACAAGCGACGTTCAAAGGAATAGTGTGCGCTGATGCCCGCTGCGTTGTGCCAACGGTTGACGGGCCAGCCGGACCCAACCCATTCTCCCGGAGCATTGTCCTGCATCAGTGCCTTTAGCTCGTCGTCAAAGATATCGGCGTCTTTGCCATAAGTAATCTCGTCAACTTTGTTCTCGTAGAAATGGACGAGGATCTTGAGGCCGCGCCGACTGAATATTTTGTAAATCGTTCCGTTGTCCGCCGTGACGGTTCCTAGGCAATGACCATAACGCTTGAGTACTTGGTCTTGCGTCTCGCCGATTCTGGCTCCGCACGGAGCACTCGGACCCAGCCAGCAAAGCAAGATCAACACGCTAATCGAAGAAGTCTTTGCCACCATTTGAGAGACGATTTGGAACGCCTTTCCGTATTGTGATTGTTCTGTTGCTGAAACGCGGAAAAGAGACCTGGGATCTATTAACATATTGGGCGAACCGTGAAAACGCTCGGTCGTTCTTGGTTTTGCGCGCTTTCTCTGTGCGCTTGGTTCTCAACGTGCCTTCAGGATCAATCTACGACTGTGATTCGCGACACAGAGGCTATCGAGCACCCCGGACAATATGTGACGGTCGAGGGGACGATTGTCGCGGTATTCGCAAGTAACAAGGGCAATACGGAAAGATCATAAAGGCCACAAAGAGAAGGCAGGTTTAAACAGGAGTCCGGCAGACTTCGTTCGTCGCTAAAAGCTATCAAGAACAAGTCGCTCCGTCTCCCCTTTAACTACGTCGGCCAGGCTAGAGGACGCGGAGGACGATCTTACATCATTCCCTGCCAGCGCCTATAGATCTCTTCCCTCTGCGACCTCCGCGTCCTCCTGTGCGAAAGTTCTGTCTTCGTGTCCTTTTGGCCGACGTAGCTAAAGGGGGGAGATGGGGCGAAGTCTGCTTGTGATCTTTCCGTTTTGTGATTGTTCGGTTCCCGGTGGCCGGAATGACGGGCAACCTATCGAACATTGCGAAATGTTAATGATTGATTGCTGCGCAGAGCCGGAGACAGCCTCTCTAGATTTGCTTCCCGCCTCGCGCAAGGTCAGGATCGAACTCTTTTAAAAGTACTGTGCTCCGTACCGGTCCAGATATCGCTGCCACTTTGCCACAAATTCGGCACTCCATGGCTCATTCTGGTGCTGCTTGGATGCGATGCGAATTGCCTTCTTGATTTGCTCTGTCTGGGCCACCGCCATGATACATTCGTTCTTTAGGGCCTTGGCTCTTGCCCGAAGCTCTTCAGTCTCATCGGATTCTGCCATACCGAAGAATCTGACAATCGGCGCGATCCGGTCAACCGCTACTTCGTCGCCTAATCAAGGGATCACCCTGCCAAAGAGCCGTCAGGTACTCCGGAGGGTCACGTCTAAACAGGACATTGGGAAAGCGGGAGCACATCCGATGAAGTCTTTGACTTCAAGACGCAGCGCCTCCTAGCTCCTAATTCTTCTCTCCTAAGGTTACTCCTGCCCGAGGCGCGTGGATCTTTGTTCTAATCCAAGAAATCAAAGTTTTTTTCTCGAAATAGAACTCCTCGAAAGGGAATTTTACGGGCTCGGACGTATATTTGCCCAAATACAACGCATCGGTTGCTGAATCCGAGCCGCTCGCAATCACCCGGCCGCGCGGATCGGTGAGGGTATAATCGAAATACAATCTGATAGGCTCACGGCCATTATCATAAAATCGGACATGATTGGAAACGTTGCGCCTGTAACGGCCTCCCAGATCGATATCCGTAAACCGAAAGGCCAATGTGCAACCAGGCGCCTGTTGAGCCACCGTTGGAGCGAGCGCCTCAGTCATATTTCGCGTGAACCATGCCGCACTGTCCCATTCATTCCGGTCTTGAATCCTAAAGTCCGTGAACCGTTCCGGATGAACGAAGGTCATGACGACGTTAGACGAAGCAGCCACTGCGGAGGAAACCGCGTTGACCGCCAGCAGCATCCCAATGAGATGCCAAGGGAAATGCTTTTTCATATAAAAACTCCTCACCGATAAGACTCTGGCAGTGTAACACTTATTCCACACTCTTAGGTAATCTGCCACCCCTTAGCAGTTCACCGTTCACAGCTCCCGGTTGGGGCGATTGACGACGCCGTGGCAGCAGCAATTGCCAGGATCGCTTGGCATTTTCGAAAGACAAAACGTTTGCCTGGTGACAGTAATTTTAAGAGTCCCAGCACGGTTAGGATCGCGGCAGCTATCACTACTCCAGCTCTCGGGTTGCCCTTTCACTCGGGGCCGTAGGTCAGAAATACTTGCCGCAACGTTTCCGCATATTTTATCTTAGTGTCGACGGAAAGAATCCGTATGAGAGCCCCTATTTCCAAATCGGAAATGAGCGCCCATCGCGCAGCCGACCTTTACAAGCTCTTTAACCGGCACGGAATCCAGGTCTGGATCGATGGGGGTTGGGGTGTAGATGCCTTATTGGGTCATCAAACACGCCGGCACAATGACTTAGACGTTGCTTTACACCATTCCGATGTCCTAGCCCTGTGCAAGATTTTGGAAGATTGCGGCTATCGTCATGTGCCAAGCGGTGGTAGTTGGCGTTGCAATTTTGTTCTTGCTGATAACGACGGCCATCGAGTCGATATCCATTCGTTTGAAATTGATTCCAGCGGCGAAAATACCTTTGGTGTTGCCTACCGTGGAGAACACTTAGCCGGTGTAGGAAGGATTGATGACTGCCAGGTTCGGTGCGTCGGGCCGCAATGGATGGTTAAATTTCACACCGGTTACCCGCTTGATCGAAATGATTTCTTGGATGTAAAAGCGCTGTGCGAAAAGTTCGATATAGAACTACCTGGCGAGCATCGGGATTACTGGGATTCTCTAACGCAAAAATGATAATCAGCCCACGTAACGCTCTGAATGCTCACGTTAACTGTGTCGCCGGTTATCGGGACCTTGAGTAATTGTGTGGTTGTGAAGGTGCACTGAAGTAAGTCTTTTTCTAAGCATGCGGTAATGCCCCTTGTTCGCGCTGGTGAACTTCCGCCAAGGGAGAGCGAAAACGGCCGAAATTTGCGGAAAATGAGCAGAGTTGAGACGGACACAAAGGCGGCTCGTCTTTAACACCCAATTGGGGTGTGCCATCACGCTCAACAATTCCAAGAAACTGCTGATTCGCTCGTTCGCCTCGAAAACCCGTCGTTCCCCCAGACTGCAGTTTCATCACATGGATACGACCCACCTTCCATATCCAAACCTCAAAGGCGCACTTGCAGATCACGACTTCCAAAGGGCGGCTGAATGTTGAAGATTTAGACGTGACCCCGATAAACTGACCCCGATAAACTGACCCCGATGAACGCTGGACTCGTCCACCTTTTACGGTGATGCTGATGAGGATTCATTTAGGGTCAACTCCTAAGATTTCGCGAGCCAGCACTCACTCGCTCCACGCCATCCGCGCTGATAGGAAAGAAGGTTGTCTTGCAATACGCATGAAAAGGATAGCCACCATTTCCGTGGTCATCTCATTGGATTCGGATTGCTATTTCTTGGCCCGTTCAATACAACAAGCGATTGCTGGCGTTTTTCGAGGCGAGAAAAGAGCAGAATGAAGTGTCTCAAGTGCGGATTACCAAAATCGATTAATGATTTCCCAACAGACCCTTCTGGACGGCCTAGACCCCATTGCTATGACTGTCTTAGTCAGCTTCAACACGAAGAAGAAGTTGAAAGCACGAAAACCTTTTTCGTTTCTCAAGGAGAGAGTTGTCCGATTTGCCTCAGCAAGATGCCGTATGGTGTGGTCGATTCTTCTCATGAGATGGGACATAGATCTGGAATGATATGCCAGGGTTGCAACGCCTTGCTTGGCAAACTCAGAGGCAATCATGAAGTAATTGATGAAGCGATAGCGAAACTTCAACGTGCCAAACAATATCTTTTAGAACGTGACTTGTATTCACGAGAAGATCACGAATTAAAGATCTATTATAAGAATAAGCCCTATGCTGCTCCAGGCTTGAACCCCGATCAGGCGCTCGGTCCCAGCTAAAAAGTTAATCGAGTTTATTACTTGCTGATCGGACGATACTGGGACGTTTCAAGTCGCTTCAATAAGCTTCTCGAACAGAGGTAGGTATAGAGTTTGATCCCGAAACGAGTCGCCATCACGCTCAACAATTCAAGAAACTGCTGATTCGCTCGTTCACCGGAAAAATCGGCCGTTCCTCCAACCGCAGTTTCATCATATGGATACGACCGACCTTCCATGTCCAAACCTCAAAGGCCGAACCATGGCGGCGTACTTGCAGATCACGACTTCCAAAGGCCGTATGAATGTTGAAGATTTGGACGTGATCCGATGAACGCCCTCGTAAGGCTCGTCTCAGAATGGGATGAGCCGTTTCAGTTTGAGACAGCGCTTCTTTAGGATACTCAGCGTGAGCAGCGGTTATCTAAACCTCGAACTTTCCCAATCACTAGGGCTTATTCCGACTCAGTCAATTTGACTGATCCCTTTCCTGCCCCTGCCGTACTGCCGTAGACACCCGGGCGATTGATGTCGCGGATGCTCGTGCGCACAACATTCTAAAGTTCGGCTCAATTTTCCGACCTGACCCGCTTGGTGTGTCTCCCGAGAAATTTTCGGCACATATCTTGGAAGTCTTTGTCCGAATAAGCCTCGTTTACGACGATGTTCGAGGCCAGTTGGACCACGTCCGATGGGTTTAATGCGATTAAGACCGCTAAGTCGTCTCTCAAGTTATTAAGTGTATCCTCAATTCTATCCAGCTGATCCTGGCTCATAAATTCAAACCATCTCACCTCGATCTAGTCGAGGCAACGCAACTTTTCGTGATTAGGAAAGCCTTAATCTTATCGACCGTCTCCTTCCGGCCAGCCGTCACCGCGCTAAGTCCTAAACCACTCTTATCTTTGCGCCATTCTTGACTGACCCCTTTCCCAGACTTCTTCTTAGCTCCTAGTTCTGGCCTCCACCCTGTCCACCAACGTTTGCTGCGACCGGCTTCGCATTACGCATTGTCAGAAGAATGTTTGTTGAAGCGCCGAACGGTCCGAGAAGAGCTGCTCGACCCGTAACTTCCTCCACGGCCTCGTCTTTGTTTGCTGCGACCGGTTTCAACTCGCGAATTCTTAAAAGAATATCTTTTGAACCACCCCACGTCCCCACAGGAGTTCCTAATGCCATAATCTCATCTAAAAACTCGATTTTCAGAGGCTGCTTCTCTCCTGCGGTGGTAACAGGGGTTTTACTAACCTTTTCAGTATTCATTTGACTACACCTCTCTCACTACTATTAGACAGGGCCGACGACGGGCGCGTTCAACAATATATCGTGAGGCGATGTAGAGCTAAATTCTCTTGTCTGACTCTGCTCCCTCGCAATGTGTACCGCCGTACAAGTTTTGGGACGTCAGCGCCGAGATCAGCCGCGAATGGACACGAATCAACACGAATTAAAACATCTTACTGGCAGATAAATTCAGATCGTCTTTCACCTGTCGCTTAAGTTCTCTATGTGCGTTTATTCGTGTCCATTCGCGGTTGAGGTTTTGGAGCAGGAAGCATTAGGGACTCCCATCACTGCGGCTTTTTGCCGAATATCAGCGGGATCATTGCTAGGCTGAAGACGATGCTAGTCAGCACCAGCGGCCACACCGTACCGAACCGCAGAAGCAAGCCGCCGATTGCGGCGCTCGCCGTGAATAATCCGACCGAGGCTACCCGGCGCCGCCAGTTGGGGTTGGTACCGCCAGCTACCGTACAATCTGCGAGGATGCCGGTGAAGGTCATGGTCATTACATTGGTCGCAAGGTCGGGTACACCATGCACCCGCACCATGGCGTTCTGGATGCCCATCGCCATCGCCAGCATGGCGACGACCACGTTGCCGGCCAGATTGTGTGCGTCCGGTTTGCAGAACCAGGTCAAGGCCGTAGCTACGAGTATGAGAACCCATTCCACGGCAAAGCCGATGCGCCGTTCCTGAAGTTTCTGCGGCCCGCGCAGCAGGCGGCCACCGAGCAGCGCGCCCAGGCTGAAGGCTCCGATGGCGGGGATGTAGCGAGCGCTCTGGCCGATCGCACTACCGGTGCCGATGGAGAGTGCCATCAGCAGCAGGTTTCCGGTCATCATCTCGGCGAACACGCCACCCAGCGCCAGGAAACAGACGGCGTCGACCAGGCCGCAGGTCGAGCTGATCATATAAAGCCCTAACTTTACATCGGAGAATTGTTCCTTCAGGCTGCCGTGAAGCGTCTTGCTGATCGTGCTCATTCTGGTTCCGGCACTATTGCCGGAGGATCATGCTACAGGTAATGGCAAAGGGTCACGTCTAAACTTCAACACAAGTAGAAATTGTGTGTGTGAATGATTAGATGTGACCCTCTTGTCACCTGCCAACCCGAATGTGATGACGGGCGAGTCTTATCAGGGTACACGAAGCGCGAATAGAGAGATTGGTTGCAGACTCTTGCGATGTGCCTCGCGCCGAGAATAACTGGAAAAGCTTCCGAGGCCGACAAGTCAATTTGACCAGGTGGCGGGATATTTTTCCCGATCGCTTAAAGAAAAAAGACTAAACGAAGAGACGGGAGTGCGGCAGTTCGAAAACAGAACGGCAGCTCCACCTCGATCTTTTTGCGATCCCGCGATTGGGTTGACGCGCAAATCAAGCCTTCGCGGTTAGTCTTTGCGCAGGTTATTTTGCGATCTCGCCTTCCGCTCTCTGTTCATTAAGCCTTTTCCATCTGTTTTCGTAGGCTTCATTCATCTCCCTGGCTGAATCATAGAAGACAGTCCCCGATCGGCTTTGCTCGTCCCAGGTAAACGACTGCAATTCAAAAATGTGATAACCGTAGTTCTCATGGTCACTTGTCCATTCGAAAAGGCTGACCAGGAAACGTCCGTCACCAAGGTAATCGAGAACCCGACCCTGATAGTTAACCTTCATGTCTTTAACGGTATGAAAATGCTTACCTACTAATGGGTGGGCCTGAGATCGGCGTGTCCGGGATCGCTTAGGCCGCGGTTTGGCCTTGGAATTGGATTTGGGAACTCTTCTCATTGGGGGGATGGTCCTCATAGATTGGGGTGTCTGGCTGTCTTTACTCCAAATCGCTGACGGACAAAGGACCAGTGAGGCTTTCACCCCACCGGCCTGTGTTTGTCTAGACTATATCAGAACAACCCATGACCTTGGGAGCCGGGCTGGCCTGACATATTACGTTCGATCGCCGGCTATCAACTGGTCGTTTAATGGTATGCAGAGAGGCCGTCTGATTCAGCAAGTGACGGCTTGGCCTGGACCCTCCGCGACACTCGGCATTCTGGTGGGTTCGGAGGCCCTGTTTTTGAGGTTAGCGAACAACCGATCTATTCGCTATCTCGCGCTGGAAAAGAACGGCTCCTAAGCTTGCCGATCGATTTCCGATTTTTTGACCGCTTCATGCGCGGCCAGAGCTTGTTCACCTAACGGCAAGATCCTCAGCAACGGGTCACCAAAATTCAATCGTAACTCGATCCAACCTTGCTCGCTCAAGGTCCGAGCAATCATGGTCAGCTCAACCACGGTGATAGATCGACCTACGATAAGCTCTTTGGCCGGATGTACCTGGCCGTCGGTGAGGAGTCGCAAAACGTCCATCTGATCCATGGGGTACTCTTTTCGACGTAACGGCTACCCACTTTCTTCAATTTGCTTCACCGTCGCTTACCCGGTCACTTCCGGTTTGCCAACGGTTGCGCCGAGACTTGTGTCGGCGGTCGAATCAAAACCGGCCAGTAGGGGTCGAATTAAAACCAGCCACTTTTTCTGTTTAAATCGATAGAGGATGTTTTTGCAAGCAGTGATTGAAGAGCGGTCGGATGGGTTAGCGATAAAATGCAGGTTACAACGCGGTTTTAAAACGTGTTATGGTGTTGGCAGTCCGTTTTGTTTTTGATTTTGGGAGCGAGGAACGAGCGAACAATAATCAAAAGCAAAATACAGTGACCTCTCAAGCGCGCAGCGGAAGCGAGCTCAAGGTCAAAACGGAATAAATGGGGGGTAGCCCGTAGGGGGGACCTGTTTATGCCGGATTTGAGCTTGAACTAGCTAGAGCAGAGCGCTACGGGGTTGCGGTTGTTAGCGAGAGAGAGCTGTAGGGCGCCTAATGGCTGGATTTGGAGGGTTTAGCGACCGGCTGGATTCTGTAGCTTCGGCCGCTGATAGCGACAACCTCAGCGTGATGGAGTAAACGATCGAGGATAGCGCTGGCCGCAGGTACATCGCTTAGCAGCTTACCCCATTCTTCGATCGGGCGATTGGAGGTCATAATGGTGGAGCGATTTTCGTAGCGGCGCATGATGATCTCCAAAAGGATCTCACCGCTCTTAGGCGGAAGTATTTTTAGACCCATATCATCAATGATCAGCAGATCCGGCTTGAGATATTTATTAAGCATCCGAGCTTCAGCGCTAAGAGTCTCCTGAGTCAGTAACTCGCGAACTAGATCAAAGATGGAGCGATACAGAACAACAAAGCCGGCTTTGAGCGCTTCCAGACCAATGGCCTGAGCAAGGTGGCTTTTACCCACGCCTGGCGGACCAATAAAGAGAACATCCCGGTGCTGACGCACGAACTGACAGGTGGCCAGTTCATAGATCTGGGAACGATTGATGGAGGAGTTAAAGCCAAAGTCGAAGTTATCTAGTGAACGCGGTTCGCGGAAGTCAGCCGATTTGTGCCGACGGGCTAAAAGGCGTTGATGCCGGATATTGATTTCGTCTTGGAAGAGCAGTTCCAGGAACTCTGCATAAGGTAGCCGATTAGCTTCCGCTTCGTGCAGCCGCACTTCCAGACTGCTAAGTAATCCGGAAAGACGTAACTTCTTAAGATGTTGTTTGAGAGTGTTGGTCATCGCTTTGCTGTTGATTGTGGTAT
>DASUWQ010000049.1:0-10118 GCA_036378375.1 Chthoniobacterales bacterium
CGAACGGAACGGCGGTTATTGACGCTGTAGTCAAAGCCCGTCCGCCGGCTGCCAAGGGCAAATTTGTTCATAGCATCACGGTCAGCGCAACCATGACCCCGGGCCTGCGGGTGGATGCGGCCACATACAACCGATAGGGGCAGCGAAAATGAGACCTGAAAAGACCACAATTGTTGAAGATTTGTCCGCGCGGCTGAACGCCTCCCCGTTCCTGATCGTTGCCGAGTACACAGGGATGAATGTTATCGAGTTTGCAGAACTCCGGAATCGGTTAGCCGGTGCCGGCGCCCAGTGCAAGGTCGTCAAGAACACGTTTCTGCGTAGGGCGGCGGCTGAAGTCGGCTTCCCGGATCTGGGCAAGGATCTGGTTGGCCAAACTGCCATCGTGACCGGTGAGAGCGATGTCTGCGCTGCGGCCAAGATCCTGAAAACCTTCTCGACCGAATTCCAGCGACCGGCGGTACGACTCGGCGTATTGGATCACGCGGTCCTCTCGAAAGAGCAGATTCAAGCGTTAGCCGATCTTCCGGCCAAACACGTGCTGCAGGCCCAGCTCTTGGGATTGTTGAAGTCACCGCTGCAGAAATTTGTTTCCGTGCTGAACGAACCTGGTGCATCCCTGGCGCGATTGTTGAAAGCAAGAGTCGAAAAGGAGGGCGGCGCGGAAGAGGTGAAAGGTGATTAGTGAAAGGTGATTGGTGGTTTGGGCGCCCGATAGGATTTGCGAACAGCCAATCGAAAAGAAGGAAGTAGTAGAGGCTCGATCTACCGGAAACATTTTAAACCAGGCCGAGTTTAAACGAGGCCTAAGTAAAAAACGAGGCGCGAAGAAGCCGCGCGCCCCGAGTAAAAAACAACTGGTTCCTCGTCGGGTTCTGCAGCTGCAGAATCTTAAATGCTTCTGAGGCTTCGGGAGCGCGACGATACCGAAGACAAGAATATGGCAGATACAGAACAAATCGTAGAACAGCTGAGCGGATTGACCGTTTTAGAGATCGCTGACCTGGTCAAGAAACTCGAAGAAAAATGGGGTGTTAGCGCGGCAGCTCCAGTGGCGGTAGCAGCGCCGGCAGCCGGCGGTGGCGGTGCAGCAGCAGCGCCTGCAGCCGAGGAAAAGACTACGTTCGACGTGATCCTTAAAGAAGTCGGCGGTAACAAAATTGCTGTCATTAAAGAAGTGCGCGCCGCAGTGTCCGGTTTAGGACTCGCGGAAGCGAAAGCCTTGGTTGAGAGCGCGCCTAAACCGGTGAAGGAAGGCGTGACCAAGCAGGAAGCCGAAGACATCAAGAAGAAGATCGAAGCGGCCGGCGCCAAGGTCGAGATCAAGTAGTAACCGGCAGTTTTCGCCTTTTAAGATTCATTTAACCGGGCGCCGACATTTGTCTGCGCCCGTTTTTTTTGGCAACACCGGTAGGGATGAGCTCCCGCGCATCCCTACCGGTTTAGTCAAAACCGCTTGCGAATCCGGCGGAATCGGGTATTGTAGTGCCTCGTTGACCGCGGGGGAACTCGAGATATCACTCGCTCGTTTAACACATTCAGCACAATTCAGAGCTCCATGCGCGAGGCACATTTGACACGCCTTGCGAGTGGGGCTATTTGTGTTCCCCTTTGGCGTTTTTGCCAGCAAGGGAGCCTTAACAGAGTGAACCGGCACTAAAGTGCCGATCGGTTGGAAGAGAAAAGCATCCGTATGTCAGAGCGTATTTATTTCGGAAAGATCAAAGAGGCTGTCGAGCCGCCAAACCTTATTGAAGTGCAGCTCAATTCGTATGTTGAGTTTCTCCAAAAGGATGTGCCGCCCAGCAAACGCAAAAGCGTCGGTCTACAGGCGGTTTTTAAAGAAGTTTTCCCGATCCAAAGCTACGACGATAAGGTCGTACTCGACTTTGCTAGTTACGATATCGGTGACCCGAAAATGTCGGCTCTGGATTGCCAGCGCGAAGGGCAAACGTTTAGCGCTCCTCTGCATGTTACTTTCCAGCTGAAGGACGAGAAAGGGACCAAAGAAGAGAAGGTTTACATGGGCGAGATCCCGCTCATGACGCCTCAAGGCACCTTCGTTATCAATGGCGCCGAACGCGTCGTGGTCAGCCAGCTGCATCGCTCCCCCGGTATTGCCTTCGAGTCCAGTATCCACCTGAACGGTAAGGTTCTCTACAGCTTCCGAATTATTCCGGACCGCGGTTCGTGGCTGGAAGTTCAATTCGATACCAACGACCTGCTTTACATCTATCTCGACCGCCGGAAACGCCGCCGGAAGTTCCTGGCCACCACATTCCTGCGTGCTATCGGGTACGGCTCGGACGAGGCGATCATTAAGGTCTTCTATCAGATCGAGAAGCTTTCGCTTAAGGCGACCATCGATGAAGAACAGCTCAACACGAAGGTGTTGATTGCCGACGTCCGAGATGGGGAAATTACGGTTGCGCGAGCATTTGAACCACTGACCAAAGCGACCATCCAGCAGGTCTTATCACTCGGGATCACCGAGGTCGATGTCGTCGACACGAAAGACGACGACACCATTATTAAATCGATCAAGAAAGATCCGGCGCACGATGAGGAAGAAGCCTTGCGCGATATCTATCGGCGTCTGCGTCCGGGCGATCCTCCGACGATTCCGAACGCGCGTGGCTTGCTTCGGCGGTTGTTCTTTGATCCGAAGAAATACGATTTAGGTCGAGTCGGTCGTTACAAGATCAACCAGAAGCTTAGCATCGAAGTAGATTTGAGTGAGCGGACTCTCACCACGCAGGACTTTATCGGGGCAATGAAGTACCTGGTAAACCTACGAAAAGGAGAGGGGTTGCTCGACGATATTGATCACCTCGGCAGCCGCCGGGTTCGAACGGTCGGCGAATTGCTGGCTAATCAGTGCCGGGTCGGTTTGGCCCGTACCGAGCGTTTAGTGAAAGAGCGAATGACGCTCTTTGACGTGAACATTGATGGGATGACTCCGCAGAAGCTGATCAATCCGAAAGCGCTCAGCGCCGTCATTCGCGATTTCTTTGGTCGATCACAGCTCAGCCAGTTCATGGATCAAACCAATCCACTGGCGGAACTGACTCATAAGCGCCGTCTTTCTGCCCTTGGTCCCGGCGGTTTGAGCCGGGATCGCGCCGGGTTCGAAGTCCGTGACGTTCATCCGTCTCACTACGGACGTATCTGTCCGATTGAGACTCCGGAAGGACCGAACATCGGATTGATTAGTTCGATGAGCACTTTTGCCCGGATCAACGAGTTCGGGTTTATCGAAACACCGTATCGGAGAGTTGAGGGCGGGAAAGTCAGCGGACATATCGACTATCTCACAGCGGACCGCGAGGAGAACTACGTGGTTGCTCAGGCGAATGCACCGATCGAGAAGGACGGAGCTTTTATCGACGAGAAAGTCTCTTGCCGTTTTCGAGGTGACTTCGTGGAAGTTGAACCGTCGCGGATCCATTACATGGACATCTCCCCGAAACAGCTGGTGTCGGTTGCTGCCGGGTTGATCCCGTTCTTGGAGCACGACGATGCGAACCGGGCGTTGATGGGTTCTAACATGCAGCGCCAAGGGGTACCGCTGATCCGGTCGGAATCACCGTTGGTTGGCACCGGCCTCGAGGGGAAGGTGGCACGTGACTCGAAAGCGGTCATCGTCGCAGAAGGCGACGGGGTCGTGGCATCGGTGACGGCGGAACAGATTGTTACCACGCGCGATGGCAAACTGCCCGAGCTGAAGAAGCGGCCAATTAGCCGCCCTGAGGACGGACTATTCGTGTATGAACTGCGCAAGTTCATGCGGTCGAATGCCGGCACATGCATTAACCAAAAGCCGATTGTCGGCAAAGGCGACAAAGTGGCCAAAGGTCAGGTCATCGCAGACGGGCCGAATACGGAAGATGGCGAATTGGCGCTCGGGCGAAACGTCCTGGTCGCGTTCATGCCTTGGAACGGTTACAACTTCGAGGACGCCATCCTGATCTCTGAGAAAGTGGTTAAGGAGGACATTTACACCTCGATCCACATTGACGAGTTCGAGATTGGAGCCCGCGACACCAAGCTCGGGCCAGAAGAAATTACTCGGGATATACCGAACGTCAGTGAAGAAGCGCTGCGGAATCTGGGGCCGGACGGTGTAATCCGGGTCGGAGCGGAAGTGAAGCCCGGGGACATTCTCGTGGGTAAAATCACGCCTAAGAGCGAAACCGAGCTCGCTCCGGAAGAACGATTGTTGCGTGCGATTTTCGGTGAGAAAGCGGCCGACGTGAAAGACACGTCGCTGACCGTGCCATCCGGGACCTACGGCATTGTGATGGACGTGAAGGTCTCGTCCCGGAAGGAGGTTCAGAAGCAAAAACTGACTCCAGCCGAGACCAAGCGCCAAGCCAAACAAATCGGCGAGGATTATCGCAAAAAGAAAGATGAGCTTCACGAAGAGCTCACGGAAGCGTTGTCGAACATCCTGTTGGGCGAAAAGATCCCGCTGGATGTGGTGAATGCGGAAACCGGGGAGATCATTATCCCGGCGAACCGAAAGATCACTAAGACACTGCTACGGAAGCTGGCTGGGGTGTACGATCATATCGACATCGATCCGAGCCCGATCCGGAACAAAATCCGGGAGATCATTAGTTCCTTCGAACATAAGTTTGCCGAGCTCGATCTGGAGAAGGATCGTTCGCTCGACCGAATCGAGAGCGGTGACGATATCGATCCCGGTATCATCAAGCAGGTTAAGGTTTATATCGCGAGCAAGCGTAAGCTGAGCGTGGGCGACAAGATGGCGGGACGTCACGGGAACAAGGGTGTCGTGGCGAAGATCGTACCGGAAGAAGATATGCCTTTCCTCAGTGATGGGACACCGGTGGAGATTGTGCTTAACCCGCTTGGCGTGCCGAGCCGAATGAATGTCGGCCAGGTTCTAGAAACGCACCTGGGTGTTGCTGCCAAGGCGCTCGGATTCAAAGTCGCGACTCCGGTTTTTGACGGAATCGATGAGCCTGAGGTGCGCAAATATCTCAACGAAGCGAAAAAGATCGATGGATTTACCTGGGTGAATGAGAACGGTAAATCGACGCTATACGATGGCCGGACCGGCGACTCGTTCGATCAACAGGTCGTGGTCGGGTACATCTATATGTTGAAATTGGGGCATTTGGTTGCCGACAAGATCCATGCGCGAGCAGTTGGTCCTTACTCGTTGGTTACCCAACAGCCATTGGGCGGAAAAGCCCAATACGGCGGACAGCGGTTCGGTGAAATGGAGGTCTGGGCCCTCGAGGCTTACGGCGCGGCTTACACTCTACAAGAGTTGCTGACCGTGAAGTCGGATGACGTCCAGGGCCGGACCCGGATTTACGAGTCCATCGTCAAAGGAGATAACTCTCTTGAGGCCGGTACTCCTGAATCGTTCAACGTTTTGATTAAGGAAATGCAGAGCCTAGGCCTGGACGTGAAGGTCGGCGGGAAACCGCAGACTTTCCTCGACACCGCTTTGGATGTCGCGGCGGTGGCGGCTGGCTAATTCCGATGGAGCGGCCTTTCCACGAACGTGGGACGGCCGCCGAGATACCTGCAGGAATGGTTGTTTTGAAAGTTTTAACTAACACACTCGAGGGTTCGCGGTTCCCGAGCGTCCGTTAGCAGTTTGTTATCCAAAAACCCGCGGTCATAGCTATGAATGAAACGAATCTTCGCGAACTTCTTGGGGAAGAACGCTCGGTCGGTTTTGACCAAGTAGGAATCAGTGTGGCGTCGCCGGACGCCATCCGCTCTTGGAGTAAAGGTGAGGTAAAGAACCCGGAGACGATCAATTATCGAACGTTCAAACCGGAAAAAGGAGGCCTTTTCTGCGAGCGTATCTTCGGTCCTACCCGAGATTGGGAATGCTCTTGCGGTAAGTACAAACGCATTAAGCATAAGGGCGTTATCTGCGACCGTTGCGGCGTTGAGGTAACACTTTCTCGTGTCCGGCGTGAGCGCATGGGGCATATCGAGTTAGCGGTCCCGGTTTCCCATATCTGGTTTTATAAGTGCATGCCGTCGCGAATCGGTCTCATGCTGGACATGAGCTCGCGGCAACTGGAGCGGGTTATCTATTACGAGGATTATATCGTTATTGATCCTGGCCAGACGCAGTTGCAGAAGTGCCAGCTCTTAAATGAGCAAGAGTATCGGGAAGCACAGGAACAGTACGGGGAAACCTTCAAAGCGGGTATGGGAGCAGAAGCCATCAAGATTCTGCTTTCTCAGATCGACCTTCGCCAACTCAACCTCGAGTTGGAAGAGGCGATGAACAACACCAAGAGCAAACAGATCCGCAAGAAACTGGCGAAGCGGCTAAAGTTGGTGCAGGGCTTCATCAATTCTCATTCCCGACCGGAATGGATGATCCTGGACGTGTTGCCGGTGATTCCGCCGGATCTGCGCCCGTTGGTGCCTCTCGAAGGCGGCCGGTTTGCTACCTCGGATCTGAACGATCTTTACCGCCGGGTTATCAACCGGAACAACCGGCTAAAGAACCTGCTGCAGCTCAAGACCCCGGACGTCATTATCCGGAACGAAAAGCGAATGTTGCAAGAGGCGGTTGACGCCCTGTTCGACAACGGGCGGCACGGCCGCGCCGTCACCGGCGCCGGCAATCGTCCGCTCAAATCATTGAGCGATATGTTGAAGGGTAAGGGTGGCCGGTTCCGTCAGAACCTGCTGGGTAAGCGCGTCGATTATTCGGGTCGTTCGGTTATCGTGATCGGGCCGGAACTCAAACTGCACCAGTGTGGTTTGCCGAAGAAGATGGCGCTCGTGCTTTTCGAGCCTTTCATCATCCGCCGACTGAAAGAGTTGGGATACGTCCATACGGTTCGTAGCGCGAAGAAAATGATCGAAGCGCAAAAGCCGGAGGTGTGGGATATCCTTGAAGAGGTCACTCGAGGTCATCCAGTATTATTGAACCGAGCGCCGACCCTGCACCGGCTTTCCATTCAGGCGTTTGAACCGTTGTTGATCGAGGGTGAGGCCATCCGGATCCATCCGTTGGTTTGTACAGCTTACAACGCAGACTTTGACGGTGACCAAATGGCCGTGCACGTACCCCTGTCTGTGGAAGCGCAGATGGAGGCCCGGCTATTGATGTTAGCGCCGAACAACATCTTCTCGCCGTCTAGCGGGAAGCCGATCACCACGCCGTCGCAAGACATCGTGCTAGGCTGCTATTATCTGACCCAGGAGCCGCGGAAAACTAATCAACCCGAGGAGCGGTTGCGGCGTTTCCATGAGCCGGCCGAAATCGAGTTCGCTTTGTCTGAGGGCGCGATCAAGGTTCACGAAAGAGTCAGGTACCTGAATCCGGATTTTGGCCGGACCACGAACTACGGCAATTCCCGGGACAAGGAAATCGAGACTACTGTCGGCCGGGTTATTTTTAACGGTATCTGGCCGAAGGAACTCGGTTTCTTCAATAAGACCGCTGCCAAGAAACAGCTTAGCGATATCATCTGGAGAACCTACCAGGTCTCCGGACAACAAAGGACCGTCGAGACACTCGACCGCCTAAAAGAGCTCGGGTTCCATTGGGCGACCAAGGCTGGGGTATCAATCGGGATCACCGACATGATTATCCCGAACGAGAAGAAGACCGAGTTGGACAAAGCTTACAAAGAAATCGCGGTCGTCGATAAGCAATACCGCAGTGGCATCATCACCGAGGGTGAGCGATACAATAAGATCATCGATATCTGGACCCAGGCGGGTGAAGAGATTTCGAACGTGATGTTCCGTACCCTGCAACATAACGAAGGGCGCAAGGAACTGAATCCGGTTTACCTGATGCAGGATTCTGGCGCGCGAGGTAATCGCCAACAGATTAAACAGCTGGCCGGCATGCGAGGTCTGATGGCCAAGCCGTCGGGCGAAATCATCGAAAGACCAATTACGTCGAACTTCCGTGAGGGTCTTAGTGTTCTCGAGTATTTCATCTCGACGCACGGCGCCCGTAAAGGTCTGGCAGACACGGCGTTGAAGACAGCCGATTCTGGTTATCTCACCAGAAAGCTGGTCGATGCCGCGCAGGACGTAATCATTGTTGAGGACGACTGCGGAACAGCTAACGGAATCATTGTACGCCCGATCTACGAGGGTGACGATGAAGTGGTCGACTTGGCGGCGCGAATTGTGGGACGGGTAAGTTGCGAGACCATCACCGACCCAGTTTCTAAAGAGACCACCATTAAGGCAAACCAACTGATCGAGGAATCGCAGGCCCAAGCGCTGATGAAGATCGGCGTCGAGCAACTGAAGATCCGTTCGGTATTGACCTGCGAATCGAAGCGCGCGGTCTGCGCCCGCTGCTATGGGCGCAACCTGGCAACCGGTCAGATGGTGAAGTTGGGAGAGGCAGTAGGAATTATTGCCGCCCAAAGCATTGGTGAGCCTGGTACCCAGTTGACGATGCGGACGTTCCACATCGGCGGTACTGCGACTCAGCTCTTCAAACAGCCGATCATCAAAGCCAAGAACGAAGGGGAAGTTCAGTTCAATGACCTTCGGGTTGTCCAATCAGTCGATGGTAACTACATCGCTTTAAACAAGAACGGATCGATCTCGGTACACGGGAAAGATGGCCGCGAACTCGAACGCTACAATGTAGTGGTTGGCTCGGTCATTTCCGTCGCAGAAGGTAAACACGTCAAGAAGGGCGATGTCTTCGTCCAATGGGATCCGTATAACGTCCCGATCCTGACGGAGAAACCCGGTAAGGTTGAGTTCCGTGACATGATCGCGGGCGTAACCGTGAAACGGGAGCTCGACGAAACCACCGGCCTGATGGGTACGGTCGTTATCGAGCACAAGGAAGATCTACACCCGCAGATCGTGATCTTGAACGAAGGGAACAGGGAAATCGCCAGCTACGCGATCCCGGCCGGTGCGCACATCGTCGTCCAGGACGAAGGTACGGTCCCGGCAGGTACGCTGTTAGCGAAGACTCCGAGAAAGATTGCTAAGACAAAGGACATCACGGGAGGTCTACCGCGAGTTGCTGAGCTGTTCGAAGCCCGGCGCCCGAAGGACGCGGCTGAAATTGCTAAGATCGATGGTGTGGTCGAGTTCGGCGGCACCGTCCGTGGCAAACGCCGGCTAATCCTTCGAGATCCCACAACCGGCCAAGAGGAAGAGCACCTGATTCCGTTGAACAAACACATTATCGTCTTTAAGGGCGATGTTGTTAAGAAGGGGTCCCAGCTCACCGAAGGTCCGATAGTGCCGCACGAAATTCTTGAGGTTTGCGGACCCCAGGATCTCCAGGAACACCTGGTGAATGAGGTCCAAGAGGTTTACCGATTGCAGGGTGTCGAGATTAACGACAAGCATATCGAGATCATTGTCCGGCAAATGCTTCGAAAGGTGAAGATCACCGAGCCTGGAGATACCTCACTGTTGTGGGGCGATCAGGTTGAACGGCTAGAGTTCGAGAAAGAGAACCGGAAAGTCGTTGATCAAGGCGGTAAGCCGGCTGAAGCCGTCCCGGTTCTGCTAGGTATCACTAAGGCGTCTCTGGAGACCGACAGCTTCATTTCGGCTGCGTCATTCCAAGATACCACCCGGGTCCTGACGGAAGCCGCTACTCTCGGAAAGATCGATTACCTGCGCGGGTTTAAGGAAAACGTGATCATGGGACACCTGATTCCGGCCGGTACCGGTTTCGGCGATCACCGCAATGTGAAAACGGTCGAAATGGTAGCTCCTCAGGCCGAAATGGTGCCGGAGGAAACCGAGCCTGCAGTGGGATAACCGATTCGTACATGGACGGAAGGCTGAGACGCGCGTTAGCACCCAATGAAGGGCGCGCTGCTTGTCCGACGAAGCCCAATTTTACCGGCGCAGTTTTCTGCGCCGGTGGCGAAGTCGGTTCCTCGCGCGCAGTGAACGTCGTTGGACGGCGCCATGCAGCGATGCGTTTCCGGCTTGCCCGACGTAGCCTCCGGAGTCTAGGACGACCGGGCGAAGTCTGGCGTTCACGCTCGATTACGGGGTTCTCCCGCTTCTAGCATGTCTATCGCTACCAAGACTGGAGACGCCGGTCAGACGGCTTTGATGTACGGGCGGCGCGTCCCTAAAATGGACCGGCGCGTCGA
>DASUWQ010000050.1:0-30794 GCA_036378375.1 Chthoniobacterales bacterium
GGACCGGTGAGCGAAGAAAAGAAGCGGTCGCACAACGTGTAACGGCGCGCATACTCCCAATAATTGGGGATCTCGTGATAGTCGTAGTAGGAGACCGTATTTAGAACCCAACCCGGCGGTGGTCCCACCGGGGCCGTCTTCGTTTTTTTCCCGAAAAACTGGCCGTTCCTGACGTTCGGATTGAACATCGGTCCACCCGACTCCAGCTGACCCGATTCCGGCTTGATCTTTTCAGGGTCGATATTTGGCACGTTGCCCTGCCAATAATAATGCAATGCTCGCGGCCACTCTGCCCAGAGGAACCCGTCCATTTTACCGCCGTCATAGGCTAGCTGAGCGGCTTGCCAGCTGTGATTCAGGTCACGCGGGAGGGCGATCTTGTTCAAATGGAATGGGGCAACTTCCGGCTTGCCGCCGGGTCGGTAGGCCAGCTTCAAATCGGCCGGGATGCCATCGGCTCCCGGGTAGGTGCCAAAGTAGTGATCGAAAGTGATGTTCTCCTGAATGATGTAGATAATATGATTGATGGGAATCTCAGGAGTATTCTCGGCTGATCCCGCGTCGCCTACGATCCCGAGCCAACCTATCGATGCCAAAGCCAATTTGAAATTCATCGTCGAGAAAATGGTAAACGGATAAGTCCCAACCTGAATATACCCAGAAGCGGTCGTAGAAAGTCAGGTTTCAATCATGGTTCACCGTTCACGGTTCGCCGTTTGTAGCTCGCGGTTGATGATCGCCTTCGAGCGTCCATGGAAACTTCACCCAAAGCGACCCATACTTTGCCAAATAATGCAACGAAAACGCTTATTGTTCCATGTCTCGGGCCGTTCGTTATGCCTTGACTAAGAAGTAGCTTCGAGTCATTCGCGTGAACCGTGAACCGTCGCACCCTTTGGCAAACCATCATCTCGTGGCACTCGGACGCCGGGGACGGCGGGTACGATTGGTCGCAAGGCATTCGTGCTGCGGTCGGCATCTCGATTCCAACCGCTATCGGCCTAGTTAGCGGCCACCTGGGCTGGGGAATTCTCACCGCACTCGGGGCTTTCTGGACACTGCTCTGCGATATGGGCGGCGCCTATCGCCAAAAAGCGCTCACTATCGCCGGATCTGGTCTAGTGCTTCTGCTGGCCTATGTGTTTGGCGCGTGGGTAACCCAATCGGTCGCGGGTTACATCATTGGCATTTTCGTTTGGGCTTTTGTGATGACGCTGGTGGGGGTGGCGGGGAATGCCGCTTCCCAAGCCGGCCTGATCAGTACCACGATTGTGGTAGTAGCAGTGGTCCTGACGGCGCCGCACGAATTTTGGATTCGATTACTTCTTTGCACCGTCGGCGTGCTTTGGGGAGCAGTGCTCATACTGGCCTTGTGGCCGGTACACCCGTTCTTGCCGCTGTTCCAAACGATATCGAAAAGCTGTGGCCGCCTGGCAGATCTGCTCGATTCGGTCTGGGTCGGCGCTCCCAAGTCAGGATACGGCGCCTCCAACTTACAAGTGGCCTTGGCCTACGACAGTCTGCTCACCAGCATGGAAGAGAGTCGAAAGGTATGGGGAGCGGTTCGAGTCCGGAGAGCGGGACCAAGCCTTCGCAGCACTCAGCTTTTGGATCTAATCGAGAACTTGGATAGAGCCGGTAAGATCATCATCGGTTTCCGGGGTGTGCTCAATTTGCTTGGCCAGGAACCTTGGTTTGATTCTGTGCGGGATGAACTTCGTGAGTTCACGGATGTTTTGACCCGGCTTGCCCGAGAGATCACCAGCGCCGTCGCCAGGCGCGGCGCCATCATTGATAGCAGCAGCCTGCAAGTCGCTGTCGACCGGCTTTTACCTCGACTCCAAGAATCAGCCTCGGCTGCCAAATACGATTTTACCCGGCAAGAGCTGAGGAGAACCGTCGAACTGCTGGCTAGAGAATTTGATTGGCTGGCTGAAACGACTGGCCAACTGAAAACGGGAGAAGCCAACCCGCCGCATCGGGTTCAGGAACCTGCTCGCCCAAAACTGGAGCGAGTAAGCTTCATAACGGAGCTCCAAAGCAATCTTTCCTTTCAATCCAGTACATTCCGTCACGCCCTCCGGCTTGCGGCGGCGTCAGCCATTGCCGGGGTTCTCGCCTCCGCGTTTCATGTGACTCGGGGTTATTGGATTCCAATGACCGTTGTGGTGGTCTTAAAGCCAAACTTCGGCGGGACTCTTCACCGGGCCGTCCAACGGATAACCGGGACCGTTGCCGGCGCGCTCCTAGCGGCGCTGTTTCTGTGGTTCATCAAGGATACCTGGTGGTTACTGGGGCTTCTGGCTCTGCTCTCATTCGCCACGCTTACGCTCAGGTGGGCAAACTATGTGGCGTTTTCCTTGGCGCTAACCCCCATGATCATGGTGATACTCAATCTGGCCCATCCGGGCACCGTCACCGACAGTTTCTTGAGGATTCTGCACACTATCATTGGCGGTGTGCTGGCGATCGTTGCGGGCTACCTTCTTTTTCCGTTATGGGAGCGCAGCAAATTGCCCAGCCAGCTGGCCGAAGCTTATCTAACCACGTCCCTATTCCTGCAGGCTCTTTTCGCATTAGGCAAAGAACGACTTTCGGTCACGGAAATGAGGAAAAGGAGCGGCTTGGCTGTCGCCAACGGGATGAACGCGGGGCAGCGATTGCTGAGCGAGCCGCCTCACCTGCGCGGTGAGGTCGAGCCAGTGTTGGCGACCATTAACTTTTGTCGGGATATTTTCTATTCGCTGTCGGCAATGGCGCATTTGCCGAAAGAAAAACTTGAGCAGATTCGCTCCGCGACAGTGCAGCCAGTTGCTGGCGAACTAGCCAACGATCTGGATAAGCTCGGGGCCAGCCTGCAAAGCGGCCAGCCACCGAAGCCGTTGCCGAAAGATTTCGCGCTATTGAATGGTTGGGAAGATAAGCACGAGGATGGCGCTCAAGGTGCTGCGCCGGAAAAGGGTACCGATAATTCGTGGATCCCATTTTACCTCAATGCGCTCGTTGATCAGGTGAAGCTTGCTCATGAGGCGGTGGTGCGGCTGCAACGGGATCGGTAGAGGCGAAAGCATTCTGACGGATCGACCCTCGGTGCCTGAACACAACCCTCGGCCGCCACTTTCAGGGCGGGTTTTTGCTTACCCAACCCAGGGCTGAAGCCCTGGGCTATAATCTAAAGCCGCTTCGCGGCAAAATCGATGAGCATCACTCCACCGCTCCATTACTCCGCTACTCCTTGGACTCCTCGAACTCCTTGATCCCCCAACCCGCCTCGGGCAGAATACCGCGCAAACACCGCCATACATGTCGCTCGACGCTAATCGAAGACCTTCTCTCTCCAGCTTTCAGTTCCTCGTCTACGTTTCGGGCGGGTTTGCCATGAATCTTACCAATCTGGTCCTCTCGCAATGGCTCTATGAGAGGTTCGTGATCGGCGGGATCGTGAGTACGGCCGCGTTTTCGTTGATCTTATTGGCCGGGCGATTGACCGATGGAATTTCTGACCCGTTCATCGCGTACTGGACCGATATCACTTATACACGTTGGGGAAGGCGGATTCCCTTTTTGGTTTTCGCTACCTTGCCGTTAGCCATTGTGTGCTTCTTGCTCTGGTGCCCTCCCGAAAAAGCGCCTGAGACGATGCGGATCCTTTACGCGGCTGCGGTTTGTCAGGGTTACTTCTTATTTTACGGTCTGGTGGTTACGCCTTATCTCGCGCTGCTACCGGAGATCGGTAATTCACCGCGCGAAAGATTGAATCTCACCACCGGCCAAGGTGTGGCCACATTGGTGGGAACCCTGGTGTTCGCCTTGTCCGGCTTGATCATTCAGCAATTTGGTTACCCAGCCCTAGGTCTGGTGTTAGCGCTGGCGGTCTTGATCTCGTTTTATCCGGTCACGTTTTTTATCCGAGAACACCCATCCTCCGAACGCACCAAAGGATCCCTGACCGGCCTGTTTCGATGGATGTGGGAGGTTCTTACTAACAAGGACTTCCTGCCGTTGTTGATCGGGACTTCTCTTTATTGGTTCGCGCTGAACCTTCTATTGATGCTAGTGCCCAGGTGGGTCGAAGTGCGGCTGGATCTAACTGATGAAGCGGTGACCAGGTTGATGCTGCCTTTCATCGCCACAAACCTGGTGGGATTCTTCTTTTTTAATTGGCTGGCAAAACGGATCGGAAAGTTTGCCTCGCTGATGTTGGTATTTGCTCTCTCTGGGATTGTTTTCTGCCTTTTCGGATGGTCAGATCAGTTAGGCTTCCCGGCATCTCCGCTGGTTTGCGCCCAGGTCGTGTGCGGCCTGGCTGGGTTGCCGGTAGCCGGTTTTGGGGTGTTAGCTTTTGCCTTGTTAGCAGACGTTATTAACGCCGACGCCGAGCGTACGGGCACTCGAAGGGAAGCAATCTATTTCGGTGTCCAAGCGATCCTGCAGAAGTCGATGATTGGTCTCTCCGTAGTGTCATTTGCCCAAATTCAAGGGGCGCTGGGACCAGTTGGATTGCGCTGGACAGCGATTATCGCCGGTCTGGCCTGCCTGGCGGGATTGATTTGTTTTTCCCGGTATCGGCTGAAGGCAGGGGGTGAGGAATTGGCGGTCGAGGGTTAGGGCGGCAACGGTAGGGTGTTGTTCTGTCTGCAGACCGAGCATGCGCTGGGTTCCTCGAACGGATAGGACCTATAGGACGAATGGGACTTATATGACCGAGCGCAGCAAAAGGAAGACGGCTAGCCGATAACTGGTAACGGCTAGCCGCGACTAAACTTAAAACTTAGAACCTAGAACTTAAAACCTGGAACCTATAACTGATTAGTACCGGTAGTATTCTGGCTTGTACGGGCCTTCTACGGGGACGCCGATGTATTCTGCCTGTTTTTCGCTCAACTCGGTAAGCTTAACTCCGATCTTCTCGAGGTGGAGGCGGGCGACTTCTTCGTCGAGTTTCTTGGGAAGGATATACACTTTCGGGGTGTTGGTATCCTTGTTCGCCCAAAGATCGATCTGAGCCAGAACCTGATTTGAGAAAGAATTGCTCATCACGAACGAGGGATGGCCGGTGGCGCAGCCCAAGTTTACTAAACGGCCTTCAGCCAACAGGTAAATTTCGTGCCCGTCCGGGAACCGGAATTTGTCTACCTGCGGCTTGATGTTGGTCGCTTGGATCCCAGGAAAAGCCTTGAGCTTGTCGACCTGAATCTCGTTATCGAAATGGCCGATATTACAAACTACGGCTTGGTCTTTCATTTTGGCGATGTGATCCACGGTGATAACATCACAGTTCCCCGTGGTGGTTACGTAGACATCGCCACGCCCTAAGGTGTCCTCGATGGTGGTGACTTCATAACCTTCCATCGCCGCCTGTAACGCATTGATCGGGTCGATCTCGGTAACAATCACACGTGCACCCTGACCGCGGAGCGATTGAGCACAACCTTTGCCGACATCACCGTAACCGCAGACCACTGCGATCTTACCAGCCAGCATCACGTCGAGTGCTCGGTTAATGCCATCCACGAGTGAGTGCCTGCACCCATACAGGTTATCAAACTTCGATTTGGTTACCGAATCATTCACGTTGAACGCCGGCACCAACAGCTTACCGGTTTCCTGCAGCTTGTAGAGTCGATGGACACCGGTGGTCGTTTCTTCGGAGACACCGCGCCACTCTTTTACCAGTTCATGCCAACGATAGGGGTTCTCCGAATGAATCTCTTTGAGCAGGTCCTTAATAACCTTCTCTTCATGGCTAGACGAAGGTGTGTTTACCCAATCACTGCCTTCTTCCAATTCGTATCCTTTGTGCAGGAGCAGAGTCACGTCGCCGCCATCATCGACCACCAACTGCGGTCCCTGGCCGTTTGGAAATGAGATCGCTTGGTTGGTGCACCACCAGTATTCCTCGAGGCTTTCACCTTTCCAGGCGAACACCGGCACTCCGGCTTTGGCGATGGCCGCAGCGGCATGATCCTGGGTCGAAAAAATATTGCAGCTCGCCCAGCGCACCGACGCACCGAGATCGCGCAACGTCTCGATCAATACCGCCGTTTGGATGGTCATGTGCAGGGAGCCGGTAATCCGGACTCCAGCGAGTGGCTTAGCTTCGGAATATTTGTTCCGGATCGCCATCAAACCCGGCATTTCTTTTTCGGCGATAGTAATCTCTTTGCGACCGAAGTCGGCCAAAGAAATGTCAGCGACCTTATAGTCGGTTGTCGTTGGAGTAATGATGCTGCTCATGAATAGTTTGATAGCGGGGATTTCAATCGCCAGGTTTAGGAAACAAGATTCCGGAGAGCTTCTGCTTTGTCCGTGCGCTCCCAGGTTAAGGCATTTAAATCATCTTCCCGGCCAAAATGGCCGTAATTGGTGGTCTGACTGTAAATCGGCCGCAAAAGATCGAGTTGTTTAATAATCGCGGCCGGTTTGAAGTTGAACACTTGCTTTACGGCGTCCTCGATCTTGGTCTCGTCAATCTTAGAGGTGCCAAAGGTATTGACACAGATGCTAACTGGATCCGGATAGCCAATAGCGTACGCGAACTGGATTTCGCACCGATCCGCCAAACCCGCGGCGACTATGTTCTTGGCCACGTAGCGACCCATGTAAGCTGCGGAACGATCGACCTTCGAAGGATCTTTGCCGGAGAAGGCGCCACCACCGTGACGACCCATACCGCCATAACTATCAACTATGATTTTTCTGCCCGTTAATCCAGAGTCCCCTTCCGGACCACCGATAACAAATCGTCCGGTCGGATTGATGAGATAGCGCGTTTCGGCATCGATGAGTTCACCCGGCACGATCTTACCAATCACCCGCTCAATCAGAGTTTCCCGGATCTCCTTATGCTTGACGTCGGGCGAGTGTTGGGTCGAGATAACCACTGCAGTAACCCTGATCGGAGTATGTCCTTCATACTCCACGGAAACCTGGGTCTTTGCATCGGGCCGCAACCAGGGTAACTCCCCGGATTTTCGCACACGCGTTAACTCGCGCCCCAATTTATGGCTGAGTTGAATCGGCGCCGGCATCAATTCCGGCGTCTCACGAACGGCAAAGCCGAACATGAGGCCTTGGTCTCCCGCGCCCTGTTCGGCGGTCTCTTTGCCTTCGGCGGCTTTGGCATCGACTCCCTGAGCGATGTCACGCGATTGGCGGCTAAGAGCCTGGACCACGAGACAGGTGTCAGCCTGGAAAAGCGATTCTTCGTGGACATAGCCGATCCCGCGAATCGCGGAGCGAACCTCCTCGATATAGTCAAACTTCGCATTGGTGGTAATCTCGCCAGCGATCACGACGAGGTTACCCTTGGCCAGCGTTTCGCAAGCGACCCGGCTTTGAGAGTCCTGAGCCAAGCATGCGTCCAGGATGCGATCTGAAATGGTGTCGCAGACTTTGTCCGGATGACCTTCGGTCACGGATTCCGAGGAAAAGATATATCGATGCGCCATAGCCTTGATTACTACAATTGAATCCCGAAGCACTTTAGAGCGTGCAGGACTGGTGTATATTGACCAATCATGATATCCTGATATATCCCAGTAAATCTGATGTCGTCAACGCTGAATTCACTTAAAGTCCTTTCGGACCCAGTTCGAGCCCGATTACTTCACCTGATCGAGCCCGATGAACTGTCTGTGGCCGAGATTCAGGAAGTTCTCAGTATGGGGCAGTCCCGTATCTCGACGCATCTCGCTCAGTTAAAGCGGGCCGGCTTGGTCCAGGACCGCCGGGTTGGCAAAAATATTTTTTATGCCTGGGGTTCAAACGGCTCAATTCCAGTCGACGACCTGAAGCGACTGGTGTCTTTGGCGATTAGAGATTTACCGGAAGCACAAGCAGACGAACGGACCCGGGCCCACGTATTGGCCCGGCGCCACGACCAGTCTCGTGAATATTTCAATCGTCTCGCGGGCAAGTTCGGGCGCAGCTATTGTCCGGGTCGCTCGTGGCAAGCATTGTCGCATCTCTTATTGACCTTGATCCCGGAGGTGGAGATCGCCGATCTGGGAGCAGGAGAAGGCACGTTATCCCAGCTGTTGGCGCGTCGCGCGAAGCGCGTAATTGCCGTCGATCTGTCGGAGAAAATGGTCGAATTCGGCTCTCAACTGGCGGAGGAGCATGGTCTCAAGAATTTGGAGTTTCGACTAGGCGACATTCAAAGCCCGCCGATTGATCCCGGCAGCGTTGATCTGGTTATTCTTAGCCAAGCCCTGCACCACGCGATTGACCCTCTTCGGGCAGTCGAGGCGGCTCACCGGATCCTGCGGAAATCGGGCCGGATATTGATCCTCGACTTGCTCGCTCATGGCTTTGAGCAAGCTAGAGACCTTTACGCGGATGTTTGGCTAGGGTTCAGCGAAGTAGAATTGCTACGCTTTCTAAAGGAAGCAAGGTTTGTCGAGACCGATGTTCGCATCGTATCCCGAGAGACAGAGAGCCCTTATTTCCAAACTGTTTTCGCAACAGGGGTAAAGGGGTAGCGGTTGGCGTTTGGCATTCGGCGTTTGGCGTTCGGCGTTCGGCGTTTGGCGTTTGTTTCGTTCTCGTACTCGTCGTCGTCCTCGTCCTCGATTGAGGGTGTTCGATACGGTTACCGTCACTGCGCGAGTGCAGCTGATAGAGCGTGCCACGAATGGGACTCATAGGACCTATGGGACTAATATGAATCACTGCGTTCGCGTTGCGGTCGTTCAGCCGCAAACATCGAGAACGAGGACGATATCAAACTGGACGCTTCGGACTGGACCGCGCGGTTGGCTCCGGTTAGAAGATCCGGCGGCACCAAACCGCGACCGCTAAACGCCGAACGTTAAATGCGAACTCTAAGGTTAATCGTTTTTGTGTGTTTTCTTCTGCCAACGAGCTTGTTCGCCGAATGGCGCGTACTCGACCGGCAAGATTCTGAACCGGGGGACGGCGTCCCTTTCAGGGTGAAGGTCACAGACAGCGCCGCCACTGCGAACCTGATTCTCATCGTTTTTCATCCCAATACATTCGGAATCCGCGTCGTCAATAATGCTGAATGGCGCTACCCATCAGTCACGGATGCAGTGAGAGCTACGGATGCGGTGGCGGGGGTCAACGGCGGATATTTTCAGGCTGATGGTACCCCGGTCGGCTTGTTGATCAGCGATAACCGAACCATCCACAAGCTTGAGACGGCGAAACTTTTGTCCGGCGTATTTTTTGTCCGGGACGGGAAACCTGGCTTAGTCCGGAGCTCGCGATTCGCCCGGATAAAAAATGTAACTGAAGCCATTCAGTGCGGCCCTTTTCTCCTGGAAGACAGCAGAGCGGTAACCGGACTCAATAACCAGAGGAGCGCCCCTCGCACATTCGTTTTCACCGCCGGCAATTCGGTTTGGGGGTTTGGGATATGCCGGTCCGTAACTCTGGCGGAAATGGGCCAGATATTGGCAGTGCCGGATCTGGTGGGGCGCGCATCGGTGGTTTCCGCGCTTAATTTGGACGGCGGATCATCAACGCAATTCTGGGCACGTTCAGGAGACGATGTCACTAGCTCTTCCACCTTGGCGGTAGTTGCGAATTATTTGCTACTGGTGCACAGGGCTAAATAATGACACACAAATTTTGTTTGATCTGAGGTGACCTCTCCCTCAGTTTTCGGTCTCTATCCGCCTAATCGTCTATGCAAAGTCTTCGGAAGTTTATTCTCTCAGCCGGTCTCGGGCTTCTACTCCTGCCGCGACCTGGGTACGCCCTGGACGCGGACCAGAAAGCGGTTTTAGACGCCTACAAAAAGCCTTGGGATATCTATGTAAACGCCATGCAGGCTCTGGAGAACTCCATTAAGAGCGCCAATAACGATGGAGATGTGGTGAAGGCGGCAGACAAGTTTTGCGACGAAGCTAATCGGTTCGTCGATGAGTATAATGAAGTGCGAGAGAAATATCAGGGATCGGATCTTATGAAGAGCATGGACAATGACGCCGAAGCCAAGAAGAACATCGAAGACTTCATGACCGACCTGAGGAAAAAGATCCAAGACTCTAAAGGCACGTTCGACGCCTTGAAGAGCGACCTGACCAAATATTCGAGTTCCCCCGAGATTAAACGCGTTCAAAACCGACTGGCGTCAACCATGAGTCGGATTCAGCTCGTAGAGCTGTAGGAGCGGAGAAACGTGATTGGTGATTAGTGATTGGTGATTGGTAAGCGATTCTCTCCGATGAAGCCCCAAGAGGGGGCCTACATTGGAAGTCCAGGCACGCAATACAGAGAAAAAGAACTCCTCCGCGATGTAAACTCGCGGTGATCGAGCGAACTCCGACGCACCAGGCCATGGTCGTCCACTCGACCAATCACAAATCATCACCAATTGCTTCGCGGACTCGCTGCATCCGCGCTGCGTGTTCGCCGTCCTGGATAACGGGGGCAAATCGAAGCTCCGCCGGTGCTTCCGGTAACTCAACCCAGGAACGACAACCTCCAAATGATTTCTGAAACGCCAGACTCCAGACCGGTATGACACTGAATACCCGGATCATGGCAAGGTGGAGACCCTGGGGGTCATCATAGGCGAATCGCTGTTCCAACACTTCCGGCTTCAGAATGTGGAGATCGGAAAGCGGTTGTAACAGGCTCAAATCTTCGATCCAAAGGGTGAAGTCCACATGAACGTAAGCGGAAAAGCTCACTAGGCCCGGTTCTGGTTCAACGATGGGGCCATCAATCCGCAGACGATCGGCCTGTTCATGAAAAAAAGTGGGAAAAAGAAAGAAGCGTTCGTGCTGGAACCGGAATCCCTCACGTCCTTCCGCAATACCTCCTTTTCGAAAAATGAGGCTGGTCTCACCGCGAAGCATTGAGGCGCAGACGAGGGCCCATTCCTTAAACGCAACGGAAGAGCGATGCGTCGATCTCGGTACGTCTGATTGAGCTCGGACTCCTTGCGCTTGCGTCATCTCTTAGCTGTAGCACACTTTTGTTTTCGAGCTTACTTAATCGCCGCATGCCTCTGAAGATCGACCTGCATTGCCACTCGTTTTTTTCCGGAGACGGCGTGAGTAGTCCCGAGCAACTCATTGAGGCCGCTCGCGCTAAAGGCTTGAGTGGATTTGTGATTACAGACCATAACACCTGCGACGCCGTGAAGTACCTCACCGATCGGGAGCTGATGCGTCCTGACGGTTTGCCGGTAAACGATTTTCTAATCATCCCAGGGGTTGAAGTGACTACCGCCGAGGGTCATTTGCTCTGCATTGGGGCTGTCCTTCCCGATTTGAAGGGGCGTCCCGCTATAGAAGTTTGCCATTTGATTCACCAGGCCGGCGGGAAAGCCATCCCTCCTCACCCGTATGACTTATTCCGGGCTGGAATTCGAGAAAATGTCCTTAACACTCTCCCGATCGATGCAATCGAAGTTTTCAACGCTGCCACTACTTTAAAACGGTACAACCGGATGGCTTATGACTATGCAGTGAGGCGCGGGCTACCCATGACTGCCGCCAGTGATGCCCATCATTTCGCGGCCATCGGCACCGCGTTTACGATCTTCCGGACCGAGAATTTTTCGGTAGCCGGTGTTCTGGAACAAATCGGCAAAGAAAATGATCTGAGCCAGAACTACCTCTCGATCCGGGACAGTTTCCGAAAAACCTGGAATAACTGGCTCCGGCTACGGAAACGACGATCGGTGGAGGAGCTGCTCAATGAAACGAGCGAGAACGAGCGGAAACAAGCGGGAATGCCGTGAACAGGCAACCCGTCACAGTGGACGAAGTAGACGTAGTGGACTGAGTGGACTTAGTCGGCGTGTCAATTGGTCCACTGAGTCCACTCTGTCCACTCTGTCCACTCTGTCCACCCCGTCCACGCCTTACCTACACCAACCGAACGGCGCGGGTTTTATCCAGTTTGAGGACTTCGCCGGCCTGGAACGTCGGGCATTCTTTAGGATTGGTCAGCTTTTCGCCGCGCCATTGGACGCTACCTTGTTCGATAAGACGGCGGACATCGCTCCGGGAACGGCTCAATTTAAACGCGACCTCATAGGCGGTGACGATGGCCGAAATCAGATCATTCCCGAGAGAACTCACCGGTACCTCGGGTAAGTTAGCCGATTCCAGGTCCCGTTTGCCGAACCGGCGCTCGAATTCGTCCAAGGCCATTTTCGCAACCGTAGCGTCGTGGTAGCGACTCACGATCCGGGACGCCAGAGCTTTCTTGGCTTCCATCGGATGACCGCCAGGCGCGGATTCGTTGAACAGCACCTGATAATAGCGGCCCATCAATTCGTCCGAAATGCTCATGACTTTGCCGAACATCGCTTCCGGCGATTCGGTGAGGCCTATATAATTTCCGAGGCTTTTGCTCATCTTTTGGACTCCATCGAGCCCTTCAAGGATCGGCAATAAACAGGCCACTTGCTGGGGTTGTCCGTGCTCTTTCTGCAATGATCGGCCAACCATGATATTGAACAGTTGTTCAGTTGCACCGAGTTCAACGTCAGCTCGAATCATCACCGAATCCCAGCCTTGTAGGACCGGATATTGCAACTCGTGCAGAAAAACGGCAGTGCCTTCATCAATCCGGCGCCGGAAATCATCCCGTTGGAGCATTTGTTGCAGCGTCACCCGGCTATTGAGACGGATCACATCGAGGTACGTCATCTTGCCCAGCCAATCCGCATTCCAGACGATCTCAGTCCGATCCGGATCGAGGATTTTGAAGGCCTGACTTCGGTAAGTCTCGGCGTTAGCAGCGACGTCCTCGGCAGTCAGCACAGGCCGGGTTGTCGATCGCCCGCTCGGATCCCCTACCATGCTAGTAAAATTTCCGATTATAAGCACGCCCAGATGGCCGAAGTCTTGGAACTGGCGCATCTTCGTGAGCGCCACCGAGTGGCCCAAATGCAGATCGGGAGCGGTTGGATCTACTCCGAGTTTGACCCTCAGCGGCCGATTTTCACTCAATTTCTGGAGCAACTCCTGTTCGCTGATCAGTTGCGTCCCCCCTTGTTTAATCTGTTCGACGACGGTCTGAGCGTTCACGTTGACGTTTGGGGTTTGGCGTTTGGGGTTTCGCGTTTGGGGTTTGGCGTTCGGCGCGGTTCACTAGCGTTGACTCTTCGGTTTCTCCTCGGATACAGGAAAATTCAGATGGTTGACTAATAGATTAGAAGCGGGAAAGGCGAAACCGTAAGCGCGTACCGCAAACCGCACAACTCTCAAAACTCTCAAAACGCCGCCTGCCAATCGCCGAACGCCGAACCCCAAACCCCAAACGCCAAACGGCAAACGCCGACCGTTAACCGTTCGTTGACATCCGGTCCTCTCTGACTATCCTACCCGACTCGCGACGATCCAGGATCCGCCTTTATGAAAAGAACTTATCAACCTTCCAAGCGCACCCGGAAGCGTCAGCATGGTTTTCGGGCTCGGATGAAAACGAGGGGCGGCCGTGCGACGCTGGCCCGGCGCCGTCAACGAGGCCGGAAACGCTTGCTCCCGGTCGGCACTGACAACCATTACGCCCGGCACACCCAGGCTTGAGATAACTCCGCCTAGGGCGGGACAAGTTATGCCGGATGAGAAGCGGGAACGTTACCGATTTCCCCGAGCTTCTCGACTCTCGCGCACCGCGGAGTTTAAGTTGGTTAAACAGGCCGGAAAGTCCTGGACCGGCCGCCACCTGGTGCTCGGCGTTCTAGCTCAGCCTGAGGCGACTCGCGCCCGAGTAGGTATCGTTACCACGCGGAAGGTTGGAATGGCAGTGGTCCGCAACCGAATACGAAGACGGATTAGAGAGGTTTTCAGATTGCATCAATTTGACCTAATATCGGGCGTCTGGCTGGTGACGATTGCGCGTCCATCAGCGGCCACTGCGAGCTTCCACGACCTGGAGCGAGATTGGTTGCGGTTAGCGGAGCGCGCTTCTATTTTAGCGCGGTCTTAGACATGGCCACCTGGTCATTGGACTCGCTGGAGGAAGTCGCTCATGGTGCCCGTATTAAGGTTCTTATTGAAGATCTACAAACTTACGCTTTCTCCTGTTCTGGCAGCGCTAGCCGGTGGCTCCGGCTGCAGGTTCGTACCGACCTGCTCGGAATATTTCGTCCAAGCCGTCGAGACGCACGGTTTTTTAATCGGCTTCTGGCTCGGAACCAAGCGCATCCTGCGTTGTCACCCATGGGGAGGATCCGGTTACGATCCCGTCCCCGCCCGACAATCAAAACCTTCTAACTAATGAGCATGCCCCGCGATCGCCTTACTTGGATTGTGGTTCCGATAGCCGCCATCGGCTTAATCCTGACAATTTACTGGCAGCAGCAAGAAGCGGCTAGAGTTCGAGCCGAGGCTTACGCCAATCAGCCGGTCACGCCGCCCCAAGCCTCGGCTACGCCAAGCACGACCCCGCTGGGGGTGACGGCGCAGCCGTCCCCAACTCCGGCTCAACCCGAGGTCCCGGAACAGAGCGCCAGCTTGAAGAGCGACGTCGCCAAACTGGATTTCTCCAATCTGCTAGGCGGTTTGACGCAGATCGAGCTGCAGCACTACAAGGCCGAGGATGACCAGCCGGTAACCCTGAGTAGCGATCGCGCTCCGGCGATCGGCGCGATCTCCAGAAATCCGAGCGATTGGCAGGATTCTGGATATGCGCTGACAGATGATCAAGAGAACAATTCGGTCACCTTGACCAAGGACTTAGGCAACAATATCCAGGTAACTAAGACCTATACCGCAGGGAAGTCAGCCGGTCTCCAGGATCCGTTTCAGCTTAAATTGACCATCGAATTTAAGAACACCGGCGGCGCCGCTGTGGACGTTCCCGGTTTCTTTGTAAATACCGGCGCAGCTCAGCCAATCCACGGTAACGATCGCTCGACCTATACCACGTTCGGTTGGGACCATGAGAGTAAATACCAAAACGTTAGTGTCGACTGGTTTGGTCCTTCCAGCTTTCTCTTTTTCCAAACCTCCGGCGGGCACGACATTTATTCTGAGACGGGCAACCAGATTTCCTGGGCCGCAGTATCCGATCAATACTTCACCACCATCCTGCAATCGAAGGACAAAAGCGCTGGCCAGGTTTGGGCAAAACGGTATCCCCTCTCCGACGATCCCAGCCAAAGGGCGGCTTGGAGGATTGACGGCGCTCTCGGATTCCCGGGCTTCAACCTGCAACCGGGCGAAACCAAGAGTAAGGAATTTGTGGTTTATTCCGGGCCGAAAGAATACGGCCGCCTGTCAAAGCTAGACGACGATCTCACTGCCGTACTGAATTTTGGACTGCCATTCGGACCTATCAGTACGGGACTCCTGATCATGATGAACACGATCCACGCCTTCGTAGGTAGCTACGGGCTGTCGATCCTTCTCATGACGATGATTATCCGGGGAGCAGTTTGGCCGATCCAGAACGTCTCCATGAAGAGCATGCGGAAGATGGCCAAACTGTCGCCGCTGATCAATGAGCTGAAGGCCAAATACAAGGATGACCAGCAGCGGATGAATCAAGAGATGATGAAGTTGTACAAGGAGTACAAGATCAATCCTCTCGCCGGTTGCTTGCCGATGCTCATCCAGATCCCGATCTTCTTTGCTTTCTATCAGATGCTGGGGTCAGCCGTTGAGTTAAGGGACAGTTCTTTTTTGTGGGTTAGAGATCTGTCACAGCCTGACACTGTTGCTCACATTTTTGGTTTCCCTCTCAACATTATTCCTTTGGTATCGGCAGCGACGCAGGTTTGGCAGCTACAGATTACTCCAAAGACAGGAGATGCGTCGCAGCAGCGCATCTTGTTGATCATGCCGATCGTTTTCCTATTCATCTGCTATAATTTTGCTGCGGCGTTGTCGCTCTACTACACCGCGTCGAACCTGTTCACTATCGTCCAAACTTACCTGACCATGAAGCAGACCGCCCCCGATTTGCCTAAGCCGGTCAAAGCCCCCGCAGTTGCGAAAAAGAAGAGTTACCGTTAATTAAAGGGTTCCCGCGATCCCGTTATGGAAGCTAAAGAGATCCTAGACACAATGTTAGGTCATCTCGGCTTCGTCGCGGAGATCCAAGAGATCGAAACGGAGAGCGGGATCCAGCTTCAGGTTTTCACCGCCGAAGCAGACGCGCTGATTGGCCATAACGGTGAGACCTTGGAAGATCTGCAGTTTTTGCTAAACCGCATCTTGCAGTCAACGGATAGGAACGCCCCGCGGGTGCAGGTGGACATTGGTCATTGGCGCGCGATGCGGGACGACAAGCTGCGGCAACGCATACGTCAGATCGCCGAGACAGTCAGGTTAACTGGACGCCCGGTCAAATTGGAGCCAATGAATTCCTATGATCGCCGGATCGTTCACAACACTCTCAAGGATGATCCTGAGTTGATGAGTTTCAGCCCGACCGACGACGCGCGCATCAAACGCATCACCATTCAGCGGCGAGCCACCGCCAATCATTAACGGTAATTCGGTAGGGATGAACTCCCGCTCATCCAGTTTTCCTTTAGCACGATGTGAGCAGCCACATCCGGACGAGTGGGGGCGTGTCCCTACCGTGCTGGCATTTCCAGGGCTGCAATAGCGGCCATGACGCGCTCGCTTAAGACTTGGTAAGCAGCACGTTCGTCGATCCCTAGATCCTGTTTTGTGAAAAACAAGGGTTTACCAATGACGACCGTAATCGGGACAAACCGAATGCCGCCGGATCGGGGCAATGCGGCGTATGATCCAAAGACTCTTACGGGCACCACCGGCGCTAGCGATTTAGCGATGAGAAGACCGACTCCTGCCCTGGCAGGTTGGAGATTACCATCCTTTGACCGGGTCCCTTCGGGGAAAACCAGCACCCGATTTCCGGCTTTCAAAAGTTTGATCATGGCTCTAACCGCGCCGACATCGCCTCGGTCGCGATCGACAGGAATAGTATTAAGCTGGGCGATAATGGGACCAATTACCGGCCTCTCAAAGAGACTCTTTCGAGCCAAGAAGTAGACATCTTTGCGGCACGATACGCCCACCAATGGAGGATCCAGATAACTGGCGTGGTTCGAGGCCAAAATGGCGGGACCATCCTCGATCAAGTTTTCCTGCCCGTAGGTTCGCAGGCGAAACCCTAGTTTGGCAACGACTTTACTAATCGTGTATCCCAAACGATAGATGGGCGTCATCGGTCGTTTCTCGAAGCTACCGCCAGCCCCTTTTGGCTTAGTTTGGCTAAGACCTCGTCGATTACACCAGCAATCGACAGGCTCGAGCTGTCAATCACCTCAGCATCGTCCGCGATCACCAGCGGTGACGAACGCCGGGAAGAATCTGTCCGATCCCGATGGGCCAGGTTATCCTTCAAGCCTTGAGCGGCACGCCGGCGCGCTCTCACTTCCGGCGCAGCATCGATATAAAACTTAAACGGTGTTTCCGGGAAAACCGTCGAGCCAATGTCGCGCCCTTCCATGACAATATTGTCCAGCCGAGCAAAGCCTCGCAAATGCGGCAAAAGAAAAGCGCGAATCTCAGGGATGGCAGAAATGGTGGAGACGGTTCGATTGACCACTTCTTCTTTCAGATGTTGGTCCGGTTTTTCGCCATCGATCAAAATGAATGATTCTTTGTTAGCAATGCCGAATTGGAAGGAAACCGTGCCCAGCTGCTTAGAGACCGCGACATTGTCGCTCGGATTTAGTTTGCGGAGGTGGGCCAGCCAGGCCACCGCCCGATACATGGCGCCACTATTTACAAAAGAGAAGCCCAGGAATTGAGCGAGTTGTCGTGCAACCGTGCTTTTGCCGGATGCAGCCGGACCATCAATCGCGATGACCGAGAATGCGGATAGTTCATTCAATGTTTGTCTAGTGCTCCAGCCGGGTTGATGACGGGAGTGGGGCGATCATCATTAGGAAACAGCAAATCATTCAAGTGATTTTCGAACCCCGGGTATGATGTGTGAATGCATTCCGCATCTTCGATAACGGTTTCGCCATCGGCGAAAAGCCCGGCCACGGCAAAGGCCATGGCGATGCGATGATCACCAAAGCTCTTTAACCGCCCGCTCATCAGAGGAGCTCCTCCATTGATTTCCAAACCATCTTGGAATTCTACCACGTCAACGCCCATGGCCGTAAGATTTGCCGCAATAGCAGCTAAACGATCCGTTTCTTTAACCCGGAGCTCGTGCGCATCCCGGATCAACGTCTTTCCTTGAGCTAACGAGGCGGCCACCGCCAAAATCGGGATCTCATCGATAACGTTTGGAATTTCGTTCCCTGCGATCACGGTTCCGTGCAAACGCGTCCCATCGATCCGGATTTCACCACGAGGCTCTCCATGCTCGGTATCCTGCACAACTTCTCGAACATGTGCCCCCATTCTAAGCAAGACCGATAGGATTCCGGTACGCGTCTCGTTTAGGCCAATGTCCCGGATCAACAAACTTGATCCTTCTTGCGCGGCAGCTGCAACCATCCAAAAGGCAGCACTGGAAATATCTCCCGGAACGATAAAGTCGCGGGATTCGGGTATCTGTTCTCCATAGATCGAGACCGAGTAAGCAGAATTAACCGCTTCCCGAACAGTCCGGATCAGAAAGTAATCCATCATTCGCTCGGTGTGGTCACGCAATGGGACTGGCTCTACGACCGTAGTTTTGCCGGGAGTTTGCAGCCCAGCCAACAGAATCGCGCTCTTTACTTGAGCGCTGGCTACGGGCAGATCGTACCGGATAGGCTCCAATTTCCGGCCCTTGATTTTGAGCGGTGCGGTACCTTTCGGTCCAGTTGCTTCAATTACCGCACCCATCTTGGCGAGCGGCTCAATCACTCGGTTCATCGGACGAGAAGAAAGGGAAGCATCGCCGATGAGTTCAGATTCGAATGGCTGGTTGGCTAAGAGCCCGCAAAGCAGCCGCATGAGAGTGCCTGAATTTCCGCAATCGATAGGGCCGGCTGGAGCCCGGAAATGACCTCTCTGGCCATGAATGAACAATTTCGTGTCATTGGGCTGCTCGATCCCGATACCGAGCGTTCGCATCGCTTCCACCGTGCATCGGCAATCGTGACTCGGCAGGAAGCCCTCGATCTTGCAGGTTCCGTTCGAGAGCGAAGCCAGAATAACAGCTCGATGGGAGATACTTTTGTCTCCTGGTACTACCATTTCCGATTCGATATGTGGAGCCCGAGCAACACGTAATTCGGCCATAAAATGTTCTAACCAATCAATTTGTCGCGGCTTCTCTTCGCCGCATCTAGAAAAGCTTGCAAGCTTTTCACATCATTCGCCTCCAAGACGCCAATCGTCTCGTTGAGCGTGTCTCGAAAGCGATAGAGATTGGTAAGCAGATCGCTCCGATTAGCAAGAAGGATCTCTTTCCAAAGCTCGGGTGAACCGGCTGCGATTCGGGTGGAGTCCCTGAAGCCGTTCCCGGCAAAGGCGAGACCATCGGAGGCAAATTTCACAACATGCATCATCAGGATTGCAGCCAGTAAATGAGGTAGATGGCTGACCGCCGCCACCAACCGATCATGGGTAGGCACATCAACGAACAACGGGATGCTGCCGGCTTCTCGCCAGAACTTCGTCAACCGTTCCAGCGCTGCTTTATCCTGGCAAAGATCCGGAGAAATGATGGTGACTGCATTCTCAAACAGATTTACCCGGGCAGCTTCCAGACCCGATTTCTCGGAACCGGCCATGGGATGGCTCGGTATATAGAAACATCGACCCTTAAATACTTCAGAAAGATGATTGAAAACCGGGCCTTTGACGCTCGCGACGTCGGAGACAATCGTGCTGGTTTTTACGCACGGCGCCAAACGCTCGGCCACAGACGCTATCGAAGAAACTGGCGTTGCGATAAAGATTAAATCGCTGGAGCTGGCCAGTTCATCAAGGCCGCCGGCTCGAACAGCGTCGCTAAGGACAGTTTCGACCGGAGATTTAGCCGGCTCGTAGAAAGTGACCCGGTAGCCGGCTCGACTTCCAGCCAGAGCTATCGATCCACCGATCAATCCGGTTCCAACAACCCCTAAACTCAGAGATCCCATAATTAGCCTTTCCGCCGGTACTTCCCGGTAAACAAGAAAAAAGGACGCGCGGCGAGCGCGTCCTTTTTACTAAGAGCCTTTGTCCCTTGTTTCCTATTCCTACGGTACCAAGAAAATCTTGCCGGTATACGGATCTTTTACTTCAGCTCCGGGAGGGTATCCTTCAACGTCAACTTCTCCAGCATTGGGCGCATAGGGGCTGTAAACACGACCAGGCTTCCCTGGAACTTTGGTGGCGGACGGATAATTCTCTGGCGCAGCCGGGGTCCCAGCAGGATTCGGCATATTGCTAACTTCCGGTGCTGGGGTAGGGGTAGCAACCGGGATCGGAATCGGTGTTGGGGTCGGCGCCACAAGAGGCTTTGGCGTCGGAGTAGGCAGGTAGCCGTACTTACCCTTTTGGGGTTGGGGAGACGATTCGCCGCACGAAAGTAGCGCTACGCTGATCGGAACCAGGCACGCAATGTAAAGGTGACGGATCATAGACGCGGTCTCAGGATTAATTCATTCGTCGAAGATTGACAACCCCTTTCCTCAAGAACGCCTTGATCGCCGGAATCCCGGGAACGCCGGGAACGGGCCAATCGTCCTCGTGCTCGGGCTCGTTCTCGTGCTCGAACGGGTTTGTAGCTGCGTTAGTAGAGCGCATCCTTGCAAAGGGCATCACTGGTTTCTCCCGGGACGGGAGTAGTCTGAGAAGGCCCGGCCGCGGTAAAACCAACTGTCGAGGACGAGCCCGAGCACGAGGACAATTGCAGCGTTCACGCTCGTTCCCGCCATTCCCGGCGTCTCCTAACCGGCCTGAGTCCGCAGAATCTGAATCAGAAGCCGCAAGCGTTCGGAGACGTCCTGCGACTCCAGTAATTGTTGTCGCGGCGCCAATTCATTAACAAAAGCGGCTCCTACCACATCGGCCAGTACTTCCGGGTTATCGATCTGATGCATCTGTTCAAGCAGATTCGCGGGCAATGGCAGCCCCAGCTGTTGAATCCGGACGCAGAGCTCTTTGACCTTCTCGCCTAGAGCATCGGCCTCAATCGCGTTCCCCATTCGGGATTCGATTAGTTCGATCTCAGCAATCCGGAAAGGTTCTTCTTGGGTCCACTCGACGATTCTAACCCGGGCTAGGCCTTGTAGAACTAAATTGGAAGTGCCGTTCTCATTGCCAACGCATGCGCGGATTAGCCCGATACCGGCAACCGAACGCAAGTCTTCAACTCCTTGAGGTTCGCGTATCCCGGCTTTGGTTGACGCCACAGAGAACATTCGTTCACCGGTTAGGCAATGACTTAACATCTGCCGATATCGGTTTTCAAAAATGTGGAGCGGCAGCAGCGAATGCGGGAATAGAACCGCGTTCGGAAGAACCATGATAGGAACTTCGCGTGGAATACGAATCACAAGATCAAATCAGGCGATCTAAACGCCGCGCAAGTTGATCAACATCCTTATCTCCCCGTCCCGACAGGTTGACCACTACAACTTGGTTTGGCGGTATTTCAGGGGCACGCTTGATGACATAAGCCAGCGCGTGCGTCGATTCGAGAGCAGGTAAAATGCCCTCCGTCTTCGCCACGGTTTGGAACGCTTCTAGCACCTCATCGTCGGTAGCATAGTCGTAATGGACGCGGCCGATATCATGCAGATAACTATGCTCAGGTCCGACTGCAGCATAGTCGAGTCCAGCCGAGATGGAATGGGTAAGCTGGATCTGGCCGTCTTCATCGGACAGCAGATAGGTCTTGGTGCCTTGAAGTATACCTAAGCGCCCGCCTTGAAACCGGGCGGCGTGTTGCCCAGGCAAAATTCCCGTTCCGCCTGCCTCGACTCCAACCATGGCGACGTTTTCATCTTTCAGGAACGCGTAGAACAGACCGATCGCGTTGCTGCCCCCGCCCACGCAGGCGACGAGGAGGTCCGGCAGCTTTTCTTCAACCGCAAGAATTTGCTGACGGGCTTCGTCTCCGATCATTCGGTGGAAATCTCGCACCATCATCGGATAGGGATGCGGTCCGTATACCGTGCCTAAGAGATAATGAGTTGTGCGCACATTTGTCACCCAGTCGCGCATGGCTTCGTTAATGGCCTCTTTCAATGTGGCCTGGCCGACGGTGACCGGGACAACCTTGGCTCCCAGAAACTCCATTCGCGCCACGTTCAATGCCTGTCGTTTCATGTCGGTCTCGCCCATATAAACGACGCATTCCAAGCCGAAGCGGGCGGCAACCGTGGCGGTCGCTACACCATGTTGGCCGGCTCCGGTTTCGGCGATGAGCCGTTTTTTGCCCATTCTCACCGCCAAGAGCGCCTGCCCAAGCGCGTTATTGATCTTGTGCGCTCCGGTATGGAGCAAATCTTCGCGCTTAAAATAGATGCGCGGGCCACCCAACTTCTGGGTTAATCGCTCGGCAAAATAAAGCGGCGTAGGCCGGCCGCAAAACGTGCGTAGCAACTCCCCGAACTGCCACTGGAAATGCGGATCTGCTTTTGCCCGCGCGTATTCTTCGCGAAGTTGCTCAATTGCGGGCATCAAGGTTTCTGGCACAAAAACCCCGCCGAAATTCCCAAAGCGCCCCTCTTCATCCGGCAGTTGGCTAGCATCAATCTGTACGTTGGATTGCATGTGGCGTCACGCAGCGACGCATGCTTGCAGGCGGGAATCAAGTGCAATCGAGTGCGTGCAAATGGGCGAATGGGCGAATGGGCGACACGGCGATGGGGCGAATGGGCGATGGTGCGATTGCCACGAAGTGGCTAAACAGAACAGCCCAGGGCTTAGCCCTGGGTGGGGCGGTTTTATTGAACGCGCCCTGAAAGGGCGCCCGAACGAGGACCGTGTTTGTCCATGGTTCCGATCGATCCGAGAATTTTGAAGGCCCGTGTGGCGGCGGCGTAATCTGCACCGAGTTCGAATAACCCTTCGGTCGCCCTTGCAGGGCGATCATTCTTGCCACGCTAACCCAGGGCTAAAGCCCTGGGCTATTCTGTTTAGCCACTTCGTGGCATTCGCCGTATCGCCGGTTCGCCCATTCGCCCATTCGCCGTCTCGCGCATCACTGCACAGCTAGCAATACATCCACACTCCGCCGATGCGGAGTCGGCATAGGTAGATCGGGAAGATCTTGGACTCGATGATAACGGTTATCGGGCGCTAACACTGGGGGCGCTTGCCCGGAGAAAACTTTCAAGTGGATGACAAACCGGGTTACCGAGTGGCGCATTTCGAACACCGGGACTTCGTCGTTATCGATCTCATCAGCTACCGGCAGAGTCCACATCCCTTTCCATCGTGGTCCGACGCATTTTCTGAGCAGGACCTGATCGCCACGGCGAATCCATCGATAATTCTCTTGCCGCCGCACAACTTCGGCTCGGATGCTCTTAAGAGGAATATTCTGCGGATACGAAGCCCGGCAATAGGTCTTGACCGGGCAACGTTTACAGGCTGGCGCCCGCGGAGTGCAAATCAAGGCGCCTAGTTCCATCAGCGCGGAGTTAAATGTCCCAGGTTCCGGGCCCGCAACCAATCGCTCGGCCAGTTCCCAGAGCGCACTTTTACCAGGTTCGCGGTCGATCGGGATCTCAAGGTTTATCAGACGGGCCAAAACTCGGGTTACGTTAGCATCCAAGATGGGAGCCGGTAGATTGAACGCGAAACTGGCGACCGCTCCCGCCGTATACCGGCCGATACCGGGCAATTGCCGGAGAGACTTAACGTCACAAGGCAGTTTGCCGCCGCAGTGCTCGACCACCCAGCGAGCGCATTGATACAGATGCCGAGCTCGGGAATAGTATCCCAGTCCTTGCCACGCATGCAGGACATCGCTTTCATCCGCACGCGCTAGCGACTCCAGAGTGGGAAACAATTGAAACCAGCGATCGTAATAGCGAAGGACGGTGACCACCTGCGTCTGCTGCAGCATCATTTCTGAGACCAGGATGCGATAGGGATCCGCGGTCGTTCTCCAAGGGAGTATCCTGCCGTCGAGCCGGTACCAGGCAACCAAGGCGGCGCGAAACCTCGTGCTTTGGAGCTCAACCTGATTCATGCTCAGCAGGTGACTTCGTTCTCGTTGCCTTTAAGCGCCACCCAAGCAGAGCAACTCCGCGAGTTATTGGCAGAGCAAGACTTCGAATTCATCAGCCGGCCATACATGCTCTTTTTCGCCAGGAAAGGCAACCTCTCCATCGCCGCGTACGAAAAGGGACCGAAAGTCGTAATTCAAGGCAAAGGAACCGAGGATTTCGTTAAATACGAGCTTGAGCCAAAGATCACCGGGGAGGCCAGGCTTGGGTACGAAGAGATTTTGCAACCAGCCATGTTCGAGCCTCACTTCGGGATCGATGAAAGCGGGAAGGGTGACTTTTTTGGTCCCCTGGTGATAGCCGGAGTCTTTGTTGATCGACCGATTGCCCGGTTTTTGCTCGATGCCGGCGTTACGGACAGCAAACGAATCTCCTCGGACCAACGAATTATGCAGCTCGCCGACTTGATCCGCGGCACTCCGGGTATCAGCACTAATGTAGTGCAGATCGGGCCCGAGAAATATAACGAATTGTATGAGCGTTTTAACAATTTGAACGATCTGCTCGGCTGGGGTCACGCCCGGGTGATCGAAAATCTCTTAGGGGAACGGCCGGATTGCCCTAGGGCGCTGTCCGATAAGTTTGCCAACGAACGGGTGGTCCAGCGCGCGTTGCTGTCCGCCGGGCAGAAGATCAATGTGGAACAGCGCACCAAGGCGGAGGCGGACATTGCCGTTGCGGGCGCTTCCATTCTGGCTCGGGAAAAGTTTGTACGCTGGTTAGACCGCAAGGGCAAAGAGCTCGGAATTGCTCTCCCCAAGGGAGTGTCTGCGGCGGTCAAAACTTCTGCCAGAGAAATCGTGGCCAAACACGGAGCGGAAGCGTTACGTAAAGTTGCTAAGATGCATTTCCGGACTGCCGCTGAAGTGATCAGTGGTTAGGAATTGGTGGTTAGGAAGCAATTCGTCCTCGTACTCGTCGTCGTCCTCGTCCTCGAGAGTGCTCAAGACACCGGTTACCTCGTTGGTAATTGCTCACGTGGCCGAATGCGGTTCCAGGCCGTGATCTCGAACGTGCGCGACCTAGTCGAGCGCTTAAGTATTCTAAAAAGTCAATAGCTCCGCTTAGCCCAAATCGGGACCGAGGACGAGGACGACGACGAGCACGCGGAAGATTACCATGTAAGGTCAAGGACAGGGGTCGTGTGAATGCAAAAGTTGTGCCAGATCGTCTCTGATATCACCTAAACCATGCCCTTCCCCTTAAATACAAGGGTTCCAAGGTTTTGACTTCCCTCAAATCATTCGGGTGAAATGCGATAATCCCTTGCCTACCCCCCGTTCTTGTAGATAGTTTCAAGGAATTCAGTCCGGGGATAATGGAGTTGAACCTCAGGGACTGACGGTTGCTGGCCGACCGTTAATGCCAGGATAGTCGAACGTTCGAAAGGAGTTCAAATGCCAAACCTAACGAAGCGGGAGATCGTTGTAAGAATCTCTAACGATACGGGCTTAGTACAACATCAGGTCTTCGACGTAGTTCAACGCACGCTTGATCTAATTACAGACAGCCTGGCCCGAGGCGAGGATGTAGAATTAAGAAACTTTGGGATCTTCGAAGTACGACTGACAAAGGAGCGGGTTGGGAGAAACCCGAATCAGCCGGGAAGCAGCTTCAAGATACCCCCTCGTGCAACGGTGAAGTTCAAAGCTGGAAAAATTATGCGGCAGAAAGTCGCAAAATTGTCACCGGCTCTGCGACAAGCCGAGGCGCTGAAAGGTGCGCCGGTGTAAGCGGTTCTAGGCCGTCCAAGTCCGGTGGATTACTCCTGAGCAGACGTTGCTACGGCTTCCCCGCGCTACCACGCTCAGAGTCGTTGCTGGCATGCCACCGTTTGAGCAGGGTCTCTATGGATGGGGGCACTGTTGGCTCCTTTTCCGGACGCAGATGGAACTGAGATAGACTCCGGTCGACTCGGGGTTTCTTGTTTCTCCCCTTCTTTTCGCGAAGCTGCTCTGCTTTGACTTCATGGCGAGTCTTGTTTTGAACCTGGGCCTCTAACTCTTCCACCAAGAGGCGCCGGGCAAAAAAACGGTTCAACGCCTGGCTTCTCTCCCGGTTACAGCGCACTCTGATACCGGTCGGCCGATGCAGGATTGTGATAGACGCTCCCCGAAAACTCTCCTCGAGGTCCTTTTCGTGGCAACCCAAGGCATCCATCTTGCTTTGTAGCGCCTTGGCTTTTCGTTCTGAGACAGGAAAAAGAATCACCAGCTAATCCCCTACCCTTAGCGTGACTATACAAATAGCAAGTCAGATTCACGGTATACGGGCCGACTATTTCGTCTCAATATCGTCAAAATCCTGTGATGGTGTTTGCGCCATTCTCGACTAAGATTAACGCCGCCATGTCTTCTGAACTTCTCACGACAAATCGTAAGGCACTGACCATCAATCTTGATGAGCCTAAATATGGGACGTTCGCCGAAATCGGAGCCGGACAGGAGGTCGCTCGCCATTTTTTCCAAGCGGGAGGGGCCGCCGGCACAGTTGCCAAGTCGATTTCCGCGTATGACATGAAATTCAGCGACGCGATCTATGGCAAGTCCGCGCGCTACGTCTCCCGGGAACGCCTCGGCTTAATGCTCGATCACGAGTATGAGTTATTGCTTGAACGCCTAAAAGCCGTCCGGGGCGATAACTCGGAGTTTTTTGTTTTTGGCAATACGGTGGCAGCTAGAAATTTCAAAGGCACGAACGAATGCCATGGCTGGATGGGAATCCGGTTTCAGGGGGAGCCTAAATCGCAGCCGAGCGACATCGTGATGCACATCCGGATGTGGGACAAAGAAAATGTTCTTCAACAGCAGGCCCTGGGCGTCTGCGGCGTCAACTTGATCTATGGCGCTTTTTATTACCTCACCGATCAGGACAAATTTATCCAATCCTTGGCTGATAATCTTACTCTGGATCGGCTCGAGGTCGACATGATCACATTCAGCGGACCACTGTTTGGCCATGTCGACAATCGGTTAATGAGTCTGAAGCTGGTTGAGTACGGGCTTACCAACGCCGTGTTGTTCAATCCGGACGGAGCCGTGATGCAACCTTCGGAAGTGCTTCATAAAAAAGCCATCGTGGTCGAACGCGGCAGTTTCCGCCCGGTTACCTTAGTCAACGACGATATGCTCAGGTGCACGCTGGCTCAGTTTTTACAGGAGCCGTCTGTCGTGGGGAAAGACGTGGTGGTTCTGATGGAGTTGACCATGCATAATTTGCTGGCTTCCGGCAATCTCGACCATGAAGACTTCCTGGCGAGGGTAGATACTCTCTCCGCCATAGGATACAGTGTGCTTGTCTCAAATTACTTTGAGTTTTTCCGGCTTACTTCCTACCTGCGGCGTTTTACCAAGGAAATGGTCGGTGTGGTCATGGGTATAAACAACCTGCTGGAGATCTTCAACGAGAAGTATTACGACAGCCTGGAGGGCGGTATTCTCGAAGCCGTCGGCCGTCTCTTCAAAGCGTCTACTAAGCTCTATGTGTACCCCATGAGGAAGAGCGCTTACGACCGCTATTGTCTGAAGGCTGATTGTCCAGCGCCGGACCCCAGCCTACCGTCACTACCTACAGATGTCTGGATCAATGCTACGAATCTGCAGGTTGCGCTAAATTTAAGAAATCTTTACGCCCATCTGATGGAAAACCGTTATATCGCTCCGATCGTGGGCTTCGATCCTTCGATTATGGATATTTTCTCTCGTGATGTCCTGGCTAAGGTTCAGCGCGGCGAGAGCGGTTGGGAGGGCGCTGTACCAGACAAAGTGGCGGCTCTGATCAAAGAACGACATCTATTCGGCTACCAAAAACCGTCCGCCCATGAGCTACATCCGGTTAATCCCGAGATGGCGCATCAGTAATCAGAAGTGGATAATTCTTTAGGAAGTTGCAGGTTGAAATCAGTCTTGCTCCGATTGGTCAATCATCATTTCCTAAGTCGTAGCCAGGTCGTCCGACTACGCTTTAGTTAATGAACCCCCTAGAACAACGCATCGGATATAAGTTCCGAAACTCGCTGCTTTTGGCCGAAGCGCTGACTCATCCCAGCCTCGGCCACGAAACCCAGCGACATCATTTTGATAACCAAAGGCTAGAGTTTCTCGGTGATGCAGTGCTCCAACTGATCTTCACCGAGCACCTCTTTCGCCTATTTCCGCATTTCAGCGAAGGGCAGCTGACCAAGTTGCGGTCACGGCTCGTATCGCGCGAAGGGCTCAAGGTCCACGCGCTGAGTATCGGCTTAGGTACCTACCTGATGATGGGACGCGGAGAAGAAGCCAGCGGCGGCCGGGAGCGTGCGTCGATTTTAGCAGACGCTTTCGAGGCGCTCGTGGGCGCAATGTATCTGGATAGCAACCTCGAGGTCGTGCGCCGCTTCATACTCGACGAAGCCCACGAAGACATTCAACACCTGGCTTTACAGCCGTTGGAAGTGAATCCCAAAGGCCAGTTGCAAGAGATTCTGCAAGCAATCTCCGCCAAAAGCCCGGTCTACGAGATTGTTTCCCAGACCGGACCCGAACATCAAAAGCTGTTTATCGCTAAAGTAATTTGGGACAACACCGAGCTTGGTGCGGGCGACGGTTCAAGTAAGAAGCAAGCTGAAACTGCTGCCGCTTTGGCCGCTCTGCGATCCCGGCTATGGGAAAAAGACGCTCCTACCGCTCCTAGCCCAAAAACGGAATCGGCCGGTTCGTAGAGCGGAGATAAACCAGTGCAACGCCAAGCACGAAGAACACCGCTGCCGGAGTCCACGCGGCCACGAGAGGCGAAACGCGTGAGCCCGCACCTAAAGCGGCAAAAATCTGCCCGGCCCCGAATAGTCCTAGAAAGAGAAACAAGCCAGCCGCCACGCCTCCGAGCGAGCCGCGTCGAGAAAAAACCACACAAAGCGGGCTGGCCATAAGCACGACCACTAGCACATTGACCGGCACGGCAAAACGATCCCAAAGCTGGGTCCGGTATTCAGCTAGCGTGCTATTGGGGAAATCCGAATTGACCTTCAAGTAATGTTGAAGCTCAGGCACGGTCATCATTCGACCGTTGAGCGCTGAGCTGCCTAACTGCCAAATCGTTTCCGACCAATCTGTTTCTTCCTTTTTGTCGAAGAACTCTTCATCCGTGACATTTCCATCGGCATCTACGTATGAGACCTTACCATCGTACAAGATCCAGTTGCGCCCGCTGTGAACCGCCGATTTGGCGTACGCGATCCATTGAATCACCTCGTTCGCGTCCTGCTGGGTAATCTCCACGCCTTTAACCTCGCGCGTCTTGGTATTCAGCAGTTGGACAAACCAGATGCGATGCTGTCTCCGATTAACGTAGACGTGTCCATCCAAATACGTGACCTTGGAATGCCCCTTGGACACCTCATCCATCCGGTTGTTCATGACGTAATACCCGGTCGGCGCCAACTCGTAATTCAGATATCCACAGACGCCGGTCAGGACTAACCCAAAGACGATCAAAGGTAGTAACACCCTAGGCACGCTTCTCCCGGCCCCCAACATCGCCACAATCTCGTTACGCCGTGACATCCTGGTCAGCACGTAGAGTAAACCGAGCAAGACGGCGAGCGGCATCCAGAGGACCAGCATGTAGGGAACTTGCGCGAGGTAATACAGGGTGATGACCCGCGCTGAGAGGTGCAATTCTAGAAACCGGGGGCCCTCGACGCCGAGCTGGTAAACCAGCCAAATGCCCAGGATCCCGAAGATCGAGTAGAAAAAGAACAATAAAAAGTTCTTGAGCAGATACCGATCTAAGATGCCGAAAAACACGGGGGTAAAATAGGGAGGAGTTCGAGGAGATCAAGGAAAGGGCGTGTCGGCGTATGGGCGTTTGGAGGGGAGCCGCTTTGGATCGCGCCTAAAAACCCCGCGATCTTTGTCTCGGCACGTGGAAGACCGAAAATTGGGTTAAACAAGCGGCTCCCGCGAACGTTTCAACGCGTATCAGGTTGACGGCGCCTCAAACGGATGAAGACGGTACGCTGGGCGAAACATCGCGTGCGGTAGTTTCCGGGAGCCGCCTGTTTAACACCTTATTCGGCCTTCCTCGCCCTGGAAAGAATAGCGGGAGATCCTTAGGCACGGTCCAAAGCGGCTCCCCTCCATTCGCCGTTTCGCCGATACTCCCACACGCCGTCACGCCTCCTGGTTCCCGGATTCTGACTCCTGGCTCCTTTGCTTCCTTGAACTCCTCCCCTCTCCACGCGATTGTCTGCCTCTTAGACCAAAAGACTAAATTCGCCGGTCGTGATCGCTTTACGGGAAGATTTTGACAATGAATTTGAGGGCTCGATCCGGGAAACGTTCGGCCGCACCGGCGTTTTGTCTCAGCAACCGAAGTTCGAATATCGACCTGAGCAACAGCAGATGGCCGAGTCGATCGCTCGAGCGCTCCGAGAGAACCAGCATCTAGTGGTTGAAGCCGGCACCGGGGTCGGCAAATCATTGGCTTACCTGGTGCCCTCGATAATTTTCGGCCTCGAGAATCGCCGCAAAGTGATCGTTTCTACGCATACGATCAACCTCCAAGAACAGCTACTCCATAAAGATATCCCTGCGGTTCGTAAATTGATTGACCGGCCTTTCGAGGCGACCCTTATGAAAGGCCGGCAAAATTACCTTTGTCCCAATCGGCTGCAGCGCGCCCTGCAAAATAGCGCGGACTTATTCACTTCCAGCCAACAAGAAGAACT
>DASUWQ010000051.1:0-11138 GCA_036378375.1 Chthoniobacterales bacterium
GGTGGTGGTAACACCATTCACGTCTTCCAATGTGTCGGTAAACCAAGCCCGCTTGGTGTTTTCGAGCACATCGGGGACAAAATTCACGGTTCCCAAACAGATATCGGTGAGGCGGCTGCGAGATGGCGCCTGGCTATGGTAACCGTAGAAATAGGGGCCTAGCAGCAACCCGAGCGGCATCAAAGCGCTCAGCGTCTGCACGGCGTCCATCACGTTGCCAGATGAGATTTGCTGCACGAATCGGTCAAAGAATCGAAACCCGAGCTGGTTAAAGACGGTAGCCACTAGCAGGAATGCCCGCCGCTCGGGCTCCTTAACTCCCTGGGTCTCTTTGGCGAGTTGAGCTTGGACATCCTGATTACCGAAATAATTGGCGAGCTCAGGCCAAAGGGAGAGGTTCGCCGGCTTGGCTAATTCGAAGATCTTGCCGGAAACAATTCCGTTAAAAATCAGGCCGATCTTTTCACCAACACTGAAATGCGTCGGGTTTTTGCCTTCCAAAAACCGCGAAATAACGACCTCCAAGAAGCCTAGATTCGGGCTGACCGCAGCGGAGAACTTGTCTTTGGCAAATTGGTAGGCCGTGTTGTACAGGCCGTGAGCAATCACCAGCGGAGTGCCACCAAATCCGCGAGTGACACAGTTCCCCTGCTCCAGGTTCCGCAGGAATTCGCCGATCGATCCTGTATCGGGCGTTTCCGTGTAAGCGGAACCGGGGAAAATTCCTGCGTGATCATCGGAGCCGCCCACAAGCACCTTTCGCCAGGCCTCGGGATGAGTTGGCGCCAATTTTTGGCGTTCTGCAAAATAATCAATCCTCTCCGGAGTGAGGGAACGCAAAACGAAACGGGCAACTTCGCTCAACAAGCTGTCGCGCAGTCCGTTGACCCCTTCAAAATGCTTAAACAGCAGGATCAGTTTTTGGACATGATCGGCAGTCAAACGACGATCTTTGTCGTAGAAAGGATGGGCCACTGCATGGCAGATCCCATTGTGGCTTAGGTACTCTCTGAGCTCGAAAATATTTCGGCGCAATTGCTGGATCTCGGTGTGCTGCGATTCGGAGATGTTCCAAACGAGCAGATGCACAGCCACATGATCCTCGGGAAATTCGGCTCCAACTTCGACACTAACGAAGCTGCCGGGCAGATCGGCTATTTCCAGACACCCATCGATGCGGTTGTGGTCAGTGAAGGTGACAAAAGTCATCCCCTTCTCTTTGAGCCGACGATAAAGGCCGCGCGGAGCGGAGTAGCTATCGGGAAAGTCAAATCGGCGAAAGAGCCACTCTGCGGATCGGTCGCTAAACCTGGAGTGAAGATGGAGGTCGACTTTTGCTGCCATCCTAATTCCTGCGGACAGGATACTAGCCTACACTATAGCGCTGGCAAATATTTAGATCTAGGAGTGCTGGGATGATGCCGACCCAGCGCCTGGAGGGGAGCCGCTTTCGCTCGTCCTAAGTTGAACGCGCATTATTTCAGCATTGCGTTTGCCAGTAGTGGGCGTGGGTTTACGAGCGGCTCCCGCGAACGGCCCCTGACGCTGCTACAACCTTGTACTGTGTTTGTCAGTTCGAACGATCGAACACCATCGCTGGGATTCACACGGAGAGACGTTTCCGGGAGCCGCCTGCTAATCCGAACTTGAGCAGTGCTAAGGTTTTCTCGCGCGACTATGCCGGGGGCTGGCAGCGGTCAAAAGCGGCTCCCCGCTATGGCGCCTCATGTGCGTCAACCTAAGAGGCTAGAAGGCTGGAGCCAGCCAGGACATCCCGATGGCCATTAAAGGACAACGGACGGAGGGGCGTTGCATTCCGGGTTAGAGCTCGCACGGGTGTCGACGCCGACGAATCTTTTTAGGTATGGCGCTCGGACAGACGCGACGCCCCTTGGATGGAACTAATATTCAGCACGTCGGGATCTAAGGGACCGTAGAACCTGCCGCACCTAAAGGGAGCCGCAGCCGAACACGTCTTTTCAACCTAGAGGCGATAGACCGGCTCCGAATCTGCCGGCGGCACCTATGTAATGCGGCTCCCCTCCGTCGGGGTGGTGGTCCACGCTGTAGCCGCAACCCGGAGGTTATGCTAGTGCTGCGGCTCCCCTCCAGGCGCTGGTCGAAGTCGAGCGGAATTTGTCATTTCGCAATCATGCACTGGCCTCCATCCGGCAGTCGACGAACCTAGGCTTTAAACTGGTCCGCGCTTTGTGGCTCCGCCTTGAGATGATTCGCGATAAATTTTTCGTAAGATAATGGTTGCCGGTCTTGAAGAGCCGCGGTGACCAGGCTCTTCACATGGGACCACACCGCGGGAATCTCACAGTCTGCCGGGTGAATCCCGATCCGGAGCAAAGGTTTATCTCGTAGCCTAGAAATCAGCCCTTGGTTCCAAGCCAAACTCACCATCCGCCTCCAAGGCGCTCGGGTGCTCCATACCAATGACCGAGAGTAATAGTTGTGCACACCCTCAAAAACCTTAACGGACCCGACATTCGTGATATAAGAGAACCCCACCTTACGCACAGCGGCCTCAGCTTCGTAGCCCAGAAGCCAAGCTGGCGCGACGAACCCGTTAAGCTTTCGTTCAAGAAACGCTAAATCTTCTATACCCATTTGGAGCCGAGAAATCGCTTCATCACGATCGAGATCGAAAAATTCTCCTTCACCGGCCGTGTAGACTTGAGTTGTGAACTTGGTAATGCCGGCATCCGTCGGCTTTGGGGTGCGCGCGTGATAATAACCATGGAGGACGGGCTCATAACCTTGCTGCACCCGCTCCGATATCCAGCCTTTGAAAGCAGCGTCATCCCGAACCGGCGCCTGCCTGTGATGATTCGGGATGATCAGTAACGAGCCCTCGGATACACCAAGGCTGCGCAAGGCCTCTATAATTTTGTCACAGTTCGCCTGCGTCAGAGGCGAGACGTCATGTACGGAAACGACGAGAGCTCTCATAAAAGTCAGATAAACGCTGCCGAAGGCCGAACACGAGACAGAGTGCACCGCTTACAATCGGCAACCAATCTCCAAACGAACCGTAGGGCGTCATATCATTCGCCAACGGAAAGTCGAGGTTATACGTCGACAGCAAACGCGTCCGCGGCGCAACCTCCTTTAACACTCTGCCGGTGCTGGTTTGCATAAACGCACCGGCGCGATCGGACGCAAAAACAATGGGCCTTCCTAGGGAGACACCCCAGCAGCGAAGGTTTTCGCGAAATTGTTGCTCTTCGATCGCGGTACCATTCGGGTAATCGACTAGCACGATAAATCCCTGAGCCGGGGCGCGGAGACCGGCTTTGAGCGCCTGCAATGACATCGCTTCCTGATTAAGGAATGGAAGCAGCGCGATATTTTTGACGGCAACACTCTGAAGATTCTTCGGCACTTGATCCGCTAAGATTTGAAAGCCAGGATGACTCTGGAACGAGAGCACACTTTTGACGTTGGTGGGAAGGAAGGCGGAATAACCCGAGATCGGTGCTTTCTCGGTGGCCGCTATGCCTGTGATAATGCCAACGTCAGGCGCCGATTTCCGATCCAAGCCCTTTGCAGCGGTCCCTCCTTCAGTGATCCGGCGCCAAACCAGCAGATCCGATTTCAGAGCCGCTACCCCAGGGAGCAAACTGTTCAGCTCGCTCGTGGTACTTCCCGGCGTTGCGGTCATGCTAATCCTGAGCTGTTGAAGTTGCGGTGCTGGCTGAGCAAATTGGAAGCCAGCGGCGGCAATGACGAATATCATTGCCAACGTAAAAACCACGTCGAAGCGCGCCGCCCAGTTCATCCGTCCCGGCCGCAATGCCAACCTTCGAATCGCTAGATAAATAATCGCGTTGGCGAATACCGCGATAAAACTCAGGCCGTATGGGCCCGTGACTCTGACAACTTGGAGCAGTGGAAGATTCAAGGCAATCGGCAGACCGATCGGATTCCAGGCGGTTAGAATCATTCCACGACACCACTCCAAGAAAGTCCAAGAACTTGCGATCAAGAGCGCCAGGCGAAGATGTGCCGTGGAAACGCGCCACGCCTCGGCGTTCCCAGCTGCTCCCATAAAAATCGGCTGCAGCCCTTTTTTCTTGCCCTCCTTGCCATCCTCTTTAGCCAGGTCCGGCAGCTTACAAAACCGCCACACAAACCAGCTCCAAATCATCCCTTGAAGGCCGAACACGCCGAGGATTGTTCCGAACTCTTGATACCGATGCTCGTGCCAGAGCCAATGAAATGTGATGAGCCCGAATGTGCCGGAAAACAGAACCCCTTGAAGAATCACCATTATCGCTGGGCCTTTAAGGGAAAGCAGAGAGACCAGGATCGGAATAAAAGCGACCCAGACAAGCCAAGAAAAGTTCCAAGGAGGCAAACCCAGGGCGATCAAAATGCCCGCCAGGATGCTCAACAGAAACTGCAACGACCAAGCAAATCTCATGGCGTCACCTTTCGGCGAAGTTCAATCACGGTTCGCCAAAGCAACAGGACCACGAGCGGATAGATTGCCGGATGGAATTGTTGAGGAAGCCAAGGCGACGAAACCATAAAAAGGAGTCCTTCGACCATGGCCAGGAACAGATAAAGACGAAGCATCAACACTTTATTGGCCGGAACAAAAAGCAACCCGATCCCAGCAACCAAATGCGTGGGAACAAGCCAGGCTACGTTCCAATTCTGGTAAGCCTCCCAATGTAGGGTGTTTGCCGCCAGCACAACCAAAAATAATCCGGTAAAACCGAAAACGATATAGACTAGAGCCGAGATTACACGAGAAGCCCTGCCTCCGCGTAGAGCCCACAGCCCGATCCAGACCGCGACGACTACGGAAAACACGATCTCCGGATCTAACGCCCGAGGTATTCTTGGTAGAGGGCGAGCTGGAAACAGACGAACCGGACTCTGCGCGAATGCCGTATCGCTGACCTTAGTTTGGCAGATCGCGGACTCGAGGTTGGCCGGTAGAAAACACGCTTCCCGCGGCGTCACTAATCGATCAACCTTGGCTCCTAACAGCAAATAGATGCCAAAACGAATCCACGGGATTCGTTTCAGATAGAAATCCAGCATTTGGCGAAAGGTTACGCCGCTTACACTCTTGTCGGCTACCGGCGCTCCGATGATCCGTTCAAAGACATCCCGTACCCGGGTCGAGCAATTATCGAGCAGAAAGTCGTAACGATAGAATCGGTTCTCAGGGGTCAGGTTTGTTTCCAGGGCGACGAACAGGTTCTGCCGTTGCTCGGGTGTCAGGTTGAGTTGTGCCTCAGTAACACCCTGACCGAGAGCGCCATGTTCTTCAATATCTGCTTCGCCTTGGTCAACCGACAACTGGTAGAGAAGGTCGCCGCGAGCGAATCGGAGATAGAAATTGCCGACTGACATGTCAAAAGTCCCAAAGTTGTAGAGACGATCGAACCCTAAGTCAGGGTCCAGAATCCGGATCGCGCTGTGTCCGAAGGCCGTATAGAGCTCGTCGCCGGGTGAACAGGTCACCAGCGAGATTTTGACGTTAGAACTAAGGGTCGGAAGATCTAGGTCCGGCTGATTCTCTGCCGCGTTACCGCATAGCACCCAGAGAAAAAGCCCAGCAACGAAGCCGCAAAAATAACGCTTTTGGTAGATAGACGCCCCGATTGGCGGGCTCTGAAATGTTTCATTGAGCATCCGAACTGCGGTTTTTCGGCAAGGACCAAGACTCTGGCACGAGAAGCAATGCCGTCAACGCCGAGAACGAGCGGGAGTGTTGCTGACATAGGTGCAGGCTCGTCCACTGAAGTCGAGCGCTCAACCTGAACGTCGCCGGTTCAAGCCGCCACCGAAACCAACCTTAATCGGGTACCGCTCAGTTCGGCTCATAATAATCCCGCGTCCGGGTTCGCGCTTCAAATCACTTCGAAGCCGATTTGTATTGACGCAGTTCTGTTCGCTTAATTATAGAAATTATATTTCCTTTAAACGCCATCCCTCGAACTAAGGGTCGGGAAGTAAGCGAGAGCTTTGCCGAATGTCCGGTCTGCTAGCCCAAGAATCAGGACTCCCGGTCACTGTGGGCGTTTATTCGGAGAAGTCCTCGTCGCAACGCGACAAACAACACGCCTGGTTCTCTCCGCGTCTCCGCAATGCGACCCTCACAAATAATCAACAATTGCTAACACCAACATGAGCACCACAGACATCGAGAGCCACGAATATAAAAAGCAGTTCCTACACGAGGCGACCCGTCTCGCCATCGAATCCGTCGAGAAGGGATGGGGCGGACCCTTCGGAGCAGTCATCGTAAAGGATGGCAAGATCATCGGCCGCGGCCAGAACCGCGTTCTGCTGACCGGCATACCGGTCTATCACGCTGAAGTGACCGCTATCATTGACGCGTGCAGCCGCATCAACTCCAAAGGTCTGCTTGGCTCAGATTATCATGAGGGGAATCTCAAGATGATTCCAAGGCCCGAAGGCTCGCCCGACCCGGTGCCCGAGCGGGCGCAGATGCTCAAGGGCTGCGAGCTATACGTAAACGGCGCCCCCTGCCCGATGTGCATGAGCGCCATTTACTGGGCGCGCATCGACAAGGTGTATTTCGGTACGCGTCTCACGGACACAAGCAAGATCGGCTTTGACGACGAGTTCCAGTACATCGACTTCCGGCTTCCCTGGGAGGAGCGGAAGGCGATCAAATGTTATCCGGATTTCGAGAGAGACTTCGCCCTCCAGGCCTGCGAAGCCTGGACGAACAAAAAGGACCGCCACCCTTATTAACCGGCAGAAAGCAAATCGGGTGGACGTCGCCCGATCCCATGCTACCGACGTTTCGAAATCTCCAGGTCCCACATGAGACCCCGATGAATATCGATACACTCACGAAAACCTGCAAGGGAGCGGCCGTTGTACCCCAGTCTAAATCTCAGCCGCTTTAGCAGTACAGTTCCGGGGCTCCCGCTATTTCTAGGCGACTCGCTGTTCCGCGTCCGCTCGAAGCCAATCCCACAGGCGATTCAGGGATTTATCGAGCGCAGCTTTGGTGAAGGGCAACGAAGCGCGGTCCCCCACTGTGCTCCGGCCGAACAAATAGAACTTTATCTTCGGCTCGGTGCCGGATGGTCGAACCGCTATCCGCCGCCCATCAGCCAAATGGAACATCGTCATTTTTTCCTTCGGCAACAAATCGCCCTCTACATCTCGGATACCGCCCTCGCTAAAGTCCACAACCTCGGTTATTGCGCTGCCATCGATTTCCTTGGGCGGTGAAGCCTTATATGATTCCGCCAAGCGGCGGATTTTTTCCGAGCCGGCTGCTCCCTCAAAGACTAATGAGTTACCCTTTTCGAGGTAATATCCGTGCTCGCTGTAAATGTCATCCAGAAGCTCATCCACCGTCTTGTTGACTGATTTCGCGTAGGCGCATACCTCTGCGAACATCAAAGTCGCGGCGTTAGCATCTTTGTCTCTAACAAAATCCGCCCCGCTGTATCCGTAGCTTTCTTCTCCCCCGAACACAAAGAAGCTTGAGTGTTCCAGTCTGGCCCGACGCGTTTCTTCTTCGGTTAGTGACCGGTACCGTTGGCGAATCGCCTCCGGCAATGCGTTTTCATATTTACCAAGCTTTTCGCCGATATATTTAAAGCCGGTCAATGTCTCCACACAGCGCAGGCCTTCCTTCGAAGCGATCGCCTTCTGCAGATCCGTGGTGACGAGCGTCTTAATGATAACGCAGCGCTCCTTGTTCGCATCGGTCAAAACGCCGTTTGCTCGATAAGCCTGGATCCGATAGTAAGCTAATAAAGAACCGATTTGATTCCCGGTAAGTAAGACCAGTTGACCGGCCCGGTTGCGCACCGCAACCCCCATCCGGTCGCAATCCGGATCCGTCCCAACCACTAAATCAGCACCAGTCCGGTCGGCCAATTGCATGCCTTGAGCGAGCGCTTCCGCATTCTCCGGATTCGGCGATTTAACGGTAGGAAACCCGCCATTTGGTTCCATCTGCTGGTCGACCGTGATGACGTCGAACCCAATCTCGCGGAGCACCGGCACCGAGATCACGGCTCCAGCGCCGTGGATAGGGGTAAAAACGATCTTGAGATCTTTCTCCGCGCTAACAATCTCCGGTCTGAGTACTAATGTGCGCAGGCGAGTCTTATAGATCTCATCGAAATCAGCGCCCAACGAAATGACTTTGCCTTGTTCGCTGGCGGGAAGAACATCGTAAGTTTCTCCGGCAACCTCTTGAAAACACCGGATAATCCCGCTGGCGTGGGGTTCGACAATCTGAGCACCATCCGCAAAATAGACTTTATAGCCGTTATCGTGCGGCGGGTTATGGCTTGCCGTTATCACGATTCCAGCCGTCGACCCGGTGTGCCGGACGGCAAAAGAAAGTTCTGGCGTTGATCTGGGTGACTCGAACAGGAAAACGTTGCAACCCAACTCAGAAGCAACCCGAGCTGCCAACTCAGCAAATTGGCGAGAAAAATAGCGGGTATCGTGAGCAATACAGAGGCTCGCTCGTTCAGATGCCGCGCTCTTGGCCAAATGGGCCTTCAAGTAGGCGACCAGCGCCTGGGTCGCCTTGCTGACATTGTAAAAGTTCATTGCGTTCGTCCCGACGCAGGGATGTTCCGGGCAACGTTCCGAATTGTGTGCGCCTTGTTCAGCTCCCGTCACTACTCGCCCAATTGACCGGCCACGAAGCCCACCGGTTCCAAATGCTAACGTCTTAAAGAAACGGTCATTCAGTTCCGCCCAAGCTTGGGCTGCTATTAACTCCGTTACCGAGCTTCGGTAGATCGGGTTGGCTGCGGAGCTGAGGAGCTGCAGCATGTTATCTGCGCTCGACTGTAATAACGAGCCGTCATCCACCGCTTGCTGAATCGGCTTTTGCAAGTCGCTCATAGGTTTCGAAATTCAGAATAAAAGTTCACCGGTCGTGAGCTTAGTCCCGTTGAGGAACTAGACTGGGGTTAATTAATTTACATAAAAACAACACGCATATTGCAGGCGAGACAACTCGAAAGCACGGTTCGTTAGAGATGAGCACTCGCTATGTTCCTTCAGGACAAAATTGAAGCGTCCATTGCGCGCCGTTCTGGTTCCAGATCACCAGACACCAATGTCTGCCGTTTGGTGAATGGGGCGGGAGATGGCTTGGATGGACTCATTATCGACGATTTCGCGGGGCGCTGGTTGATCTCGGTCAAAGACGGGGCAGAATTGCCCAACCTAGCCCCAGGACTGGGCTATCGTGCTGTCTACTCGAAGACCCTCTCGAAAAACGAGAAGTCGGCGCCCGCTCATCTGGGAGGCGATCAGTTAACCGCGCGCTTTTCAGTTCAAGAAAATGGGCTTTCCTACTGGATCGATTTTCAAAGCGGCTATTCGCAGGGTTTATTCCTCGATCAACGTTTGAACCGCCAGCGGCTACGCAAGCTTAGTCCCAGCAAGACGGTTCTGAACACTTTTGCTTATACATGCAGCTTCGGAGTAGCAGCGGCTTCGGCCGGTGCGAAGGCGGTGAACTTGGATCTCTCCCAACACTACCTCGAATGGGGTCAGGAAAACTATCGGCTAAACGGTCTGGAACCAGAAGAAAGCAATTTCATTTACGGCGATGTTTTTGATTGGTTGGATCGGTTCGCCAAACGAGACCGCCGATTCGACCTCGTAGTACTCGATCCTCCGACCTTTTCGCGTAGCAAAACTTCAGGTGTTTTTCGAGCCGAGAAAGATTATGGGACGTTATTACAACGCGCCCTTCGCGTAATCGAACCTGGTGGAATCCTGCTTTGTTGTCTGAACGCTCATCAAGTTTCCGCCACCGAGTTCAGATACATACTCAAAAACAGCCTCCCATCGCGCGTCGATTTACGGCAAATGCCAATGCCGGAAGATTTCCCAGGAAGTGATTACCTGAAGAGTTTCTGGGTGCACTTGTAGAAGGCGCTAACCTCAATCGTCCTCGTACTCGTCGTCGTCCTCGAAAGTATCGCCCGTTCGACGGCCGAGAAATCAGAGCTGCGGATGAACTCGAACAACGCGGGCAACGGTCAGCGGAATAGCACGCCTACCTTGAGGACGAGGACGACGACGAGGACGATTGAGGTTAGCGCCTCCAAGCCAAGCCGCTTGCGCGATGATGCGCTTCACGTGTATCATCCCGCGACCTTTTAAACTGCTCCCCCTATGCTCAGATTGGCTTGCCTTCTCATCGCGCCACTTAGTCTTTTGTTGGCATCCTGCGACAACAACACCCAAGAAGACTCTCGCTGGGACGCGATTTACAAGGACTTGGATTCAGGCGGCAAAGTCCAACCTTGGAAAGACGCGCAGCAGAGCTGGAACAGCTCTGATCACGGTAAGGACTGGAACTAGCGAGCGGTAGGGACGAGCTCCGACTCGTCCTGAGACGGTGTTGTCGGTGGTTCCCTGGCAGTCCGTTAAGCCATGTACTGACGAGCAGGAGCTCGTCCCTACCGGGCCCAACGTTCAATCACGTAATCGGGGGTATCCCGAATTGGTTCGACGAGCCGAAACTTGGACTCGAATTCCGGGAAGTAGGCGTCTCCATCGTACTCATGCTTGATCCGGGTGATCAGCAGCTCGCGGCAATGGCCAATCAGTTGGGCGTAAATCTCAGCGCCGCCGATAACAAAAACTTCCGGCGAATATTGGGTCGGATCGAACTTGGAAAGATCTCGAACTATTTCGACTCCAGGCCAGGAACGGTTTCGACTCACCACCAAGTTCTGGCGACCGGGCAATGGCCGTCCGATTGACTCAAAAGTGCGGCTTCCCATGAGGATCGGATGACCTAGGGTTGCTTCCTTGAACCATTTCTGTTCACCGGAAATACGCCAGGGAATCTGACTTCCTCGACCAATCACCCGGGATGGTGTCATGGCGGCGATTGCGATCATAAGCGGAGCTGTTGGAGGCTGGCTGGTGGATGATTTATACACATTTTTTTAACGTAATTTTATTAGCGTCAAGACTAATACGTGGCACGGCCTGAGCCGCCAAATCCACGCGTTGTGCCGGTTGCGTCGCCCAAACTGGGTCCAAAGCGTCTAAAATTGCAGTATGCAGCAATTTTTGTTGGCGGTATTCTTTAGTTTTAGATAGGACTTTATTTATAGCTTTTACAAATTCTAGTG
>DASUWQ010000052.1:0-30664 GCA_036378375.1 Chthoniobacterales bacterium
CTTTATGTCGCTGCGGACGCGGATGAGTACGCGCTGAAGGACGGCATCTTGGCTGACGTGGCTCCGACGCTGTTGGAAATGCTCGGATTGTCACAACCCAAAGCGATGACCGGCCATAGTTTGTTGCAGAAGAAATAGTCGATTGAGTCGTAAGAGCTTAATCGTCGCCGAACCGGAGGGGCGTCGCATTCCGCGTTGTTTGCTCGCACGCGTTTCGCCGCCGGGTCCTCGTTGTAGGTATGACGTATAGAAAGACGCGACGCCTCGGAGTGAGGTAAGGTTAGCCGTTTTGGTGTTGAAGGCGAAAATGCACGCCTTCCGTCCAGAATTGCTAGCGCATTGAAAGGCGACAAGCACCTGAACCGCGGACACACCAGGGCGTCGCGCCTTTCCATACGTCATACCTGCGCCAATTTTTCAGGCGTCGATTAGCGCTTAAGCAGGTCGAGCCGAATGCAACGCCCCTCCGTCCTGGGTGATGCCACCTCGTTTTGAGAGACGCGACGCCTTGGGACGTGTGCCCTCAGCGATTTGCCGTACCATCCTAACTCACCGGCCTCGCTGCGAAAATCAACCACCCGCCGAACCCAAGCAGGGCGATCCCTGATACTTGCGATAGATGCCAGCTCTTTGGCGCAATCCGTTCAGACAATGCAAAGACCGCCAGCACCGTGATCCACAACAGATTCATCACGCCAACCGCGAAAAGCAGTAGCATCAGAAGCCAGCAGCAAACCGTGCAGAACAGGCCATGCTTCCATCCCATAAGAAAAGCTCCGCCTCGTCCTTCTCGCCAGTCGGTCATGAGAAAGTTTAAGGGTGAACGGCAATGAGCGAGACAAACTTTCTTTAGCGGGGAGAACTGGAAAGCGCCTGCTCCCAGGAAGATCACGCCCCCGACTATCGAACTGGCTGCCGTCATCTGAGGCGATAACAGCGCGAAGCCGTGCAAGACCCATTGGGCCAACGCTGCGATCAAACTGAAGAGCGTCCAGACCGCAAAGTATCCTGCAACGAAGAATGCCGTTGAAACGTACGGATGATTACGCTCGCGGCGAGACCGGGCCACGTTGGAAAAGAGCAGAACCAGTGGCGTTACCGCGGGCAGCATCATTGCCACCATCATTTCCGTCCACATTAGGAACAATGGCGCCAAAGTCTGGGGTGACCAGGACGCCAGGTCGGCGCCACCGATCACAACGGCCGCGCATTGGCAGACTCCCGTAGCAGCGAATCGTTCTACTTCGTGGGCCAGATACAACCAGGCTACGGCAGCGATGCCGGCGAGCGCACAACCCACCACCAAGCGATCCCTTTGTGCTACAGCCTGGATCGTCCTTTCCAGCATAACGACAGTGTCAAATCGACGATGAAGACGGAGAATTCAGAAAGGTCTATTAACCGTAGCTACGGTCTTTCTTCGTGCTCTTTGTGTCTTTGTGGTGAATTCTTAGTTGTGGTAGTGGACCTCGGTCACGAACCCGGCCTTGTTTGAGTACTGGAAATCGATACTGCCGCTAGAGACTCGGACATCGCGTGCCGAAACAACTTCCGCCCCTTTAAAGATAAACCCAGTAGCATGTTCAATACGAACGAACTCCGGATCACCAGTGACCGGATTCTTGACCGGCTCTAGACCAATTGAGATCTGGTCGCCGACTCGAGCCGTGCTGTTTCGGCCATCCAAATGGACTTCAAAAGGAACAAAGCAGGTCGGTTGAACCGTCGCGAATGTGGTCGCCAGGATCTCGAACGGTAGCCCGCCGAGCTTTCCGAAGCCGATGTTCTCAAGCGCTTCCCGCTGCTCTTGATTAGCGCGTTCGTCGATAAAGAGCGTGACCGTGCCACCACCCAAGTGGATCGCCCCCGGCCAATGCGCAGCGAACCCCAGACCGAGACCATCAAGGGATACGTTGCCGCAGCGACCAGTTTTAATTAGCCATGCCCCTGTGCCTTCACAAAAGCCGGGTGTCGGCGGAGCGGCGAACTCGCACGGACATCCGTAATCGCAATTACAAGCCTGGAGATAATCTGCGTCGAAAACCCAGGACAACGGAGCTGAAGATGACATAGTTGGGTCTCTTGAAAGAGGACTACGCTACACAACAACTCAATCAGCCACAGTCAATTACAAATGCGGTCCGTTAAAATTCATGAAAAACCTTAACGTTGAGTATCCAACCTTTCTCGAACGTCAGCTGGTCATAATCGGCGTGCCTTGTACAAGAGTCCGCCCGCAGATACGGACTCGGAGTTCCCGCCTCGATGTAAAACCGACCGCCGGCGTGCTGTACAACTCGAAAAGCTAAGGACTGTCCGTTTTTGACGAAAGGCCAGCGGGCGACGGGGTTAACCGCGTAGCCTGGAGACTCGGGGTAGATTATGAGTTCGCCCTGCGACTTCGCGGTATGTCCTGTGGTTACCACTAGGATTCGGATTTCCGCGCCGTGCGGGAGCGCTGCAGTTGACTCGAAACCCTTGCTTGAAGGTGTCCAACTGGTAATGCTAGGCTTAAAGGTTTGTCCCGATAAGCGTTGAATACTGACTGTTATAAACAACAACAGTAGCACGTGCTTGGCGATTGACATAGATGCGGGCCTTTAGAATGAGTCCTTAGCCTTCCGATTTCCAAGAGAATTTGGCAGCCGGAGATCACTTTCGCGTCAGCGCTCACGCCCGCAGAGTTTCTTAAAAAAATTAGCCTTACCTACCCGGTTTGACTTTCTATTTCGCCGAAGGTCATCGACTTCAGTTCCACGCCGGTGATTTGGTCCATCTGGTCCGGACCAACAACCTCGATTTGCCCAGCCTTCCTTTCGAAAACGAGTCGCCAGGAGGGGGTGACCCAAACGTGGTCGCGAGTTCTCACGTAGATCGAGTCACCTCCGACCAGGTGGATAGTGAATGGCTGCCATTCTCTGGCTCTTAGGAGCTCCCGAATTCGTTCGATCATACGATATGGCTACGCACAAACCGATACTTGGACAAGCGGGGCCTGCCCTTTCAGATTTTCGGAGTGAGCTGAGGATTTCCTCATTTGGCAGAGCCGTAGTTGCTCCGCTCCTTACGCGGGTTAACGTCTTAGCCAAAGCGAGAAGCAATGCCACCGGCCCTTGAACCCGATTTTGAGCAAGCCGAGGCTATTTCCGTCGACGCCGGTCAACACGGTTCATTTACTCCGCAGCAGTCCGAATGGATCGAAGCATTCTACAAGAACGTCGAAGATCGAATGTTAAACATCTACGGTGGAGCTCGGCTAAGAGCATGGTCGATAAATAATCGGCAAGAGCTGGCCCAGTTCTGGCAAGAGCAAGCTGAGTGGTTTCATCAAATGCTAACGCGCATGCAAGAGGCGAGAAAGACCCTCAAAGGGTTTTGCGTGCCGGAACCCAGGGCTTTACGCTCGCTAATCGAAACTCTCGACGAACTTGTGGCAGCTTGCCGAGGCGCGCATCAGCTCCTTTCCTAAGCAATGCCCTATGTCTGATATCATCGAGCTCGGTAACGAGTTCTACATTCGCGCACGGTCTTCACTCGCCGATATCCAGACCCGAGTCTTGATGCGGGGCGATCTGTTTGGGGTCTTTGACCGATGCGGCGATCTCCGCGCAATTGGTTCCGGTGGACATGGTCTTTTCTATAGCGAATCAAGGCACCTTTCGAGATCAGTGCTGCGATTGGCCTCGGGGTCGCTCTCGTTACTGAGTTCAGCGGTCGCCCAAGATAATGCGCACTTGATCATCGATCTGACCAATCCTCAGCTCGAGCTTCCGGACGGTAGCATACTGGCGCGCCACACCGTCCAGCTTCAACGAACCAAGCTCTTGCACGAGAATCTTTGCGAAGAAGAGATCCGGGTCCGGAATTATGGACTCCTTACGGTCTCTCTTGAGTTGGTCTTAGAACTGGACGCGGATTTCGCCGATATATTTGAGATTCGTGGGTATCCGAGAGCGAAGCCAAGGCAATTGCTAAGTCCTGAGGCGAACGACTCTTCGCTTACGTTTTCCTACCGAGGTTTAGACAAAGTTCTACGGAAGACAGTCATCACCTCGAACCTAAGGCCAATCGCAGTCGACCCCTCGGACATGCGCTTCCTGATCGAGCTCGAGCCTCAGGAAGAGAAGGTGTTTACGTTAACTGTCTCCTGCTTGGCAGACCCTGAACAGAGATTTGCCGTCAATACCGGTCATTCCCCGAAGATGCGGAGCGGAGAACCTCAGCCTGGTGGATGCGAAATCCAGACATCGAACCAGCATTTCAATGATTGGATCAACCGGTCCAAAGCTGATCTGGAGATGATGATCACGCTGACCGCGGAAGGGTTATATCCGTATGCCGGCGTTCCTTGGTTTAGTACGGTGTTCGGACGAGATGGAATCATTACTGCTCTAGAGTATCTCTGGATCAACCCCGAACTCGCCAAAGGCGTCCTGCGATACCTGGCATCGACTCAAGCCACCGAGCAGAAACCCGCGCAGGATGCGGAGCCCGGTAAAATCCTTCATGAAACTCGGAAGAGCGAGCTAGCTCGGATCGGTGAAGTGCCCTTCGGCCGGTATTACGGAAGTGCGGATTCCACGCCGTTGTTTGTGTACTTAGCAGCCGCCTATTTCGAAAGAACCGGAGACCAGGAATTGATCCGGACGATATGGCCCAACCTCGAGCTGGCTTTGGCCTGGATTGACCGATTTGGAGACCGGGACGGTGACGGCTTCGTCGAATATGGGCGCCGGTCGCAAGACGGATTGATCCATCAAGGATGGAAAGACTCCTCGGATTCAGTTTTTCACGCCGACGGCCAACCAGCTGAAGGGCCGATCGCCGTCTGTGAACTCCAAGCCTACGTGTATGCGGCGAAACGGGGTGCTGCTAGTTTGGCGAAAACCCTCGGCCACAGTGAAAAAGCCGAGACTCTACAACAGGAAGCCCAATCGCTTCGTCAACGATTCGAAGAGGCATTCTGGTGTGACGCCATTTCTTTTTACGCGTTAGCCTTAGATAAAAATAAACGCCAATGCCGCGTACGCAGCTCAAACGCCGGTCATTGTCTTTTCACCGGGATCGCACGACCAGAACGAGCACGGAAAGTGATCAGCGCCTTGTCCGACGAAGGCTTCTTTTCGGGTTGGGGCGTTCGCACGATTGCCGGCTCGGAAAAACGTTTTAACCCGATGTCGTATCATAACGGTTCCGTTTGGCCGCACGACAACGCGTTGATCGGATTTGGCTGTAGCCAGGCGCCTGAGAAGAACCTCGCTTGCCAGATTTTGTCCGGTCTATTCGAAGCCTCTATTTTTCTCGATCTCCATCGGATGCCGGAACTGTTTTGCGGTTTCAAGAAACAGGCGGGGATAGGACCGACCCTTTACCCGTCGGCCTGTTCACCGCAAGCCTGGGCAGCCGGAGCGGTGTTTCTGCTCTTACAAGCCTGCCTTGGCCTAACCATTCGGGCGTCTGAACCCGCCATCTATTTCTTCTATCCGCGGTTACCCGAATCGTTGCAGAAGGTTAGCATCCACGGACTCAGAGTCGGCCAAAGTTCGGTCGATCTCGAAATACAGAGGTCGGAAGGAGGCGTTACCGTTAATCCCGGGGACGGAGCAGGTGGGCTCAAAATTGTGACGGTCACTTGAGCGATGGAACACCTAGGATCAAAACTTCAGGGAACTAAGCCGATGCGCACCGGACCCATGACTCTCAGCCAGTTCATCGACCTCATGAGGGCTAGACAGGACGTTTCCCACGGCTACTACCTGTACGCCGACGAAGATCTCGAACCACCCAGTCGCACCGATACACAGGTCTACCTCGACAAAGGGCCAACCTTCGACGCCGACAACAACGAAGTCCCGCCGGACGCAATCAAGGGCACGACATTGGCCTCCTTCTGCTCGGTCGAATTGATTGAAGACGTGATCACGAATGCGATCATGCAGAAACCTTCGGTTACGAATGCAGAGATCGTATTGGCCTTCGACTACTACATGGAAAACGACAATTTCATGGAAATAGGCGGATAGACAGGTGGGTACCAATTCGAACGATGAATAACGCCTCTAAAGAACCTTATCTTCTAGCGGTCGACGCCCTTCAAAATTCCAACATTTTCAAGCACATGCGCCGGAAAATTGACACAAAAGTGCTACATTCGTCGTCATGCCCGAAAACGTCTACGCTGTCCGGGTGGAAACGGGAGAAGCGGGCGAGACCCACAGCTATCTTGTTGGTATCGAATGCGGCCTTCATCAACTTACTAAAAGCGACTCAGCGCAGAAGTTCGCACAAGAGGCCTTTCTAGCCAGGTACTCCACAGAGCGGCAGATCACGATTTACATTCCGGAGCTGTACAAGAAAGATGTTCTCCCGGATCTGCCTAAGGTAAACGAGGGCTGTGATTGTTGGACCATGGAACTTTCGCCTACTTAGTGGGGTTCCAATTTCGGCGGTTTTTCAGAAAGCTAATGCTAATGGTCGGAAACAGCCAGCCCGTTCGACGTGCCTTAGGCTTGCTCAGGGCATTCGACCCGCCTCTTAGGAGAATGTAGCGGCCGCACTCGGTTTCCGTCGAATTGGCTACCGCGCATGGATTCGAACCATGAATAACGCCTCCAAAGGGCGCTGTGTTACCGTTACACCACGCGGTAATGCGAGGACGAAATACTTAAGGCAAAATCCGGGCTGCGCAAGGGCAATATTGATGCCGGCAAACCAAGAAAAGGCTTCGACGCAAAACCAAAAATCTGGGTACAGGAGGGCCAGACCAAGCGAACCTCTCGCGGTGGGTCGGGGTGTCCGGAGACAGGCTCCATTTATGGATATCAGGAGGGGCGCTAGGCCGCTCGGAGACGGAGCCCAAAATGAAAGAGCTTCATCAGGCAGTCAGATACCGCACGACTGATCGGTGTCGTTCGGCGGTGATCCGCTCAACTGAAATGTTTCCGTTCTTTAACGGCTGGACGCTAGCTAGCAGTAGCCCTGTCACCCGCTAGCTCAAGTAGACCAGTCGCGGCGATAACGTAAGCCAACAGCGCAAGCTTTATCATACACTCTCTTATAGGTGTTCGATATTTCAGTCACCCAACATCAAGATTACGATTGCGTAATAACTTGACTAGTTTGAGCGCTTACGGGCTCGCGCGCTTGCATTGGCGACAGCTAAGGGGAGGCTAAAAAGGGTGAAACAGCCAAGCTCGCCTTAGTTTCCCGGCCTATGATCCGGAGGGCTGAAACGGCCATAGTACGGAAGCTGAAGAAGTTAGGAGAGTTCCTAGTTAGTTCCAGTTAACTATAGCCGGATTGGAAATTTCTCCTGGCGGAGACTTACTTCTTTGAAGGGATCGATGAACCGGATGGCGATGGCAAGGCTTTCTCAGTTTCTTGCCATTGTGCTGCCATTCGCGCAGCCGTATCGAAATCAGCGCCGGCAGCGTTTGCCTTCCCCATGGCCTGGTACGCATTCCCACGAGTTTGATATAGGCGGATGGCGCTGAGAGGGTTTGAATCGAGTCTGATAGCGTGTGAATAGTCGGAGACGGCTTGGTCGTATTGCTTTAACTCGAAATAAGTCATTCCGCGCTCGTAGTAAATCCTGCTGAGAGTCAAATCTTCGGCGAGGTGCTCATGCTGGACGGTACGATTATACATCAGCCGGATCGCTTCGAGATGGTCGCTGATGGCCTTGCCGTATTGTCGTAGGCGTTGTCGAAGATCGCTGCTGCGCGCTGCCAGGCTTTCGTAAGCGTCGCCTCGACTGGCGTAGGCTTCTTGATAGTCAGGCTCAAGCCGGATGGCTTCATTGTAATCAAGGATTGCTGCTTGATACTCTCTCATTCGATGTTCCTCGAATCCTCGATTAAAATAGGTGATTGCATCCTGCGCTCGGCATGCGGGAGCAGATAAAATGAGAGCGATGATAAGCATCGCGAGGACACTCACCGCCAGACAGCCTATCAAAAATGCGGTTGTAAAAGCAAGCTGCGGCAGTGACCGGCTTTTGCGACGGCATCGCCTTTGCGGGATGCCTTGGAATAGTAATTGAAACGGGGGTCTAGGGATAGCGATAGCATTGTGTTCCAATGAACACAATGAGTGATGCCAGCGAAGAAATTTGTCAGGACTTGTTGATTGACTCTTTCCGAATACGCTCGAGCCATTCGACCCGCCTTTTGCTTGGTCATGGCAGGCATCCGACTGACTGACTGCCTTTCCTCCGAACCCGAGCGGAAGCGATTGCTACCTGAAATATACCTCAAATCTTCTTTATAATTTTCAGGTTTTCTGTAAATTGTATCTCGTTTTTATGCCCGATAATACATTCGTCGTTTCATTCCTTGATAAGGCGCACGAACCTATACGAATCCACGCAGAAACCGTCGAAGCTCAAGGCGACAGCTACGCCTTCTTAGAGAATCAAAATGTGGTGGCTATGGTTCCGAGAAATGTTGTTCGTAGTGTAGTGGAAGAGTGTTCATTGGATGAGGCTGAGCCATTGCCGTCGGTCGACAAATGATCAACCTGACCGACGACAAAAGAACGGAGTCCTTTCACAGCCTTACCGAGGCGGATCGCTTCGGTCTTATCGATTAGCAAGCGTCAGCTGAGCCAATCTCGCGAGAAGCGGCTATCATAACCAATTCGACGAGCTCAGGGCGGGTGCGCGTCGAATGGGCCAGTCAAATTTGCGTCCGCTCTAGCCGTCACGCAATTTCGACGATATTATCGTTGAGCAACCCCCAAACAGAGAATCCCCAATCCCCCCAATGCGTAGATATTTATCCTTCGCTACCGTCACCTTCGCCACGGCATTTCTGGCGTGTTTGTTTCCATCGGTCAGTTCAGCCCAGAGTACAAAGTCGACCTACTATTGGGTTTCGCACGGATCGCCGACTGATCCGGTATGGACGTTGTTTCTCGAAGGAGCTAAGCAGTGGGCGAAAGATACAGGCAACGAGGTTCGGACCTCGTTTCATAGTGGCGATGTTCCATCACAACAGGAAGCGGTCCGCGCGGCGATTAGCGCGCACGCTAAAGGGATCGTCACTAGCACTCCGGACCCGGGAAGCCTAACCAAGGTCATCGCGGAGGCACATGCTGCCGCTATTCCAGTCGTCATTCTGAACACTGACGATAAATCCAGCGGTCGGGATGCCTACGTCGGCGGAGACAACGTGGCTGCCGGCCGGCGTCTGGCCCAGTATCTGGTCGATCATAATTTTGTAAAACAGGGGGATTTTGTTTGGACGCCCGTCGAGGTGCCCGGAGCGACCTATCAGACGCTGCAAACTCAGGGGTACGATTCGGTGTTCAAGCCGCTTGGGATAACGACAGAAATTACGGAGACCAAACTGGACCAGGCTGAGGTCATTAGCCGAATGGCCGATTATCTGGTCGCCAATCGCAAAAAGATCAAGGCGATCTACTGCATCGGTGACTTAACCAGCGGCAGCATTAAGCGGGTGTTTGATCAAGTCGGGATTAAGCCCGGAGAGATACCGGTAGTCGGCTGGGGCAATTCTATCGACACCGCTCAGGAAGTAATAGACGGTTACGTGAATGCGGCCATGTGGCAGGACCCGTTAGCCTCGAGCTATATGGCATTATCAGTCGCGTCGATGGCGGCATCTGGAATTCCTCCCGGGTTCGATATTATCGTTGGCACGCTTTACGAGAAGGGTAAGGCCCCGTTTTTCCTTAAAGTCATGCAGGGAGGTAAGACGAAGTAGTGGCCACGTTAGGCTTGCTTTCTCCGGAATTTCCGGTTGTCTCGCTTGACGCAAACCTCGACGCCATCGCGGCCGCCGGTGCGACCGGGGTCCAATTCGATCTGGTTTCTGCCGTGGGTCACACCTTTCCGGCCGAGCTTTCGGCACATACGATCGAGCTCATTACTGAAGGTTTCTCTCGACGCCATCTCACGCTTGCCGCCCTTTCCGGTACCTACAATATGATCGACCCGGATCCGCAGGCGCGTTTAGTGGGAGCAGAAGGCTTGGACCGGGTGATTGCGTGGGCTCCTCGTCTCGGCGCCGGAGTCATCACCTTATGCACCGGGTCGCGCGACCCGGAGAGCATGTGGCGAAAACACCCGGGCAACGATTCACCTGAGGCGTGGTCAGATCTACTCGTGCAGATCGAGGGGGCGGTAACTGTCGCCGAAGAATACGGGGTCACGCTGGGTGTCGAACCCGAGATCGGTAACACGATAAACTCAGTGCAGAAAGCTCGACGGCTTCTCGACGAGCTGAAGTCGCCCCGCCTGAAAATCGTGATGGACGGAGCCAATGTTTTTCAACGTGGCCAGTTACCCAATATGCGGAAAGTACTCGACGAAGCATTCGATCTCCTCGGTTCCGACATCGTTCTGGCTCACGCAAAAGATCTTGATAAGGATGGGGAGGCTGGGCATCTCGCCGCCGGACGAGGCCGGCTGGATTATCCGTACTACCTGGAATTGCTGAGGAAATCCGGTTTCGATGGGACGATCATTCTGCATGCGCTGCAACCGGCTGAAGCCAAAGACAGGCTCGCGTTTGTACGTAGCGTTGCGCCCGCGGGCTACCTGTAAAAAGGCGATCTAATTTTACCACAGAGACACAGAGGACACAGAGGAACCAAAAAATTTAAACAGGAGGCCGCGAAGGCGACAAAGACGGGCTTTTCGCGGTCACCTTTAACCAATCCTTTTCTTCCTTTGTGGCCTTTGCGGCCTCCCTGTTAATATGGTCGTTTCCTCCGTGCCCTCTGTGTCTCTGTGGTGAATTTTGTGAATTGATTTAAATGCGTGTTGGTATCATCGGCTGTGGGAATATTTCAGACATCTATGTCAGAAACGCGAAACTCTTTCGCGATATCGAAATCGTCGCCTGCGCCGACGTTAACCCTGCTGCGACGCAACGATTAGCTAACAAATATTCGTTGCGAGCAACAAATGTCAGGGATCTTCTGGCTGCCGACGACATCGAGATCATACTCAATCTGACGCTACCTGCTACCCACGCGGAAGTTTCCCGAACTGCCATTGCCGCAGGAAAACACGTTTATAGTGAGAAGCCACTAGCAACCTCCCTTCGGGACGGCGTCGGGTTGATGGAGGAGGCTGAGGCGAAGGGTCTGCGGGTAGGTTGTGCGCCGGATACGATTCTCGGGGCTGGCCTGCAGACCGCCAAAGCTCTGATCGATGAGGGACGTGTCGGTCCGATCATCACCGGTTTGGCAGCGGTCATGACCAAGGGAATGGAGCATTGGCACCCCAATCCGGCTCCATTTTATCAAGAGGGTGCCGGTCCCGTGTTAGATCTCGGTCCGTATTATATATCCGCGTTGACGGGCCTTCTCGGTCCGGTGAGTGAGCTTCGAGCCGTGGGGCGGATTAGCCCGGTGGAACGGCGTTTCGGCGAAGGACCTAAAAAAGGTGAGACCTTTTCGGTCGGCACCTTTACCACACTGAACACTATCCTAACATTCTCCGCGGGAGCGATTATCAGTTTCCTGGCGAGCTGGGACGTCTGGAGGCATGGGGTTCGACCGATCGAGCTGCATGGAACATTGGCCTCAATCCGCGTCCCGGATCCAGACACATTTGGCGGGGATGTTGAGACCTCCGCCAATAACAGACTGCTGAACATTCACGATCCCAGCAGCGTGGCCTTACTAAGCGGCCAAGTAGACTGGCTCATAGACAAGACCGATGAAAAGCCATTTGGGGGAATCAACTATCCCTTGGGAAATCCGGTCGTAGCGAACTATCGTTCGCTTGGCCTTGCGGAAATGGCAAACGCCATAGTCGAAGACCGGCCCCACCGGTGCTCCGGTCACTTTGCGTTACACGCGCTGGCGGTGATGCTCGGGATCATAGAGTCGGCCGGCTCGGGCCAGACTGTGAAGATCAGTGTTCCCGGCACAACCTTCCAGCGTCTTACTGAGGAAGAAGCGAGGCGCCTTCTGCTTTAGATCAAGCTTGTTGTATCGGAAGCGTCCAGGCGAATGACCACTGGTATCTCTTGATCCGCTGGCCACGCGGGATAGCAATTCAGAACCCAGTTAGCACCAACTTACCGTGTGTCCGTCCGTTTTCGATACCGGCGTGTGCTTTTTTAAGATTTTCAGCATTGATACTTCCGAGCGCGGTTGTAGCCGTCGTTTTTACTAGTCCGCTAAGCCTTTCGAAGAAAGGCGAAACGCTGACACCCGTCATCCGAGCCCTGGAGCGTTGGTGAGAAGATCACCTGACACAATCGGGCATGAAGTTCAAGAAAGCGGCGTAGTGCACCAAGCAAGCCAGCGCAGGTCGCTGGGTTGCGTTGGTCAAGGTTCTCAGCGTATATCGCGGGATGTTCTCTCACGTAGTGATCTTTTGGACCGACCCAAACAGGCCGGATGCTCCTGATGAGCTGATGGCGGCCGCCAAGAAATACCTGGAATCAATCCCCGGTATAGTGCATTTCCACGTCGGAAAGATGGCCAGCAGTCATCGCGACGTTATTGATCAAACGTACCAAGTGGCGTTGAACATCCAATTTCAGAGCAAACAAGCACAGGATGAATACCAAGAGCACCCCCAACATCTGGAATTCGTGCAGCAGTGTAAACCGCTCTTCGCAAAGGTTGTGATATACGACTTCGAATAAGGCGCCTTATGCCTTCGACCCACAACTTCGTTTTGGTGCATCGCGCCTGGCACGGCGGCTGGTGCTGGCGCCGAGTGGTCGCTAATCTGCGCTCGGCTGGACATGTCGTGTTTGCTCCAACTCTTACCGGATTCGGGGAGCGGGTTCATCTAACACGTAATGATTTAACGCTCGACGATTTTGCCGCCGATGTCGTGAATCTTATCGCCGCCGAAGAGCTGAACGATGTCATCTTAGTAGGGCACAGTTTTGGTGGCAACGTCATCTCGGCGGTTGCGGATCGTGAGCCGGAGCCGCTCAAGCACTTGGTTTATGTCGACACGTTGGTGCTCAAGAACGGAGAGAGCGGGTTCAGTGTACTTGACCCGGCGATTGTCGCTCAGCGGGTAGAATTAGCCGAAAAGAGCAGCGGAGGCCTAACCATTCCACCACCTTCTCCGGAAGCCTTTGGAGTGACCGACCCAGCCGGCGCCGGATGGCTTAAGCGACGATTGACTCCGCTCCCGCTCAACTGTTATCAGGCGCCGATCCGCCTGAAACATCCTCTCGGGAACGGGGTGAAGAAGACGTACATCGGTTGCACGAAGCCAGTCTATGCGCCGGCGATTCCCACACACGACTGGGTTAAGAGCCAAAGCGACTGGCGGTACTTTGAACTGCCGACTGCTCATGACGCTATGGTCACCGACCCGGAGGGTTTGGCGCAGCTGCTCATTCAATGCGGCTGACGTCATAAATCGTCCTCGTACTCGTCGTCCTCGAAAAGATTTGCATGTTGATGCCGCGCGTTTGTTCCCAAAGCGCCTGGAGGGGAGCCGCTTTGGCGTGTTTTCCTGCGACCTCGCATGTTCGTTCCACATCGCGATCCGGCCAAAAAATCTCGCAGCAGGCGGCTCCCGCGAACGTCCCAGCGTAATATTTTCACCTAAGGCGTTTCGATTCGTTCGGATTTTAGCTATAGAACTGCGACACGATGGGTGATTCGCGGGAGCCGCCTGTTGCCCTCATCGGGTTCGCCTAATAATACGCCGAGACGAAGTCGTGAGGGTCGCCGGGGTACACGCCAAAGCGGCTCCCCTCCAGGCGCTTTGGGATACAAACACACCACGTGAACACGTCAATCTTTTCGAGGACGACGACGAGTACGAGGACGATGAGACGCGCGCCGGCGGACTCCTAGATCCTGGCTTCTATTCCGTTAACATATCGTCACATTCAACGCGTTGTTTTCTCGCGCTCGGTTTGTTTTTCTCGCCGACAAGCTTGCCACCGCTCGGGGTCGGCTAACACCGAATGGTCAGGGAGGTGAGCCCTCACAGAACACAACGCTCACAGGATCTAGATACAGATGAAAAACAGGACTCTCACTCTCGGCGGCTTGGCCGCCGGCATCTTGTCGGCGCTTCCGGCGATTGCTGGAAACGACAATATCAACACCAACAACACCACGAAAGTTGAACACGTACTCCTAATCTCGGTCGATGGAATGCATCAGTCCGATTTGGCTTGGTACGCGCAGAACTTTCCTAAATCCACGTTAGCGGCGCTCATGGCTCAGGGTATCGACTACTCCAACGCCAGCACTCCGTTCCCTTCAGACTCATTCCCGGGAATGGTGGGGCAATTGACTGGAGGTAACCCTGCAACCACGGGGATTTATTATGACGACACCTGGAACCACGCAGTATTTCCTGTCGGGACAACGAATTGCAGCGGGCCGGTACCTGGCGGCGAGACGGCTTACACCGAAATCGATGATATTAATCTGAATGCGCTCGATGCCGGTCAAGGCATTGTGCCAGCTCCGGGTTCTGATCCTTGGGCCAATATTCTCCAGCTGAACGGGAACGCAAAGCAGTTGATGAGTCCGTTGCACTTGCCGATCGATCCAAACACCTGTGCGCCGATCTTCCCGAATCAATACATCCATGTGAACACGGTGTTCGAGGTTGCCCATCAGCACAGATTGGTCACGGCGTGGTCTGATAAACATCCGGCCTACCAGATTTTGTCTGGGCCCTCCGGTAAAGGTGTCGATGATTATTTCTGCCCGGAGATTAACAGCAGCGCGAACGCCGCCGAACCGACTGCCCAAGGCCAAGCCGACTGGACAACGGACAACCTCTTAACTCAGCAGTACGACGGTTACAAAGTCGATGCAGTTATCAACTGGATCAACGGCCATCGTCACAACGGTACTGGAACTCCAGGAACACCGGCGATTTTTGGAATGAACTTCCAGACCGTTTCGACCGGGCAGAAGCTACCGACCTCAAAAACCGAAGGCGACTTGTCGGGCACGGCCAAAGGCGGTTATCTTGCTGATGGCACAACCCCGGGTGTCGTTCTAACCAATGCGCTTACCTTCGTTGACCAATCTCTAGGTCAAATGGTGGCCGCTCTCGGCAGCCGGGGTCTCCTTAATAGCACCGCGATCATCATCTCGGCCAAGCACGGTCAGTCGCCGATGAACCTCGCTGCTCTCAACCGTATTGACGACGGTAAGATTATTGCCGCTCTCAACGCGGGTTGGAACAAGGCTCATCAAAGCGGAAACCCGAAGGCGACGCCATTGGTGGCCCTTGGGACCGATGATGACGGTATGTTGCTCTGGTTAAACGATCGTTCGAGCACCGCCACAGAATATGCGAAGGAGTTCCTTACGAACTACAATGATTCTTCGGCAAGCGTTGATGGTAAGAAAGTTACATCGGCAGGCCTCTCGCAGATCTACACGGGCGTAGCCGCAGCTCAACTCATCGGTATTGATCAGAGCGATCCGCGAGTGCCGGATGTGATTGGTCTTTCGCAATACGGGGTCGTCTATACCGGGGGTACGGCCAAGATCGCCGAGCACGGCGGAGATCGCCCCGAGGATCGGAACGTTCCGATCCTGGTCACTTGGGCCGGAGCAACGCCTGGCTTGAATGTCACCACCCCGGTGGAGACCACCCAGATCGCCCCGACGATTCTGGAGTTGCTGGGCCTTAACCCTAATGAGCTCCAGGCTGTTAAGATTGAAGGGACACAGCCGCTGTTTTAGACAGTAGCGTGTTGGCAGTATTTGGGGAGCCGGCGGCGTGCTTCTGAACGCGGCCGGCCGTCGGGAAGGAGCTAGGAACCTTGGTTGGGCGAGGCTCCCGAAGGACCCAGGATCGTTGCCAGCATCGAAAGTGATTCGACGCCAAAGAGCCTTATTGGGTCAACAGCCGTGCCGAGCCGGTGGTTCTATAGTGCGATGCCCCTGAATACTGCACGTCAGGGCCGGACGGCTCGGCACGCTCTTCGATCTATTACTGTCTGCTGGCGTCGAAAAACGTTAATCTCCGCTAACGGTCCTAGGTCTTTCGGGAGCCTCGCCCCACCAGCGCCCAACTCCCTTCTCGCCTTTTGACATTTCCCAAGCTCCTTCGATATTTCGCGGGAGTGAGCAATCTGGACTTGAACAACTTGTTGGACGGGTGGTCGCATGAGCCCGGACAGGTAAAAGCGCGTAAGATCGTGGGGAACGATGGACGTGAAAAGCTGCAGCTTCGGATTGACCTCGGAGTCATCCAAATGGAATTGCAGGGTCGGCCGGATGGCGAGCGACCGTTCGGACATGAGTCGTTGCTCCAATATCATCAGTCACGAGCGGGTACCGCTCAGACTCGTGGTACAACGTATGAACTGGGTGATAGCGATCTAGTCGCTCTTCAGCAGGAAGCGGTGCAGTATTATCATCGTTATTTAAGTCTCTTTCAGTTACAGGATTATCCTAACGTGATTCGGGACACCGCTCGGAATCTCGAGGTCTGTGATTTTGTCGCAAATCATGTTCGCGAAGAAGAAGCGAGGTGGGCATTCGAACAGTTCCGGCCCTACATCGTCATGATGAATACTCGGGCTCAAGCGTCGATCGAGATTCAGGGCGGACGAGTCGGGCAAGCGATCCGCGCCATCGAAGGCGGTATCCATCAGATCGAAACCTTCTACCGATCGATCAGCCAGCCTGAATGGATTGAGACGAGCTCCGAGCTCGCCTTTTTGAATGAATGGTTGTCTGAGGTTAAAGCGAACCTTCCGTTGAGTCCGTTGGAATTGATGGAAAGAGATTTGGAACGCGCCATCGCGGATGAGGCCTATGAACGGGCAGCCGAGCTGCGCGATGCGATTCAAAAGCTCTCGAGGTCACCTGGCAAAGGGTAGCCGCGAGGCGGTAACCGCGAATGGAGGTCAAAAGAGAATGAACCAAGGCGAACCGCAGATGGATCCTCCTTCGCTAAACCAGGAGACAAAGTATTTGCAGGGCGAAAGCTTCGCAGGACAAGCTGCAGATTTACGCAGATAATCGATCGCTTCGGTTGAGTTGATTCGAGACTTCTCGTGGTAGATTTCTAGGCGGTTCTCATTTGTTTCTTAAAGCGGAATCGGGGATTGATCACAGTCCATGCCTCAAAATGAGCGAAAATTCGGTGTTTTGAAGGAAGCTCTTGCATCTTATCTGCGTAAATCTGCGTTCATCTGCGGTTCGGACTTTTCTTTTCGCCTCTATTTCGTGTCCATTCGCGGTTAGTCTTTGGTTGGGGGCCGATTCGCGCATCCCTTTACAACCCACTGTACCCCTTCCATATTTGGGATTCCATCGACGCCGCTAGGTTCGCGATCGGATTCCTTATGAAATTCAGCCTTAGCACTTTTGCGACCCTGCTGTTTCCTTTAATCGCCGTTGCCCAGTCTGACCACGCCGCCCCGAAGTCCACTCTCACTCTGAGTCAGCTTCAAGAACAAGCGGCCAAGTTCAATACGGTTCTAACGCCGCTCAATTGGGATACTACCCCGGAGCAAATCACCAGCGAAACCGATGCCGCTATCGCTTCCGCTAGTCGGGAGTTGGACGCGATTGGTAAACTTAGTGCAAGCCAGCTCAGGTTCGAGAATACGATTCGGGCTCTGGATGATGTGGGGTTCGAACTGACGACGGTCCATCACCGGTTCGACATCATCGAACAGGCGCATCCCGATCCTAAGATGCGAAGTGCGGCGGTCGACGCGATCCAAAAGCTAAACGATTTCGACGTCGGCATTGACTATCGACAAGACGTGTATCATTCGGTTCGGGCTTACGCTGAAACCAAGCCACAACTCGGCCCGGTAGAACAGCGTCTCTTGGATTTCACTTTGCGGGACTACAAACGAGCCGGGTTAACCCTCGATGAGGCGAAGCGGCGTCAGGTTGAAAGCATCCGTAAACAGATCTCTTTCTGGGAAACGCACTTTGCGGTTAACAGTAATAACGCCAGCGCCAAGCTAACTTTTTCGAAAGACGATCTTCAAGGTGTGCCGGCCACCTTTCTGGCACAGGTTAAAACCGGAGAAGACCAATATACGGTAGATGCGAACGTCGCTCCGCAGTTCCTGACCGTTGCTTCGAATTGCGTGAAAGAAGAGACCCGCAAAAAGCTGCAGCTGGCGAGGGACACTCGCGCTAAAGACAAAAACCTTCCCATCGCGGCGAAAGCAATTTCTTTGCGCGCAGAACTCGCATCGCTCCTCGGCTATCAGTCTTGGGCCGACTATCAGACTGAAACCAGGATGGCTAAATCCGGAGCCAACGCCTTGGATTTTCTGGAAAAGCTCAAGGTCGGGCTGCAGCCGAAGTATGACGAGGAACTGGCGCAGTTTAAGAAGATAAAGGCGGGATTCTCCGGTTCGACTACTCCTGACGTGAACCTTTGGGATTATTACTTTGTCTCTGATCAACTCGAGAAGCAGAAATACGCGGTCGATGAAGAAGCCTTAAGAGTCTTTTTCCCCATGGATCGGGTTCTGCAGGGAATGTTCGCGGTATACGAACGGATCTTCGGCATTAAAATCGAACCGTTAGAGGCGCCCACGAAATACGTGGATGACCTTAAGTTCTACGCCATTATTGATTCCGCGACCAACCAACCTTTGGGGCTGCTCTACATGGATCTTTTTCCTCGCCCCGGAAAGTACAACCATTTTGCTACGTTTGCCGGGATCGACGGCAAGCTTTTGGCGAACGGCAAATATCAGAGACCGACCGCTGAGTTGATCTGTAATTTTCCGGCGCCGTCCGCAAATGTGCCTTCGCTGCTGGATCATCAAGAAGTGACCACCATCTTTCACGAATTTGGTCATGCCATGCACGCGATCCTCACGACGGTCAATTACGCAAGTTTGTCGGGAATGAACGTACCTCAGGATTTCGTCGAAGCGCCATCCCAGATGCTGGAGTATTTCACCTGGGATAAGAATGTCTTGGACAGTTTTGCCGCCGACTACCGGGATCCAACTAAGAAGATTCCGAGTGAGATATTGGAAAAGCTGAAAGAAGCCGATCTTGCTACCAAGGCTTCCTGGTATCGCCGCCAACTTTCCTTCGCCATCATGGATCTAAAGCTGCACATGCCATTGACTGCCGATCAGAAAGCAAATCTAAACGGCTACGTTAATTCTATTCTGAACGAAGTGTTTCTCCCGTCAGATCCGAGCAGCGCAATGCTCGCGTCGTTTGGACATCTCTTTGATGGATACGATGCAGGTTACTATGGTTATGCCTGGGCTGACGCCATCGCCGCCGATATGGCTTCGGTCTTTCGAAAGGCCCCGGACGGATTTCTGGACCCAACCGTGGGACGCCGTTTGCGCGATGAAATTTACGCGGTCGGGAACTCGCGAGATGTGACTGACTCTGTCGAGCACTTTCTCGGTCGAAAACAATCGATCCAACCGTTTCTGAAGAAGGTCGGCATCGACTCTGGAACGATGTAATGAAACTGGGTCCTAGCACTCGTCAGGGGCTTCGTTCTCGTACTCGTCGTCGTCCTCGTCCTCGAATCCAGCCGGACGGAGTGTTGGAGTCTCGGAGTATTGGAGTACTGCGCCCGACCGGCATCGCCCTTGCTTGTGTCTTCCTATGCTCTGCTCCTGCTCTGTTCGGCATGAGCCGGACCCTAGCGGAAGCGAACCGCCATAAAATTTTGCTCATCAACGAGATATCGGAGCCACAAAGTCTGGATCCACAAATTGGTCAAGGCCAGACCGAGCACGAAATCATCAATGCGTTGATGGACGGCCTTGTTGAAAATGATGAGCAAGATCAAGCCAAGGTGGTGCCTGGTTTGGCTGATCACTGGGATCACAGCGACGATTATTCTGTCTGGACTTTCCATATTCGGGAGAACGCGAAGTGGTCAAACGGTGATTCCGTAACCGCGCAGGACTTCGTCGATTCTTACCGGCGAATTCTAACGGCCAGCTTAGGCGCAGTGTATTCCGATGCTCTTTTTATAATGAAGGGAGCGAAGGATTACTACGATCAGAAATTGACCGACTTTAATCAGGTCGGCGTTCATGCCGACGATCCTCACACCCTCCGAATAGAACTGATAGGTCCAACGCCGTATTTCTTATCTGCAATTTTACACACTTGTTGGTTTCCAGTGCATATGTCGACCATCCTCAAGTTCGGAAGAATGGATGAGCGAGATACCAAGTGGACGACTCCTGAGAATTACGTGGGAACAGGTCCGTTCATACTGAAAACCTGGCGTCAAAACGATGTGATCGAAGTCGTGCGGAATCCGCTTTATTGGGACGCCAGGACGGTCAAATTGAACGGGATCAACTTTTATTCGATCGAGAATTCCGATACCGCGGAGCGCGCGTTCGAGGCTGGGCAACTACATAAAACCCTCGATGTTCCGCTAGATCGAATTCCCTATTACCGCCGGGAACATCCTGAACTGATCCGAATTGATCCTTTTATAGCCGACTACTTTTACCGTCTGAATACGAATCGGAAACCATTGGATAATCCCAAGGTCCGATTGGCCTTGAATCTGGCGGTGAACCGGGAGGAGATCGTTACGAATATTACCAGAGCCAAGCAACCTCCCGAAACCGGTATCGTGCCACCAGGGATGACTGGTTATGAGCCGCTGGACATAATTCACTATGACCCGGAGCGAGCCCGGCAATTGTTAGCTGAAGCCGGTTACCCCAACGGCAAGGGGTTCCCTAAGTTCAATATCCTGATCAATACACACGAAGCCCATCGGGTGATCGCAGAAGCGATCCAGCAGATGTGGAAGCAAGAGCTCAACATTGATGTCGGCATCGAGAATCAGGAATGGAAAGTGTATCTCCAAAGTCAGAATGCGATGAACTATGACATGATTCGCGGCGGATGGATCGGCGATTTCATGGATCCGTCTACGTTCCTGACCATCTGGACTACCGGGAACGGTAACAATGATACCGGCTGGAGCAATCCAACTTATGACAAGCTGATAGACCAAGCTGCGCATACCGGTGATCCGCAAAAGCGCTTCGATATTCTCCACGATGCGGAACGGCTTTTCCTCAGTGAGCCTGCCGTGGTCTGTATCTATTGGTACACTCGAGTTTATCTGCTCGATCCAAGTGTCAAAAACTGGGATCCGCTGGCTCTGGATCTTCACAACTTCAAGTACATCGATTTGGAAACACCCGAGGAAAGTTCTGCCCCGAAATGATTAACCGCGAATAGACACGAATTGACGCGAACTACAGACTGAAAACAGAAATCTCCACCGCAGATGGACGCAGATTTACGCTGATAAAATGGAGTTCCTTCGTTCAGTTCGGCGAAATTTGGTCAGTTCCACACGTTGAACAGCCTGCTTGCTCTTAGATTGCACCAAATGGAAGGAGAAATTTAGGTGCCTTCGCATGGCGCCGCTAGCATGAATTACCATCGAAACCGAAACAATCTGCTTTCATCTGCGGTTTTTCTTCTTCGGGTCCATTCCTGTCCATTCGCGGTTTTTACCTATTTTCAAGGCAAATCCATTTCTGGGGATCCTCAATGCGTTCCTGCGGGATAGTGTTAGTCCCATGATTAAAATTATCGTTGGCAGGTTGTTGCAGTTGATTCCGGTGTTGTGGATTCTGCTCACGCTGACGTTTTTCTTATCAAAAGAAACTCCCGGCGGACCGTTTAGCCAGGAGCGACAAGCCTCTCCTGAGGTGATTCAAAAATTGAACGCGTATTACGGCCTCGATAAACCACTTTGGCAACAATACGTCGGTTATCTGCAGAAGATTGTTCGCTTGGATTTTGGTCCTTCTTACAGTTACCCGACCGAGAGTGTTAACGAAGTTATTCTGAGAGCTTTCCCAATATCGTTGCAGATCGGAACATTGGCCTTTGTTTTGGCCCTCGCCATAGGAGTAACGGCGGGAACGATTGCTGCCGTTAACCAGAACACAGTTTGGGACTATTTGCCGATGGCATTGGCCATGGCCGGGATCTGTGTCCCTACCTTCGTCATGGGCCCTATCCTGGCTTTGGTATTCGGGTTGAAGCTTAACCTCGCCCCGGTCAGCGGCTGGTACGGACTCGATTACACTCCGTTACCTCCCATGGTGATGCCCGCAATCACTCTCGGTCTATTTTATTCTGCATATGTCGCCAGGCTGACCCGAGGAGGGATGTTGGATGTTCTTAACCAAGATTTCATCCGCACAGCTAAGGCCAAAGGTGTCCCGGGACATCAGATCGTTCTCAAACATGCGGTGCGCGGCGGGCTGCTTCCCGTCGTCTCTTTCCTGGGCCCTGCTTTTGCCGGATTAATAACCGGTTCTTTCGTTGTAGAAAAGGTGTTCAATGTTCCTGGTCTCGGTCAGGAGTTTATCAAATCCGTCTTCAATCGAGACTATCCATTGATCTTCGGTACCGTCGTTTTCTACGGCGCTTTGATCGTGCTGTTCAATCTTGTCTCGGACCTGCTTCAATTGGGCATGGATCCGCGCACCCGCCGTTAAATTCGGATGTTGAGGTAAGCTCATGTCCACTGCACTAACCACCACGGCAGCGCCTGAAACCGAGATTATACACGGTTTTTCCCTTTGGAGTGATGCTTGGTTCCGCTTGAAGAAGAATAAGCTCGCCTTGTTCGGATTGGGCTTTTTTCTCTTCATGATTTGCATCTGTGTGCTTGGCCCGTTTGTTACCGGCTACCGATACGAAGATACCGATTTACCGCTGAAGGCTAGTCCGCCGCTAGATAAGATCATTTCGCGAGTCGAGACGCTAAAGAACGGCGAGGTAAAGCAGAAAAACCTGGCTCTGAGTAATATCGAGGACGAGTTCTTGGAGTTACCTAGACCGGAACGCAAAGCCATCGCGGCAAAACTGGCAAACGGTGAGCAGTACACCACCGGTAATATCCATTACGAACCCTCAAATCGGCGCCACTTTTTTGGTACTGATGCGCTGGGACGCGATCTACTGACCCGAGTCCTGATCGGGGGCCGGATCTCTTTAGCGGTCGGTTTCGCCGCGACGTTGGTTTCCGTTTTGATCGGTGTGACTTGGGGAGCAGCGGCGGGTTTTGTTGGCGGCAAGCTTGATGACGTGATGATGCGGATCGTGGATATCCTCTACGCGCTGCCTTTCACCGTGATCGTGATCCTCTTGATGGTGATGTTTGGGCGGAATTTCATCCTGCTCTTTGTTGCCATTGGGGCGGTCGAGTGGTTGACCATGGCTCGAATTGTTCGTGGCCAGATCATCTCACTGAAACATCAAGAGTTCGTTGACGCAGCGGTTTCTCTGGGGCTCAGCGGCCCGCGCATTCTCTTCCGGCATCTGGTTCCTAATGTGGCGAGTTCGATCATTGTTTATGCCACATTGACGGTTCCAAATGTGATGCTGCTTGAGGCCGTGCTGAGCTTTCTGGGACTAGGGGTTCCACCGCCGCTGAGCTCCTGGGGCGTCCTGATCAATGAAGGTGCCAGCGCGATCCAGACCAGTCCCTGGTTGCTATGGATCCCGGCTTCTTTCTTTTCTCTGACTCTCTTCTCTCTGAATTTCCTGGGTGATGGTCTGCGAGATGCTCTTGATCCGAAGTCAGCGAAAGACTAACCGCGAATGATTAATCTCACCACAGAGACACAGAGTACACGGAGAAACCTGAACCGCAGATGAACGCAGATTTACGCAGATAAGATGGAATGCTCCGTTCAGGTCCGGGAAATTTTGGCTGATTTTGGGCGTTGCACGATAATCGCTCAGAAGCTCCTTCTAAAAAGGAAATGAGCGCCATCTAGAAAATCTATGGTGAAAACTTTCGAATGAACGTAATCGAAGCCAACATTATCTGCGTCAATCTGCAGCTTGTCCTGCGAAGCTTTCGTCCTGCAAATACTTTGTCTCCTGGTTTAGCGAAGAAGGATTCATCTGCGGTTCGCCTTCATGTTCTTCGCAGTAATCTGCGGTTCAGGTTTTTCTCTGTGCTCTCTGTGTCTCTGTGGTGAATTTGCATGTCTTTACTTGAGGTAGAAAATCTGCGGACTTCGTTTTACACCCGAGCGGGCGTGGTCAGGGCCGTCGATGGAGTGTCGTTCTCGGTTGATGCCGGTGAGACATTAGGAATTGTTGGTGAATCCGGATCGGGTAAATCGGTCACCTGTTATTCTATTCTTGGGTTGATTCCGCAGCCGCCGGGACGCATCGAATCTGGCACTGCCAGATTTGACGGGGTTGATCTGCTAGCCTGCAAGGATAGCGAGCTGCGCCGGTTCCGCGGCAAACGGATCTCGATGATTTTCCAGGACCCGATGACGTCGTTAAATCCGTATCTTCGCGTGTCCGATCAGCTGATAGAGCCGCTGTTAGTTCATGAGAGAGTTAGCCGGAGGCAAGCATTGAAAAGAGCGATCGCCAGCCTGGAGGAGGTGGGGATCCAGGATGCCGAGAGAAGAGTCCATCTTTATCCTCATCAATTCTCCGGAGGCATGCGGCAGCGCGTGATGATCGCGATGGCTCTGATCAATCGGCCCGAAATTTTAATTGCAGATGAACCCACTACTGCGCTCGATGTCACGGTTCAGGCTCAAATTCTGGAACTGATTCGCCGGCGACAGCAGGACCTGGGAACAGCGATCATCTTTATTACTCATGATCTCGGCGTGGTGGCGTCGTTTTGTCGTCGAGTAAATGTGATGTACGCCGGGCGCGTTGTGGAATCGGGATTTACTGAGGATATCTTCGGGTCGCCATTACATCCGTATAACGCAGCCCTGCAACAATCGATCCCAGCGCTGCACCGCAAAGGTGAATCACTTTTTACTATCCCGGGCGCCCCTCCGGACCTTAGCCGGGATATAAGCGGTTGTTCATTTGCCCCTCGCTGTCCGTTTGCCGCTGACCTTTGCCGGAACAGTCCGACCAGTCTCGAAGAACCGATCGCTGGGCACAGTACCGCGTGTTTGCGGGTGCTCCGCGGTGAGGTCAACGATCTCCGATTAAAACCTGCTCTAGCTGCTGTATGATGGTTTTCCTTTCTCTCCGAGATCTCAAAACCCACTTTCCGATTTATCGCGGACTGGTAGCCCGCCGGCAGATCGGTTCAGTCAAAGCGGTGGACGGCATAACCATCTCCCTGCAAAAAGGCGAAATCCTTGGATTGGTTGGTGAGTCTGGGTGCGGCAAATCGACCCTGGCGCGGACGATTATGCAGCTTGTCCGCAGCACGGATGGTGAAGTGTTTTTGCAGGGTAAGGGGCTTTCGGAGCTAAGTGCTCGCGCGGTCCGCGCTGCCAGAGTCGATTTTCAAATGATCTTCCAGGATCCTTACGCATCTCTCAATCCGCGGATGACCGTGTTCGATACTTTGTCGGAAGCGATCAGGACTCGGCAGAAATACCGGCGCAAAGAGATGGTGGCTAAGGTCGGTGAGTTAATGGAGATGGTGGGCTTACCGGCGAATCAAATGCTGCGATATCCGCACGAATTCTCTGGCGGCCAACGCCAACGTATCGCAATCGCGCGAGCCTTAGCACCGCAACCAAAACTCGTGATTGCGGACGAGCCCGTGTCAGCCCTAGACGTATCGATTCAATCCCAAATCCTGAATCTGATCTTGAAATTATGCCGCGAGATGGAGCTCACCATGATTTTCATCTCTCACGACATTTCCGTGGTAAAATATATCTCTGACCGAATCGCAGTGATGTATTTAGGGAAACTGGTTGAGATCGGGCCGGCTACCGAAGTGGTCGAACGTCCTTTACATCCGTACACCCGGGCATTGGTTAGCGCCGTCCCGATTCCCAATCCACAATTGGAGCGGCAACGCCAACGCATTATTTTGCAAGGCGACCCGCCGTCGCCGCTTAATCCGCCGACCGGTTGCAGTTTCCATCCGCGCTGTCCGTTTGCGATCGAGGAATGCAGACTCAAAGCCCCGGACCTGGCTGAGAAAGAGGAACGCCGGTTCGCCGCCTGTATTCGTGTCGGGGAAATCTAACCGCGAATGGACACGCGAAGGACCGCGAATTAAGGGTGGAAAACCAAAGACGAACCGCAGATCGATCCTCCTTCGCTAAACCAGGAGACAAAGTATTTGCAGGGCGAAAGCTTCGCAGGACAAGCTGCAGATTTACGCAGATCGATTGAGCGTCGGTTCCAATTCAGGGAGTTTGTTCGAGAGACGGGATGCGGTGATTCGTCATTAACGCGTCGTCCGACCCAACCGGAGGGGCGTCGCATTCCGCTTTGCAGTTCTATTGCTCGTCGACGCTGACAGATGTTACAGCATCGGCGTTCGAATAGACGCGGCGCCCGGTAACGGCCACGGGACGTTGAAAACAGGAAGACGCGCGTGGAATTTGTCGCGAGTTGAGAACCCGCTTGTAAGAATTATAGAACGTATTAAAATAAAGTTATAATTATACGTCCCCAGAAACATCCGCCTCATCGCTCTTCTCTGGAACGTGAAGCGATCATCTTGCTCCTTACAATCTGTACGAAGAACAGAAAACGAATCCTCGCCAGCGATGAAATGCATCGTCTTTTACGCGCGTCCTGGGAGGTTCACGATGATTATCCGGTCGGTCGCTACGTCATTATGCCGGAACATATTCATCTTTTTATCGGAGAGAACGACACTTCATTTGTCTCTTTACCGGATTGGGTCGCCAAATGGAAAGGTTATGTGACTCGCCGGTGGCGGTGGTATAGCGATCGGCCAATCTGGCAGCGAAGTTTTTGGGACCGCCAACTTCTTGGCTCTGCCGCGTATGAGTCAAAATGGATTTATGTTCGGTGGAATCCTGTACGTTATGGGTTGGTTGATCATCCGGATGATTGGCCGTTCCAGGGAGAGAAGGTCATTCTGCGGTGGTGACACATTCCCGGGGCGTCGCGTCTATCCGAACTCGGCAGCTAATCTGTCTTGTCGGCGTCGACGAGCGATAGAACTACAACGTGGAATGCGACGCCCCTCCGATTAGGGGCGGTGGATCGCGTTGGGTGATTGGGGAACTCCGAGGCCTTGAATGTGTTGATTGGTTGCTGACGTGTTGTCCTACCCAACCGGAGGGGCGTCGCATTCCGCTTTGCATTTCTATTGCTCGTCGATGCTGACAGATGTTGCAGCATCGGCGTTCGAATAGACGCGACGCCCCAGAACGGTCACGGGGCGTTGAAAAGCAGATCCACTAAATTCCCAACACCTGACGCGGTTGATAGGGTTCCTCCAAATACCCAATGTCCTCTTGAGTTAATCGAACCTCGAGTGCTTTCACCGCTTCCGGCAAATGATGCGGTTTAGTTGCTCCGATAATGGGAGATGTAATTTCCGGCTTGTGCAGCATCCACGCCAACGCAATCTGGGCGTTGCTAACGCCGCGTTTCTTGGCCAGGTCGATGACTCGATCGACTACCTCGTAGTCGCTCTCTTGGGAGTATAATCGTTGAGCAGAGGCATCTGTTTTGGCGCGCACGGTTTCGGCCTCTGCGGAACGTGGTCGGTTTCCGGCCAGGAAACCACGAGCTAACGGACTCCAAGGAATAACGCCGACGTTTTCTTCGCGGCAGAGTGGGATCATCTCACGTTCTTCTTCCCGGTAAACCAGGTTGTAATGGTTCTGCATCGAGACAAATCGAGGAAAACTGTTGGCTTTGGCGACAGAGAGAAATTTGGCGAATTCCCAGGCAGCCATGCTGGAGGCCCCAAGATAGAGAACTTTACCTTGTTTGATGAGATCGGTTAGCGCTTCCAGGGTTTCTTCCATTGGTGTGGAATGGTCGTACCGGTGGATCTGATAGAGATCGACGTAATCGAGGCCCAGACGCTGGAGGCTCGCATCGATCGCATGCCGGATATGTTTCTTCGATGTACCGCGCTCGTTCGGACTGGTTCCAGTCGGACAAAATACTTTCGTGGCGATAACGGCCTGTTCTCTGGGCAGACCTAGTTTCTTCAATGCCCGGCCGGTAACTTCTTCGCTCATACCTTGGGAATACAAATCGGCCGTATCGAAGAAATTGATCCCGGCTTCGATTGCCTGCTGGTAAAAGGGGAGGGCAGCTTCTTCGTCGAGAATCCATGCCCGCGTTTTTGAACTCCCGTAGCTCATGCAGCCTAAGCAGACCCGCGACACTTTGAGTCCGCTATTCCCGAGGCACACGAAATCCATGGCGACACCTTAAACCTAGAACATGTGTCTTGCCGATGATCTAAATTTTTATTGAGGCCGCCATAGACGGGCGCTACTAGTGCGCCGTGCCTTGGCCACGTGTTCAATGGGGCGTTGGTTCTAGCGCCTTTTTTTCGCTTGTTCAGATGGCGGCCAGCCTGGTTACGCTTTGTCCGCAGAGCGGTAGCGCTTCTTTCGCGGGTCCGCCGACTGTGTTTAAAACCGTCATCCCAGAACTGATTACCTGTGAGCAGCTGGTAACGGTCACGACAAACAGCTGGGATGATCTCAACGCGACAGTTAGCCTTTATGAACGCACAGGTAGCGCCGGATCGATGTGGCGGCGGTTCGGCAATCCTTTTCCAGCGGTAATTGGAAAGAGTGGCCTTGCCTGGGGGATTGGGCTGCATGGCACCGGTAAACCCGCTGAGCCTGAAAAACGGGAAGGAGACAAGAAGGCACCGGCCGGAGTTTTCCGATTCGGTGACGTATTCGGTACGGCTCGTCCGGAACAAGTCCGTTTTCTCCGTCTACCCTACCTGCAGGTTACAACGACCACGGAAGCAATCGATGATCCGAACTCAAAGTATTATAACCAGGTAGTTGACCGGAGAGCGGTTTCTAATCCGGACTGGGCGAGCTCCGAATCGATGGTAAAGGTCGGTGGCCGGTACCGTCTTGGAGTGATCATCAGGCATAATACGGCTGCTTATCCAGGATTTGGTTCGTGCATCTTTTTTCATGTTTGGGACCCGAAGTATTCCGGGACTACTGGTTGCACCGCTACCAGCTATGATCATCTGATTCGATTGTTGCGCTGGCTTGACCGCAAAAGGAATCCTCTGATCGTGCAGCTTCCTAAGGACGAATACCAACAGCTCAAACCGCGTTGGGGACTACCCTGATGTGTGTGCGAGAGAGGCGCTTCGTACTCGGTCCTCCTCCCAACTGGAGCGCCGCCTGGCTTGCAAGGTGGAAGCGGTCGGTACGATGGAGGGGAGCCGCTTTTACCCGGACTCCGTCTGTACGCACATTCTTGAAACCCCGCGTTTACTAGTGGGCGGGTGCGGGCAGGCGGCTCCCGCGAACGTCTCCTAATGCCCCCTCAACCCACCGCGCTTCACGTCGTTTCCACAAATGCAACGCGATAAGCCAAACCGCATCGTGGGACGTTTCCGGGAGCCGCCTGCTAGACAACGTCTCAGAAATACGACGGTTGTTTACACAATCAGCTCAGGTTCCGGGCCACGTTCAAAAGCGGCTCCCCTCCAGACGTCGCGAACCGGTCGGGCTTCGCAAGCGAGACAACGCTCCACGAAAAGACGAGAACGATTACGAGCCCGTTGCGTCTTTAGCTCTCCACGAACGCCTTCAATCTCGTCAGAGCTTCGTCCCATTGCTCAGAAACGCGCTCGAGATAAGACTGAAGCTCTTTCAGAGGTTCAGATCGGAACTCAAACAGGCTTTCCCGTCCAACTCGAATACTCTGAACCACCCCGGCATCTTCGAGTACCCGAAGATGCTTAGTGATGGCCTGCCGCGTCAGCGTCGAATCTTCGGCCAGCCGAGAGATCGATCGAGGAGTCCCGGTCGACAGTTTTTCAATCAATGCCAGCCGGGTTTCTGCACCTAACGCCGCAAAAACAGCCGCTCGGACCTTGAGCGCAACCCGCTGCTTAGCGCCTCGACTCATCGCTCTAGGGCCTCTGTTTGAGGTGGTTCTCGATATTGGTCATTTGCTCAGTCCAACCATCTTCATTCATTCTGAATGCTTCGAATCGGCGATTCTTGGGCAGCGTATCAAATCCTGATTCCGTGAGATACAGGACTGTCCGTTTATCCTTCGGCTCGAGCCTGAACTCGACCAGAGTGGCAGGCTCGTTTGAATAGTCGACCTTGGGGTCAACCGCATAAGGGTGCCAGGTGAACGAAAATAGGCGTTCAGGTTCCATCTTTTGTACCGCCGCCTCCCACTTGAGATGTTCATAACCGGGGTAGGTGATATGGCCGGTGGAGACTTCTCCGGGCATGAACGGGCCATCCAATTTGACCCTAAACCATTCACCAAATTCACGATAGTCAGTTAACGCGCGCCACACTCTGGAAACGGACGCATTGAGTTCAATTCGTTTTTCGATGACGTTAGACATATGCAACTATTTGGTTGCTGGCCAGGTTAGTGAGGTTTCTTGGATATGCAACCTTTTTGTTGCGGTTTTTTCCGAGAGACCTCGCTCGGACACCCTCGTAATCGTCCTCGTTCTCGACTCTGTACCTACCGCTCATTATCTCCCTAATTAATGTTGCGGGACTGAATTCAGCCGGTTAGCGGGTCCCGCCTTTATCGAGGACGAGGACGACGACGAAGGACGATTACGACTATGTCTCTTATCTCCTCCGTCTTCCCCGTCCTTGACTATCCCAGAAAAAAAGGGAATACGGCGGAAACAGATGCCAACCCCAAAACTCTATCATGTGGCCAACCTGTGGTCGTTGACCGATTATCCGTCCGTCCTCAGCCCGTCGTCTTTGGAAGAGCAACTCGATGCGGTCAAGGCCGC
>DASUWQ010000053.1:0-6428 GCA_036378375.1 Chthoniobacterales bacterium
CAGAGAAGGAGAAGAAACCAGTTCGACCCCTCCATGGACCGGCACAATTGTGAGCGTTCGTCGTGAACGCACTAATCGGTCTCCTTTTTTGACCGTATTCGCAAACTGAATTTTGCGAATCTTACGGATGTGTCTCGCTAGCGGGCTGCCGGGAGCAGCTTCGCAGCCGTCTGCTGCGAAGCTGCACCGATCACGGAGAGTTTTAAATAGATCGCGAAAAAGCCCGTACTTGATTCCCGTTAGATGTTCGAAACCAATGACATCCGTTGCCGTCGCTCGCCGAACATTTGCTCAAAGAAAGCGACCGATATTCGGTTCAGCTCTTCCGCGCTGGCTTCGCTTGAATCGACCCGATCGGCCGATGTCTCACTTTGCTTGAGGCGCTCTTTATAGATTTCCTGGCGCACTCGGTATTCCTTCCAACGTACTAATTCACTCATAATCCCATCCTTTCCTGCATGCCTACCCGCTACACCCGGTCGTCGCTAGATCTCGCGAAAAACCGAATCGGCGAAGTCTTGCCTGCAAGCAAGTACTTGCACGCCATTCGAGCCATTGCAAGCGATTACTTGCAATCGTAGCCGAGTTTTTTCGCGGTTTTTGATGTCACAAAAACGTCCCAGCCTTGTCTATCCTGCAGCTGAGGTCAGAACCGCGTATGAGCCGTCCGAATAAGAGCCAATTTTCCCGGGTTTTAACAAAGGCGCAGGAGGAACAGTTTCTTCGCAACGGCTTCGTCAAACTGGAAAGAGCATTCCCCAAAATCGTGGCCGAGGAAGCTTGCGCCATTCTTTGGCGGGAGTCTGGATATGATCCGGGAAAGCCGGTAACTTGGACGCATCCGGTCGTCCGCATCGGGGACTGTGCCCAACCGCCGTTTCGCGAGGCGGCAAACACTCCGGCTTTGCGAGCGGCTTTCGATCAATTGGTTGGCGCCGGACGCTGGATCCCAAGGGAAAGCCTTGGTGGGTTTCCGATTCGCTTCCCGCACCCAGACGATCCGGGCGACACCGGATGGCACGTGGACGCGAGTTTTCCACCCGAGCATCAGGCAGGATCCTATTTCGATTGGCGTATCAATATCGAGTCAAAGGGCCGCGCATTGTTGATGCTTTTCCTTTTTTCAGATGTCACAGAGTTGGATGCGCCTACCCGCATTCGAGTCGGATCACATCTACGGGTCGCCCGCTTGCTAGCTTCGAAAGGACCTGCAGGGATGTCGTTCGTGCAAGTCGCTGATGCCTTGGAAGAGACAACCGGCGACTTGCCGGAATCGACTGCTACTGGCCCAACCGGAACGGTCTATCTATGCCACCCGTTCCTCGCGCACGCGGCTCAGCGCCACCGCGGAAATACCCCACGCTTTATGGCTCAACCTCCGCTTTACCAAAGGGACCGTTTCAATCTGGCGAGAAGTGACGAAGATTATTCGTTAGTAGAACGGGCGATTCGCTTGGGATTGTACGGGCACTAAGTGTGAGCCAAACGCTCAGAAGCCGGGAGAGAGAACCGCAAATGAACGCAGATGGACATGAGACTTCGAAAGCGAAATCATTGACCACTCGCCGAACCTCACTCAACCAGTGCATCTTTAGTCCAGATCGGGCCTACCGGTACGTCTTACGTCACCGGTGCGCTGATATGACCTACGAAATTGGCAAGCGGATCGCCTGGATCGCTTTAAATCCCAGTACTGCGGATGAGGTTACCCTCGATCAAACCTTGGCGTCAGTATGCCGTTATTCGAGAAAGTGGGGCTTCTCGGAGGTGGTGATGCTCAATCTGTTCGCGTTTCGCGCCACCGATCCTCGCGACCTGAAACGTGCAAACGATCCGATTGGACCGGATAATAACGAACATCTACTTGCCGAGGTTGGTAATGTTGACCGGGTTATCGCTTGTTGGGGCGAGCACGGTAGATTTCTAGGACGCGATAGACAGGTCGCGGATTTGCTCGAGGTTTCGTTTGAATGCCTGCTGAGAAACAGGACCGGAGCACCCCATCATCCCCTCTATTTAAAGTCGAGAATCAGGCCTAAGCCATTCAGACTGGATCAGATTCGAAATTGAGCAACCAACCCGATTCCTAACACGCAGAACAGGATCGTCGCCGCTAACCCATATAAAAGCACCAGAAGCCGAATCATACTTACCTCCTTGTCACAACGAAGCTCCGACACCTGGCAGGGTTTGCAAGGGAGAACCGAGGAGAGGAGCCAGAATCCAGGAGCTAGGAGGGTTTCGGTGGGGCGAGCATTCAACGGGGAGCCGCTTTGGGACAGGCCTAAACATGTCCTGATATTCTTTCCAGCGCGCGGAAGGCCAAAACACAGTGTTAAACGGGCGGCTCACGGGAATCACCGCACGCGAGGTTTTGCCCAGCTCTGTATTGGAGCCCTACCGCTTCGCTAGCCAGTCCCGCATCGCCTCGAGGCCGGCGGGCACGTAAGATCTTCCATATCCGATTCGGAACCGATCCTCGGGTAGCGGCGTAAGTTCTGACCGAAAGATGCTTGCCGGCAAGAGCAGGACGTTCGCTTCTTCGACTAGCCGACGCGCGAACGTTTCTACGCCATCCGCACGTTTATAACGTGGATAACCAACGGTACCGGCGTCCGGTGTTTTCCATTCAAATACATCCGGGAAATTCGTGAAAAACTCGCCAACACATTTCAGGTTTGCGTTGATCAAAGAGCGGTTTCGATCAAGGATTCGCTCCCTCGCATTGAGCGCAATAACGGCAAGCGATTCACCCGGACCGGAGTTACAGATAGAGAGATAGTGTTTAATTCTCTCCATTCGTTCCAATAGACCGTGGTCCTGCGCAGCGATCCAGCCGATGCGTAACCCGGGCAAACCGTAGACCTTAGACACCACGCTAATCGAGAGGCCACGCTCATAGTGATCAACCGCTGCCGGCAACCGCAACGACGGCATGCGTTCAATCAGCCGATAGACCTCATCGGACAGCAGCCATAAGCCATGCTCGCGGCAGATTTGGATGAGTTCGTCGAATTCGGCGCGCGACAGCAATTTGCCGGTCGGATTGTTGGGAAAATTAATCGCGATTAGCTTAGTGTTGGGCCTAAGGCGATCGCGAACCTCGTTTAAATCGAGTCTCCATTCGTTATCGGCGTCCAGGGCGACACCCGTCACCGCGCAGAGCGATAGGGCAATCGTCTCAAGTGACTGATAAGTGGGAGTGATCACAATGGCATGATCATCCGGTCCCAGTAACGCGTGCAAAGCGACATAGATGGCTTCTCCGCCGCCGGCAAAAGCGAGCACGTTATCCGGAGACACGCTTGAGTAGGTAGAGGCGACCGTGTTGCGGAGTGCCTCGCTGCCGAAGGTCGGAACATACCCTAACCAAAGGCGCTCGAACGCCTCGCGATCGCTGGGCTCGGCCAGGCTCAGCAAGTCCGCAAGCGACATACTCTCGGCATCCGAGGCGGTCATATGAAATCGAGCCGCAAATTCCCAACGAGCGAGATAAGTCTCCAGACGGAAATCGGGTAGAGGGGGCATCGGGGATTAGTGATTAGTGATTAGTGATTAGTGATTGTTGATTGTTGATTGTTGATTGGTGATTGGTGGCGCCGGGCAGTAATCAGTAACCAGCAAAGTCATGGATCTCAGTCCATTCCGATCGCCGCACAAAAGCTTCGAAGGCGTAACCGCTTTATAGTGTTGATAGAGTTTTCACCAATCACCTTTCACAATTTCTTCATTTGCTATTCTAAAAGTTCTCTGATCCGCTGAGCGAAAACCTCGTACACAATAGAGCGAGTACCAGCGTAAACGCAGCGAATAACCCGCTGGTCCCTCTGAAGGTGATAGTGAAAGATCACGCGGTACCGCTGAACCCGGAGCCGGTAGAATCCCTCGAGTTCTCCTTCGAGAGCTCTGATATCACCCTGCTCCAGTTGCAGATTTTTTAGGGCGCGTCGTAAGGCCTGTCTGGGCTGAGGTGGTAACGAGCGGAGGAAATCGACGACCTGCTGTTCGAGCTCAACGGCTACCCGGTTCATCCAAGATCGTCACGGGGTAGTATTTTCCGCGTTCTCGACGGGCTCGACCAATTGCGCGCATCGCCTTAGGGTCGGCCATGATCTCAAGCGTTTCTGCGATCGCTTCCATGCGCTCTGTCGAAACCAGATAAGCGACGGTCTTATCCCTCTTCGCAATCGCAATCAGATCGCCCTGCGCCTTTTTTAGGAGTGCCGGCAACTGGGCTTGAGCTTCTGAAACAGAATACGTAGATCGCACATCTCAAATATATAGAATTCGTGCGGACTTTTCAACGACGACTACTGGACGAGCGGGAGCTCGTCCCTACCGAGTCCGAGACTTTTTCTCGTTCGCTGCGACTCGGACCTTTACGATTTTTTTAAGCAGGGCAGCCGGTAGCGGCTTGTTTAAAGGGAATTGAATCGTCCCTTTCGCGATTCGGTAGCGTTTCAGTTCGTCCTTGAACGCTTCGATAATTCCGGCACCGGGGAACAAACTGCAATGATCAGAAAACGCGCCGAACCAGACTAACATTCCCTTGTACTTAAACGCCAGGATCCGGTAGCTAATGACTTCGGTGGCCTCCGGTGGCACGACAGAGCGAATCGTTGCCCGGATCGTGTTCAAGGTGGTTCGGGCCGGTTCGGGAACACCCGCTAGATATTCATCAACACTCTTCGGAACATCGCTGCTTTTCTCAGCAGTCTTGCGACGAGCAGGCTTTACCGGTTTCACAGAAGTATTTTTTACAGAAGGTAACGAAGCAAACGAAGGAAAAACCGGCTAAACTTTCTATCAAACAACTCTCCCTGCTCCTATTCTCTTCGTTACCTTCGTTGCCTTCTGTAAATAAATCTTGGTCTTTACTGTCCCAGATGTCTTGGAGCTTTACGCGGGGCGCGCAGGTTCTGGCCGTTTTGATGCAGCATCACGGCGATTATTTTACCGGTTCCATCGCGTTCGAAATCCAATTGTGCATCCACAATTTTATAGAAAAACTTGTCGGCCGCACTAGCGTAGATAGGGAAGGCCGGCTGTCCGGTGAGCTGCGCCTGCAGCCGGGTATCCTTTAGCGTGACGTCTAGTATGGCGCCGAATGAAAATTGATACTGACCCACATAGTCCTGCAAAGTCGTTGGGCTCAGCGCCGTCTCTCTCGGCTCCGGTGGCGTTCCCGTGACACCTAGTTTCGGCGCCGTGTGATCACCATGCTGATGGACTACCATGCCGATCACTGCTCCTTGGTCGTCGCGTGTAAAAGTGATTCGAATCAGGCCTACATTGGCGAAGTATTCATCCTTTGCTGACGGAAAGATAGGGAACGCTTGTTGACCGGTTGCCTGCGTGAAAAGCTGGTTGCCGGTAAGGAACACCTTCACGAGGAGTTGATCCGCTAATTTATAGGTTCCAAGATATTCTTTCAGTTCTGAGCCAGCTACGACAATTGCCTTCTCTGCCGGCACTAACGGCGCACTGTCCAGCAGGGTAGCGAATCCCAAATCGTCCACGTCGGTGGCAGTGTTAGCAAGAATGACAACTCCCTTGTGTGTATCCGCGTCGAACCCTAGGAAACTTCTATAGCCGCCGGTGCCGCCGTTATGCCAGGTAACTCCTGTAGCGGTTGTAATCCAAGCTAAACCGATACGCATATTCGGGCTCATGTCTCGGCGCGGCCGTTGTGCGTATTTCATCGAGTCCGCTAAGGTAGTATGATCAACGCCAAGATTGGCGCTCAAATACCGCAACATATCGTTAATCGTACTACGAATCGCGCCGGCTCCAGCCAACGCTGCCAGATCCCAGTTCTCCACTGGTGCACCCGTTTCGTCATGTCCGGATGCCAGATGCTCCCGCATCGTTTCGCTAAACTGAGTGCCGCTCATGGTCATTCCCAGAGGTTGAAAAATCTTTTCGTGAACTAAAGCGTCATAGGTCGTGTGCGCAGATTGGGCGAGTGCGTAGCCCAGTAACCCGAAACCAAGATTCGAATATTCGAAGGCTGCACCTGGATCACGCGGCAACTGGTATCCGTCTAAGAAAGCTTTAAGTTTTTGAGAATCATAATCTGCATACGGATTACCAGGATCTTTGGGTGCAAAGTTGGAAGGCAGCCGGGGCAGCCCCGAATATTGGGTACCGATCTCTTCGAGTGTGATTTTCTTTCCGCTCCGTTCCGGGATTTTGAAATCAGGCAAGAGATCTTCTATTGGGGTATCCAAGTTAAAACGCCCGGAAAGCACGGCGTCAGCAAGCAATGTCGCGGTAAAGGTTTTCGTAATCGACCCGATCTCGTAAACGGTATCACCGTCAGGCGACTTGCCCTCGTTGAGTTTACCAAAGGCGATGACCTCGCTCTTTCCGTCCACAACCACACCGAATATCAACGTCTGATAGGTACCGGCATCGACCCGCGCCTG
>DASUWQ010000054.1:0-3324 GCA_036378375.1 Chthoniobacterales bacterium
AGGGATTTCGAAAGAGCCTGGGACGCGAAGAACGGTTGTATCGCTCTTGGGGGCGATAACCAGCAGTTCGTCTTTGGCGAACCCAACTAGCCCGTCCACGTACTCGCGGTTGTATTCGCTGGCCACGATTCCGAATCGCCACGGGGCGCTCTGTGAATCGGGTCGAACTGGAAACTGATGCGACATTGAGTTGGTGACCATACCCCGGCCGAGTTTCGCTGCAAGGGAGATGCCCACGACTCGAAAATCTCACGCAAAGGCGCAAAGACGCAAAGGTTAGGACGATTCTAAAAAAAATAACCTTCCGCTTTTTTTCGACGTCTGCGACTCCGAGCCTACCACGGATCACGGCTTTGTCGTGGCTAGCGCCCATTCGCGGTTTAATCCCTCTCCGCTTTAACCTTTGCGCCTTTGCGCCTTTGCGTGAGATTTATCTGTCTTCTACAGCAGGTGCCCGAGTTTGAGTTTTTTGGTCTCGAGATACTTCTCGTTGTGGGGATTTGCCGTAACCCGGATCGGGATTTGGTCAACGATGTTTAGGCCGTAACCCTCGAGTCCAATGACTTTCTTTGGGTTATTGGTGAGGAGGCGGATGTCGCGTACACCCAAATCGACTAGAATTTGTGCCCCCAGTCCGTACTCGCGGAGATCGCTAGGGAAACCTAGCTTCTCATTTGCCTCGACGGTATCGAGCCCGTCTTCTTGGAGTTTATAAGCATGGATCTTTGCAGCCAAACCGATCCCTCGTCCTTCCTGTCGCATGTACACTAAGATACCTGCGCCATCGTTCTGAATCTGCTGCAACGCGGCGTGCAATTGATTGCCGCAGTCGCACCGGCGAGAACCAAACACGTCGCCGGTTAAACACTCGCTATGGACTCGAACCAGCGTTGGGTTCACCGGTGGCAAAGGTCCGGTGGTAAGCGCCAGGTGATGGACGTCGTCGACAACCGATCGATAGAGATGTAAACGAAAATCGCCGTAATCCGTCGGCAATGCGACTTCGGTCTCTTTAACGATGAGTTTCTCTCGAACCCGGCGGTAAGCGATCAGATTCTCGATCGAACAGATCTTGAGGCCAAACTTATCCTTAAAAGCAAAAAGCTCAGGCAAACGCGCCATCGTGCCATCGTCGTTGACGACCTCAGCCAAGACGCCCGCCGGACGGAGATTTGCTAGGCGAGCCAAATCGACTGACGCTTCCGTGTGACCGGCTCGGCGTAAGACACCGCCCCGGCGATAGCGGAGAGGAAAAACGTGGCCCGGCCTGACCAGATCGTCAGCCTCAGTGTTTGGGTCCGCCAGTAGGCGAATTGTCCGAGACCGATCAGCGGCCGATATCCCCGTGCTAACCCCGGTCTTGGCGTCGACCGAGATCGTGTATGCGGTCCGCATGGACTCCGTATTCCTTCGGGTCATCAAAGGCAAATCCAACCGGTCGAGAGCGGAACCTTCCATCGGGACACAAATTACCCCCGAGGTATAGCGAATCATGAAACTGATCGTTTCCGGAGTAGCCTTCTCGGCTGCCAGAATGAGATCGCCCTCGTTTTCGCGCTGCGCGTCATCGGTCACAATCACCGGCTTACCCTCCCGCAGGGCATCCAGCACTTCCTCGATTGGATCGAACTGAAAGTTCATAGACTCTTTAAACTTACCATTAAGATGGGGTATAAGAAACTCGGCCTAACGGCCTTGTCGAATCCGAAGAAGGAGCCAGGAGCTAGAACCTAGATTCTAGCTCCTGGCTCCTTCTACCGTTGGTTGACCAGCCGGAGAAATCGCGTTAGCTAAGCTGCCTCATGCGATTTCGCTCCGTTTTTGTCGCTGGCCATCGAGGCTTGGTAGGAAGCGCGATCCTGCGCCACCTCGAGCACAAGCCGGGCCTCGAGCTGCTGACTAAAACCAGTAAAGAGCTGGATCTACGCGACCGCCAGGGGGTCGAACATTTTCTAAAAGCGGCCAAGCCTGAAGTGGTCGTGATAGCGGCAGCTAAAGTGGGCGGGATTCAGGCAAATTTCCAGTTTCCCGTTGAGTTCCTATTGGAAAACCTGCAAATCCAAAACACTCTCATTGCGGCCAGCTTTCTGACTGGTGTCAAAAAACTGGTCTTTTTGGGAAGCTCGTGCATTTATCCGCGACTGGCACCCCAACCGATCTCGGAAGACGCCCTGCTAACCGGTCCGCTTGAGGTTACCAACGAACCCTACGCATTGGCTAAGATAGCGGGGATCAAACTCTGCCAAGCGTATGCGCGTCAATACGGTGCGAACTTTATTTCCGTGATGCCGACAAACATCTACGGCCCGAACGACAACTTCGACCTTCAGAACTCACATGTCCTGGCAGCCTTGCTTAGGAAGGCGCACGAGGCCAAGGTCTCGGGCAAAGCCAGTATCGTTGTTTGGGGGACCGGTACTCCGCGGCGCGAATTTTTGCATAGCGAGGATTTGGCGGACGCGGTCGCTTTTCTGATTGAGCATTATGATTCTCCAGAAATCATTAATGTTGGCTGTGGCCGGGATGTGACGATTCGGGAGCTGGCGGAGTTAGTCTGTGACGTAGTTGGGTTTACCGGGATGCTGGAATTTGATAGTACCAAGCCGGACGGAACACCGCGTAAGCTTCTAGATGTGAGCAAGCTCACCAAGCAGGGCTGGCAAGCGAAGATCCCTCTGCGTGAAGGGATCGAATCGATGTACGAATGGTTTCTGAAAAATCGGAAAGTTTAATGGCGTGTATCCGGATTCAAAGGCATTAAGGATTGCGGTCTCGAGCTTAAGTGGTTGCGGCAATACTACGGCGACGATGAACGTCGGCCGGACCTTGGGCCTCAAGGTCGTGAATTATACCTTCCGGGATTTGGCCGCCGATATTGGAATCAGCTTTGAAGAAATTCACGAGCGATCGCAGCAGAATCGAACTTACGATTACCTGACCGACTTGAACCAGATCCGGCTCTCGCTTCAACCGAAGGTGATTGTCGGATCGCGTCTGGCCGCCTGGCTAGTCAATGCCGATCTCCGTGTCTGGTTACAGGCCTCACTGGAAGAGCGGGCCAAGCGCATCTTTCGTCGCGAGGTCGACAAAGGGTTGACCTACGAGTCTGTGTTGTACCGCACGCTGCAAAGAGATGAGCAGAATCGGAAACGATACCTGCAGCTCTACGGAATCGATAGCAACGATCGCAGCGATTTCGATATCATCATCAACACCGAGAAACTGACCGCCGAACAAGTCTCCAGCCTGATCGTTGCTGCCGCCCAATGGGCCAGCCAAAATCAGTTGGATCGGAAGAATCTGCACCTCGAACGGATCCGCCAC
>DASUWQ010000055.1:0-28837 GCA_036378375.1 Chthoniobacterales bacterium
GGTGCTGCGCTTAGACCCCAGCTCGGAAAGTTTTCCAGCCTAAAAACGCAAAACTACGTTCTAGCGGCCAGCTCTTCGCCGACGTCTCTGGGTGGTTCGGGAGCTTCGCCCTACCATTTCGAGGACGAGGACGAGTACGAGCACGACGACCGATCTCCTAGATCCTGGATTCTACCTCCTAGCTCCTGACGAGCACAAGGCAAATCAGCCCGGCATCCGCCCAATGTACCGCGCTCGAGGACGGATTAATCCACCTTGGCGGTGTTGCTCGATAGCATGTCCTATCCAACCAGCGATCCGGCCAAGGGCAAAAACTGTGAATGGTGAACTAGCTGGCAGACAATACGCCCTAGCCAAAGCGGCCAGCACCAGATCAATCGTTGCCGGTTTTCGGAGCACTTGAACGGCTTGGGCGACTAGCTTCGCTTGAGATTGTCCCACCCTCGTTTTCTTTAGCATCTGCAAGAGCGCCTTAGCCCGGACATCACCTGTTGGGTAGAGGGGGTGGCCGAATCCTGGAACAAATCCTTTCTCTCTTTGCCACTCTACCAATGTCGCCCGTAAAGTATTAGTGCTCTCCAGTTCGGTCATTAACTGATAGCAAAGCAGGCTCATTCCGCCATGGCGATGACCTCTCAAAGCACAGAGTCCTGCTAGGACAACTTCGTAAAGGCTGCTTTCCGCTGAGGCTACAACCCGTGCCGTGAACGATGAGGCGTTCAGCTCGTGATCCATACACAAGATTAAGGCGGCGTTGAGTAAGCCGATCAAATCTGGACTCTTGGGGGCCCATGCTTTCTGCAATTGTTCGGCCGCGTCCTCCAATCGCACATCAGAACGCCGGACAAGACACTGTAGGAATAGCTCGAGGATTCGCCATCCCGTCGACAATGCATTGGGCGGGCTAAGGTCATATCCACCGACATCCCGGTCGCTCAACTCTAGTAGACATCGCTGAAACTCTCCCAGCGGCAGCGAACGAGGCCGCAGGTTCTTAAATCCGGTCGCGTCTGTAAACAGTTGGAAAGGTTGATCCTGGTTCCAAAACCATTTTATCACGCTGGAGAACCGTTCGGATCGCGCCAGCTCGATTGCATTACGGCCTCGATAATAAAGCTGACCTTCATCAATCAAGGTCAGTTCTGTTTCCAACAGCGGCACACCCCAAGACAAAGCCGTGGTTAGCTTTCTTGCTGGCTCACTCCGGACTTCTTTCCGTTGCCGGAGCCGTTCCAAATCCAACCGATTGTATCGACGAGAGCGCGCACTTTCCCCCGCTTCGGAGCGGACCCAACCGCGACTGACATAAGCATACAATGTCTGCCGCGACACACCCAGATAGCGGGTGGCTTCAGCAGAAGTGAGCAGAATATTCATACGGTAGGGATGAGCTCCTGCTCATCCGAATTGTTATTTATCCACCCGCGGTTTCACAGTATTCCTCTGATCACAGAAAAAAGGTCCACAATACGGAAAGATCACAAAGGACACGAAGACAGAAACTAAAAATCAGATTCATGCCCTCAGTCTTTGTGTCCTTTCCGCATTGTAAATCTCCGGTTTGATTTTTGGGATCCAACGGAGCGCACGCCTCCGTTGAGCGGGTCATATTGATTCATCAATCAACATTGACGGCATGACAAACCCGTTCTCATGCTGATCGCATGAGCGATTCAATGTCTCTCCCGGTTTTGGATGCCGGGCCCGATTATTTCGAGACCTATTTCCCAAAGGACGCTTTCCCAAACTACGGCTGGTCGAATTTGCCATCCGGCCTACCGGCACAAGCCTGGACCACAGAGACTAGTCATCGAGACGGTCAACAAGGCGGATTACCTTTCACGTCTAAACAGAGTGTCGCGGTCTACCAAATCCTTTGCGATTTTACCGGCCAATCCGGCGCGATCCGCCAAGCGGAATTCTTCGTCTACCGGCCGCAAGACCTCTCCGCCTTGGAAGCGATTCAAGAGCAATACGCCGGCGGAGCTCCGATCGAGCCGACCACCTGGATACGCGCCTCTACGACAGACGTCGCTCTCATTAAGAAGTTAGGCATCGCCGAGTCCGGCCTGCTCGCATCGATATCCGACTACCACGTCTTTCATAAATTCCAACCGGCCGGCAGGCGATCCGCCGCATCAAAGTATCTCGACGCTGTCAATATGACTTTAGATGCCGGGATTCGTCCTCGTCTCCACCTCGAAGACGCTACCCGATCGGCTCCGGCTTTCTTGCTTAGCTTTGTTGAAGCGGTAATGAAAATTGCTTCCAACTACCCGCCAGGGCTTTGCCCGAAGTTCCGCGTCTGCGACACTTTAGGGCTCGGACTTCCCTACGACGACGTGCCGCTCCCCCGCAGCGTGCCCGGCCTCATCAAGGAACTACAACGGATCGGGCTTGAGTCTCGAAACCTCGAATTTCACCCTCACAACGATACCGGATTGGTACTGGCTAATTCACTGGCAGCGATTCGATCAGGTTGCAGCGCCATCAACGGTACCTGTCTCGGGAAAGGTGAAAGGACCGGCAATGCCCCTTTGGAACTGATTCTGTTACATTTGATCGGGATGGGATATTTCCCCAACCGACAACCCAATTTTCAGAAACTCAATCGTTTAGTCGATCTGTACGCAGACCTCGATCAACCGGTCAGTGAAAAATACCCTTTATACGGTCGCGACGCCCACCGGACCCGAGCAGGAATCCATGCCGATGGCCTCAACAAGTTCTGGCCCATGTACGCACCATTCGATGTTCCCTCGCTGATCGGCCGGCCTTTAGAAGTGTCATTGACCAAAGATTCGGGGCTTGCCGGTCTGATCTTCGTGGTAAATCAACACCTCCACCGGCAGCTAGAAAAGAACGATCGAGCACTGTTGAAAGCTAACCGTTGGATCATGCAGGAGTTCGATGGAGGCCGCCAGACTGCGATCGAATGGGAAGAAATTTCACATTTCTTCAGCCGAGTCGGAAATCATCGTGCCGCCTAGATTCGTCGGCGGGTCCCCCAAGTGGATTTTGCCGGTCTTAGATAGTAGGACAGAGACCCAACGCGTCGCTCTAAAGTTAGACAGGATAATCACGAGGACCACCGTAAGAGGAACGCAAAGAAACGCTCCCACGATACCCCAAACTGTTCCCCACAAGATCAAGGCGATAATGACCGTCAACGGACTGAGATTGAGGGTCTCGCCCATAATATTTGGTTCCACGATGTTTCCCATGAACATCGCGATCGCGGTGATGCCGATGCCAATGGCCAAGCAGGGACCAATATGATCGAACTGAACCGCGGCCAATAAGGTGGGCAAAACGGTTGCAACGATGACCCCAATGGTCGGGATGAAATGAAGAATAAAGATAAGGAGCGCCCAAAACTCGGCGAAATCCAGACCGACGATCCGCATCAGAATGTACGCTAAGATCGCGGTGGTTAGACTCACGGCGGTCTTAACCCCAAGATAGGTATGAATATCTCGATCGATGCGCTGCATCATCTGCAACACATGTTGCCGGCGTGACCGGTTCGGAAACAAGGCGGTTAGCTTAGCGGGTAGGAACCTTAGTTCGATCAAGATAAACAACGAATAGATGAAGACCAAAACAGTGCTTTCCAGCACATCGGCGACGGATCGGGCTAGATCGGTGAACAATCCTTTCAGGTCTAGTGACCGGAATACCCCAAGCATTTCCGGAGGTTCGTCCAGGCCAAAGTGGCTGAAAACCTCGGTCTGCAGTTGTAACAGTCGAGCTTGATATTTAGGAGCCGCTGCCGCCACATGAAAAGCATTGTTAGCGACGATCGACGTCAAGGCTGAACCCACGCCGAAAATCAAGACGAACGAAAGAATCACCGTTAGCAGTTTCGGAATTTTGTGTCCGGCAATCCGAACCCGGCCCACGAGACGGCTGAGAATATCAACCAGGTAGACGGCGAGAAACGAGATAATCAGCGGGACGAAAAAATGCCGGCCCAGACTCAATATATAGTAAACAGCGATGGCGATCGCCAAACCGCACGCGGTGGTGATAAGGCGACGGAAACCGCTGGATCGAATTGGAACGGAGGATTCACTCATTTGACTGGGGAAAGATACCCGCTACCGGTCGCAGGATTCAACCCCGGGTTGCATCCCGCATGAGAGGCTTTTTGGTAGGCCGAGGCTCCTGAACGTTCAACCGATGCGCCCAAGGAGACTCGCGTGTGCCGCCTCTAAGCACTGTTGCGTGGAAAACACCGCCGAGCCGCGGGTCTATGGTGCACCACCCTGCTCAATGACACCGCTATTTTGGGATGCCGTCAGGCCGTTTTGAGATCATCAGGATAGATACCCGATAGACTACGGCTCGGCGGTCGGTCGGGAGTAAGGCGAACTGTGGTAGCAAACGTCTGTCTCTCCGGGCGAAATCAGGAAACTTGCCGGGAGCCTCGCCCTACCAAAAGTGGTGCACTGCTACTCCAATACCAGACAGCCTCCAGCCGGATCATACCGGAAGACCCCACGCTCAGGCGCTCGGCCCGAAAGAGCCCAGGGCAAGCTGGCCGAATTGAACTGTCGATCCACCTCCTGCCGCAACATCCGGGCGCCAAAAGCCTTGCTGTAGCCTACTCGAAGCAGAAACGCTGTAGCCGGTCCTCCATCGATCGCAAGCGCCGTCCCGAAGAAAATCGACAGCACTTCCAATTTTCGATTAATAAAGTTGTACAAAATCAGCTTCTGGGTTTCGAGATCCAGCGGACGAAACACGATTCGCTCGGAAATTCTGGCGAATAGTTCCGGGCGCAATGACTGTGCGGCGACATCGAGTGCAACCCGCTCCATGGTTGCATAAGGAGCGTTCTCCATTTTTGCCAGATCACCGCTACCAAGATTGCTAGTTAGAACGACGTAGAACCGGCTCACCTTCAGCTTTTCCCCGGAAGGGGTCGTTAATACTCCCTCTTCAAGCAGGGAAAGCAGCACATCAATGGTCCGAGGATGCCCCTTTTCGATTTCGTCGAACAGCAGGGTGGTTCCCTGCGGATGCCTGCGAATGGCCATCTCCGCACGACCAAAAAATTCAGCCAGACGCTGGTCAGAAGAGTATTCATTCATAAAAATCATCTCTAGCCTCTCTTTTGAGCCAAACAGCGCCTCGGTGAAGCACTTAGCCGATTCCGTCTTGCCGACTCCGGTCGGCCCAAGCAAAAGAAAGCTGCCTTTTGGTCTGACGCCGGTGTCGTTCAACCCCAACTCGGCCGCTTGCACCGCTCGAGATATGCGAGCTAAGGCAAACCGCTGACCAATGATCCTCTCCTCAAGAATCCTCGGTAGATCCGCTAAACCGATCGCGGGTTGCCTGCATGTTAGTTCCATTCCTTTAACCAGGATGAGATGGCGATACACATGATAGACCACGGCTCGGCGCTCGCTTCGGCCCAGCAACAGGCGGTGGCAGCATACGCACATTTCTCCGCTGCTATTAGGTGACATGCGGGAGCCTCGCCCCACCAATCACCAATCACCAATCACCAATCACCTTTCACCTCTCACCTCTCACCTCTCACCTCTACCTCCTCAGTTCCCCGGCCGCACCACTACTCCTGCCGTGTCGTTTCTAACATTATTATTATCCGTGGCCGGAGTCGGGTTGGGCGCCGGTTGACTTTCCAATTTTTTCACCCGCTCGTTTAAGAGGCCGACCGCCGTCGTTAGTTTGCGCTGTCCGTCTAACGTCTGCTCAGCTAAAGATTGGACGTTGCTCGCAAGCTTTTGCTGCCCCTCTCGCATCGATTGCATGTCTTTATTGGCGTCTTGTACCCCACGTTTGGCTTCTGCCAGGTCTCGAGCGGTTTCTCCGGGTAATGGTTCGGGTGCATATTCGGGCCGATGAAGACCAAGGATCGGTCCTAATAAAATTTCACTGGATTGATTCTTGGACCGAGTGACCCAAGCCGGTTTCTGTTCGACGCGGTAGATCGCGTGCCGTTCATGCATGATCCGCGGATCCCCCGGATCGACATACCGATTCACTCCATAGACTTTTACTTGCTCCGATTGCCGCACGTTGGCAACGGTGCCGATCGGACCCGTTGGCGTGAGAGTTCTGGAAGCAGAGTCCGGTTGGGTCAATCGATGACTTGGCGGAAGAACCATCACTTCAGGTTCAGGTTCTGCACACCCTGCCAGGAGCATGGAAGTGAGCATAAAAGGAAATGCGAGATTTCTATACATACATCTTATTTAATGTTTTGATTTGTCGAGCCAAATGCAGGCAGCAGCGGGTTCAGCAAATTAGCCGCGTCCGTAGGCAATGCCTTGCGAACCTGTTCCTGAGCTTTCTGAGCCAGATCAGCCAAGCGGCGCGCCTCCCGCTCATCGTCTCCGCCCACTTTCGCTTTGCTCAGATCAATCGCTTCCGTGCAGTAAACATAATACTGTTTCCCAGCCGGAACTCGGACAAAGAATCCATCCCGTTCGATGGTCTGAGCGATTTGATCGGCGTATCGATCCAGCACACTCTGAGTCGCGCCTGACGCAGGATTGATTACCCCACCCTGAAGAGCGCTAAGACCGATCGAGCTTCCGTTAGTATAAACGCGGTTCCCAAGAACGCTGGAACTACCGGTGGAAAAGGCCCCGGCAATCCCGCTTATCAGCGAAGCCGCGTACAACTTGATCACGTCGTTATTAGCCGTTCTGATCACGTCGCCTCTCAAACCCGCGCTACCATCGGTGATACCATAAGTATCAAATTGATCGTCCTTTTCCATGTCGAGGGCGATGCCGCGCACCACCAACTCCCGGCCTTTGCCGTCCGCTTCGTTTAATACAAAGGTGAACTCACCCTGGCTAGCAATGCGTTCTCTAACTGTATCGATGCTGGCAACACTATGTACTTCGGAATTGGCTCGAACGATCGTCTTGCCGTTCCAACAAAGGTCCTGTGTCACCAACCCAATCACCGGGGTCGAGAGATTACCCGAATCGACTGTATTAACCAGTTGGCATTTAACCAGGCGAAATGCCGGAGCGTAGTCGCCGCCAATACCGGGACGAGGTTTGTCAGGCTGCTCCTCGGCCGCAAAAATGGTTAAAGATCGTGTAGCTGCCGCCTTGGCCGGCTCGTCAACTGAGCGCGGGAGCGAAACCTGAACCGGAGCCGGCAATTCTCTGCGCGACCTAATTTGCGAAGGCGCGACTGGGTTGAAATTTCGCAGCGAGCTGGTCATCGGCTCGGTAACCTTCACCAAATCTTTGGCAACCTGGGCCTGCCGATTCGCAATTCTGGTCGGGCCATTGCCTTGCCACATGGTGTAGAGAAAGGTTCCCACTATTGAGACCAGGGCGACTAACGTTACCGAAATTGTCTTTCTATTCAGCATGCTGAGCGACTTGGTTGGCCGCCGGCGACGGAGTAGGTTCCGGCGAGTTCTTTAATTCCTTGTGAAGCCGATGTGGAGTTTTCTTTCCCGACTTCGGGTGGCCACTGCCTTGATCGCCAGACGAATTGCTCGTACCAGAGTCTGCCGTCGGCAATGTGCCTGGCGGTTCTTGCCATTCGGTGGCGGCCCGTTTCTTAGGATCGCCTTCCCCTTGGACCTGACGGATAACCACTTCAAATTTATTGGTTACTGCGAGATCATTTCTACCACCCATAGCGCTTCCCGTTACAATAAAGAATGCGGTTTGAGCTTTCCCGGCAGGGATTAAACCGCCTGCATCCGAAACCGATTGCTGGTACACATCATTCCCTACCCGGACTCCAAATCCCTCAGGGTCATAAAAGAAATCTTTGTCCGTTCGGTTAGCGAGTTGAATCTCGAAACCAAGCGAATCCAAAGCGTCATCTCTGATAACTCGCTTCACATTGACTTCGATTCCATTCGCTCCGGAATTCGTGTTAGGCTCAGCCACATCCATGTTTTGGTAGACTTCGGGGGCACTAACTTTCAGCGTTGGAAAGGCCTTCACTTTGTCCAAGAAACCCAACAAACGGGCCGGGGAGACCTGTCTGACGGTTTGCTGTGGAGTGTGACCTGCTGCATCCCCGGAATGTCCTCCTTCGCCCTCGCGGAAAATAACCACGAAACAAGGATCGGCCGCCTCTTTACAATATAAGGCGTAAACCTTGCCTCCCAGGACGACGGTCAAATTACCTTCTACTCCAGTGCGGACCGCTTTTAAGGATAGAAAGTTGGTCCCTTTGTTAAACGAAATTTGAAATAAATCGGGACCGTCGGGGGCCGGATTAGAGCTAAAACCGAACCCGTCCAAAGCCTCGATTTTCTCGGGAAACTCGATCGTGGTGATTCCGTGAGTGCCGAGCCTGATCTCGGCAGGCTGGTCCTGGCTCAGATTTAGACGAACTACCCTTGACGACAGAGTATCGTCTGCAAAGGCCAACAGCGGAATTACTCCGCCGATTATCGCTAGAATCAATCGCATACTATTTGTTTTCAGTAGTTTGTACGCTTAATGGCTCCGGCTGTCCGAGCGCATAGTCGACGACAGCAAAGGGATACCGTTGATTTCGCCCTATATAAGGATTGCGCACTAGCTTGAGATTTAGGGCAATCGGTTGTGGTTGATCTACCTGTTGGTCACCGATCTGTGCCTGGGTCAAGATTTGCCCAATCACGCGACTCATCACAACACCACCCCCGATTCGCTGCAGGTCGATCCTGGCAATCTCCAACTTTTGATGAATGCTTTTTTTCTTAAATTCGTCGGCTAACCCTTTGAACTCGTTTTTCGCCTTCTCGGCAGCCTCCGGCAGAAAGACCCGGTTAAGGGTGTCCGCCGAATCGAACCCTTGTGGACCCCTATCGAGGAAGGACTTAGCAGCCCAATAGGAAACCGTATTCAAGATCTCATCGCTCTGTTCCACCGGCACCAAGGGAGCAATAATCAGCGACTCGGTACCGTCCAAAAGGGCGACCTTTTCGGGTTTCGTCATCGCCGTAACCAGATAGATCGGCACAACGACGTGAGCGAGAAGGGACAGGACCAGAGCGAACCAGAGCAGCCGAGTCGTTCGATTGGCAGCGGCCAAACGATTTGCCACATGATTACGTTGCATTGCAACCTCAACTCGAGGATCGCGGCTTACCTCGGTTTCGTGCAAGGACTCGTCTCGTCCATCCACAACACCGTTCAAATCTGAGCGCGCACTCACAGGCCCGTTTGCCTGGAGATCCGCCGATGGCGCTGTCACTGACTCGCCGTTATCAATCCTGCCTGCCATACTATTCGCGAATCGAGGCTCTCCTCCGCCGCCGATGGACTACGGCCGGGGCAGCTACGAGCTAGTCGATCCTAGTTTTGAGAGTCTTCGTAAATCACGTAGCCGGCCGCACGCCGAGAAGACCGGTTCTGTTTACTTCCTGGAAATCGAGGAAAAGACAGTCTTCCCTCCGGCCCAATTCGGTTGCCACTCGCGTCTGCTACCAAGGCGCCCAGGGTGTTAGCCATACTGCCCGCCGTCTTCACCCCGAACTCACCTGCATCCCACAGCTTCCCAACGCCTTTGACCCCTAGGCGCATCGCTCCTGGCAAAGCCCCCTTCACGTTAGGCTCCGCCCAATTGTTCGTATTTTTCCCCGCTATGCCATCGCTAGACAGATTCTCAGCGCCAAACCCGTGCTCCTCGGTCGACCCGTTCGCTACAGCGCGATTATCGTAAGCGGATCTAGCATTGGAGTGCCTGCGGTCACCGTCATTTCCTTTCGGAGGGCCCATATGGTTGAGCTTCTGTGCCCCCCAACGCCCAAGCGAGAAACCGGTTCCGTAAACTGAACCAGTGGTTCCGCCAACTGCAGAGATCATTGCACCGACAAACCCCTGCAACTCTGCTCCACCGCGGACCACTATCTTTTGGGTGTAGAACGGCGCCAGAATATGGCCAATCACCACCCAAATGAGAACCGGAACGCACCAAAGAATAGCTATGAGCAACTGGCCGAGGTTTTCCTGGTTCGGCGCGATCAAATTCTGGCAAAGAGCAATCGTTACGACGTTAACAAAAACCCAGCCAATTGGCCAACATTGGATACCGATATAGGTTTTGAAAAATGCCTCTGCTTGTCCGCGCAGACTGGGGATTGAAAACTCAGCAAAACCGATCGGTACATACAAGCCCAGGAAAACGAGAACGCAATTCTGTAGCACCTCCATCAAAACTACGATTAACTCGCAAAGCAGGAGAGCGAGTAAGAACACGGTATACAGAACTGCACACAATGCGTGCGTCACCGTCGATAGAGCACTTTGCCACGCTGCTTGGCCGGCTTGTTGCACTTGGCCCACCGGGTTTAACCAATTCAAAAACTGCTGCAGTCCGTTGGCCGATTGGGTCTGTATATTTTCGGGCTGTGTGGTCTGACCTTGAACCATCGCTGTTAACGAGCCCGAAGCCTTAGACTCAAGTATTTTTGTCAGTTGACCAATGTCCATCCTGGCGCTGGTCGTCATCGGCTGATTGTTCGTGAGAACGCCAAAATTCGCCGAGATCTGCACGCTGCAAGCTGAGTTTACAGCGTTGGTCACTATCCCGGCGACAAGTGTCCAATTCCCGATCAGTGACACCAGCACGACCACTCGCACAAGGTTTGCGAAAAAGTGCCGGAGATCGTTTTGCATAAACCCGCGCATCGTCCCGAAGACCAAGAGCACAAACGCCACGCACAGAAAAATCGGCTCGATCTGGTCAGCAACTTTTTGCATTCCGGTCACGATAGCGGTTAGGCCGTTCGCGAAGGAGGACACAGAAGACAGCATCGATGCTAATGAAGTGGGCATAGGGCGAAATTTCTATTCGTTAGCCGGCGCAAACATCTTCTTGGCTGCCGTTTGCATTAACATGTCGTCCGCCAGCGCCTGTTGTTGCCACTGTTCTCTCTGGGCCTCTTGTACTCGGGCCGCGTCGTTTTGGTTAGCCATGTGTTGGACTGTTATCTTCTGCGAGTACATGTTTAATCGCGCCGTCGCGTTGTTGATGTTGGCCTCGACTGCCTGCAGCTGCGATTTCAGCTTTTCAGTCTCGATCAACGAACTCGCAGAATTCAATTGCTGTAATATCTGCTGTTTCTGCTGGAGCAAGCTCGCCAGAGCCTGATTCGCTTGCGTCATTTCGGTATTAAATGACTGATACATGTTCTGCACCATGGCGAACTTCGTGAAATTGTTGGGCTGAAACTGAATAGGATTACCGAACTGATCTTTTAGTTGGCTGAGATCTTGGTACAGTCCGTTGGCAGTATACTTCAGGGCCATAAACCCATTAGCGGTTTGCTGGAACCCGGCGACGGTAGTTCCTACTCCGTTCATGGTTCGCTGGATATCAGCCAAGATGGCGTTGAGCGACAACATGTTAATGTAGGTCTGCGGATTCCCTAACCGCTCGAGTGCCTGAACATTCTGACTGATCATGGTTGTCAGCTGGGCGATCTGTTGTGTCTGGTTCTCCAACATCTGCGCGTACTTCGCGATGTCCTCCGCATGCTGTGCTGCCTGTACTACGCGATCGACCACCTGCTGAATGACGTTTTCCGCGGTATTAATCGCGTCATACACGGGAATCCCTCCGGCGTGTGCGGAGTATGTTCCGGGAGCAGCCAACACGAGCACTAACAAAAACTTCAGAATGGTTTTCATGTCTATTCGATGATCGGAATAACCACATCACGTTGCACACGAATTACCCCGTCCGGATCTTGATGTTCCGGGATGGTGGCATTGTAGTATTTCATTTCTCCCTCGGTATCGGTTTTACTGGTTCGCTGGCTTTCTTGTTGCGCCCAGTAATTCCGCTTCACTTCGTCAGAAATGCCTTTCGCGTAGCCTTTGGCGAAATCGATCGGCACCTTACGCACGTCGTCCCCGGCCCCCATCAATGGATCTCCCTGGTTGGTTAGGGCCTCGGAACCGCTTCCTTGCATTGTTAGTTGGCCTTTCGGCGCTGTCGGACCGACAGTACAACCAGCTAGAATTAAACTGATTAAAAGACCAAGACGCTTCATAAGATTGGCTCAGTAGCAGATTCCTCCTTGGCACAAGCGATCGCTCCTGATTCTTCAATGATCCCAGTGACAATGTCGCGGTACTGAGAAAGCGCTGTCTTGCGTCGATCGAACGTCTCGTTGTCGCTCGAGGCCGCATAAAGTAGCTCGCGGGAAGCAACATTTTTCACCGTTCCAACTAACCGGCGCAGCCGATCATTGGCCACGTAGGTAAAGGCGCTAAAGCGTTCCCTCGGGTCCATGAGCTCCGGTAACGGATAGTTATTAATCGTCTCCATGGTTTTAGGGGAGAGGCTGAGCGCTTCGCCAATCTCTTTAACGTCTTCCCGACTCTGTTGAGCCGTGATCATGAACATTTTGGAGTTACCAATCATCGCGCCTCTTACGGCCGAATCTTTGATGATGTCGTATTGCTGAACGACGGCCAGGATGTTGCACCCGAACTTCCGCATCTGGCGGTAGTATTCCTGGATCATCTTTGTACCTCCGGGAATATCGAGCGTCCGCGCGGCTTCTTCGAAGATGGCGATCTTCGGGACTGACCTCGGCATGGAAATGATCTTCTGCCGACCATAATTCGCGACCAAAAAATTAGCGGCGGCTTTTAGCTCGACCGCATGCTCTGGGATTTGGCCCAGCTCGAAATGAGCCACCCGGCCATCGATGCGGATATTGCTGACCCCATCGAACAAACAACCCTTCTCTCCGTCTCGGCTCCACCCTCGCAACAGTTTCCCAACCCGGTCAGACTCTTCTTTCTCTCTCGGGCCGCCCCTCGGGTTGTAAAGCAACTGTTCCACGAGCGCGCTGTGGGTGGGAAACTGCGCAGATGATAAGCCCGCAAAAGCTAAATCTCGGACCAACCTTTCAGTCGCTCGGTTCTTGGCGAATTCAGCGACAGTCTGTTCACCGAGTTCCTCAACGAAGGAGCCGGCTTCATCCGGGTTTCGTTGCTGCCAATCGCGAAACGCGGCAAAAGCGTCGTCGAAGCCGAAATGCGAGCCTTTCATGCGCGTCCTTAGATACTTGTCGATGGCACAAGCTAACCAGCGTAACTCTTCAGCAGCTCCTTCATTAGCAACGCTCCAATCCGTAAACGAGTCGGTGTAGAGTTGTTGCAGGCCCTCCACGATCATCGCCTGGCGTAACGCGCGCCGCTCGGCATCGAGACCTTCATTTCCGCAAAAGAGCATGCAGAGTCCGGCGCTGAACGCGAGGTGCATTGGTGACAAGGGCGAGCCATGAGTATCGAGGTAGTTTATGGTTAGGCCCCCATTTTGACTGATTATCACCGGCTCGCAGCCTGAGGTCTGAGTCATGACCCCATGAGAAAGGCCTTCTTCCACTATGAGCCGGAATCCAAACCGATGCCCGATCTGGGCAAGCAGATCACTTACGATGACCGATTTGCCTGCGCCGGTCATTCCAAAGAGAACACCATGTTGCGGCGTGTTGCCGATCCGGGTCCGAATCCCAACCAGGTTTCCGCGCGCGCCGTTATAAATTGCTTCTGCGTCCTTCAGATGACCGGTGAAAGTGGCAGACCAAGGAATCAGATCGGCCAGATAAGCGTCTTCTGCCGGCAAATCGAATGCCCGGTAACGTCCGTAGGTCCAGCCGGGCCACGTCTGATAAAAAAGCTGACGCGCGTTTTCAGGGATAGTGGCGTGATGAGCAATCGCGCCACCCATCGCGGTGAATGCGTTCCGCAGAGAAGCGCATCTCGCCGATAAAACGTCCGCTGAGCGGTGCCAAAGCCGGACAACATACAAACATCCCAACGGAATGACTTTACCTTGCTGCAGCTCAGTGACCTTGTCTTGCTTGGCTTCTAGGTCCGTCGCTAACGATTGTTTACGCTCAGAGGCGGCATCGATTTGCAAACGCTGGATATGACGTTCTTCCTTTTCGATGACTTTATCGACTGCCTTCGGATAAATGTTCATCGTGATGGCGTACTCCTGAAATCCCATGCTAGTCAGAGCGGAAATAATTCCTGGGAACGTTCGACGGGGCCATTGGCGAACCGCAAAGATGGCGTGATAGAACCCATCGAAACACAATGACACTCCCGGCAAGCCCGACACTCCGGCGCCATCAGTGTGGAGACAGTTCTTTTGAATCGATACGCTGGGGTCGAACAGTTCCATTGGGTCCGTCACCCCCATTTGCAGGTTCGGATTAAGCAGCCGGTAGTAGAAGAGGAAGTGGTCCTGATCCTGCATCGGAATGATCCGGCAATCCGAGAACAGACGACTCAACGCGCCCATCGCGAAGTCTTGAAGCGAAAGTGCTTCCTTCTTGGAGAGCGCGTCGAAATAGTCAGCCATGGCTGATCCACCGGCCATCGGGACCTTCGTATCGATCACTCTAGTAAAGAACAGATTCAGTCGTTCACGCCGAAGACGACCCTCTTGCATGGCCGCTAAATACCGTTCGTACCGCTCGGCTCGAACGAACACCCCGAACCTCCCGTCGACCGGGGCGCGGCGGCGAAGTTCTAGTGTCTCTTGGTGATATTGCTCAAGTTCTCGTCGGTAGTCGCTATCGATACTCCACTGGACTTGGAGATGGTACTCTTGTCCGAGCATCCCTAGCACGATCCGGAGTTTCTCGTGCAACGCGTTTAATTGGCGGACGCTAAACGCATTGATTTCGCCCGGCTCGACGGTGAACCCCCGGGAGATGGCGGTCTTTCGCGAGACACCATCTCCGAACCAGATCAGATTGTTAATAAAGAAACCGTTTGGCATACCAAGCCGGGAGACACGGCTGCTGCGTTTCCCTTTTCCACCGGAAGCGAAATCGACGATGCCGGTGCATGCATCTATCATTGCATCAATCATGGGCGTGCCGGATCGGGTGTAAGGGCTGACGTTTAGCAGCGTGAAAGGAACGGCCGTTTACCAGTGTAGTTAACAGGTCCAGGTCGTAACGCGGCGGCCGCCGGTGACGAAATATCATAAGGTAAGCCCCGACTAACAGAGTCGGCAGGGCCGCAACCATGAACTTTGCTGGGATTGGCAAAGGATTGTTTGCATGAAACAGCATGGTCAGGATGAAGACGGAAACCATAGCCGCCACGATCAGGACCATTCCCAGATTACCTTCGAACCCAAAGGCATGACCCGTCGATTTGGCTCGCGGCCGGCTATCAGTATAGATTAGTCCCTCTTCCATAGCCTGAGTTTGCGTTTCGCGTTTGGCGTTCGGCGATCAGGTAGTTCCACAAACCAGCTTTACGGGGCGCCTTTTCATAATTGCAGTTCCTGAGCAGGAATTGATCGACGCACCAGTTTAAAATTGACCGATGTATTGCGAGCTGCTGTTGGTCCCAGCAAACAAACCGAACATCGCCTTCATCAGAGCGACTGCTCCTGCGACCCCAACTCCATAAATTACCGTCATCTTCCAGTTTTCATCCCGCCGGGCATTAAGGAAGCCACCGATCACCATGGTGCATCCGGCGATAAAACCGAACGCAGTTATCAGGTTCAGTCCCTGCACAAGTTGCGAGACATACCCACCAATCGAAGTTCCACCGGATGTTTGGGCCTGGGCTGGGCTGACCAACAAGGTTAACGACGTGCTCGCCAGCCATAGCCGTACCCACCAGCGGGTCCACGGAACACTCTTGAGATCGTAGTTTTTCATAACACGAGCATATTATGTTTCTTAATCAAATTAGGCAACAGAATATTTTAGAGTTTTATATTTTATCCGACTTCCCTCGCGGCTAGCCCAAAACCCGATGTTTGGTGGGGCGAGGCTCCCGAATGGCTCTAAGGTGTTAACGAAGCCGCCTGGGGTGCCCAAACCCAGCGTCTGGTTACACCACGTGCTCGCCGAGCCGCGGTTCTATCATGTGGCATGGTGAAGACGGTTCGAGTAATGCCCGCAACTGATTCTCGCGAAAATGTAGAGACGAGCGACACGGCAGACCCGCGGCTCGGCAAGCGCATTAGTCTAGCACGGCCATGAGATTCGCAAACGTCAGCAGCTTCGTTAAAAGCCGCGGTCGTTCCGGAGCCTCGCCCTACCAAAACCACGTCAACGCCAGACCTCTCACCTCGGTTGAGTATCTCCCTTGCCGGGTTACTCTTACCCGGTGACATTCCCCGTTGACCCTATTCAAAACGCGCTCGTAGAAGATATCGGCCCTGGCGATCTAACCTCCACATTCCTAGTTCCGGCGGATCACCGGTCCAAAGCTAGGATATTCGCGAAAGAAGACGCCGTCGTAGCCGGTATCGAGGCCGCCGGAGCGGTTTACCATCAGGTCGATCCGAAAATCGCCATCACAGCTCAAAGAAAGGATGGCGATTCAGTGCAACCCGGTGACACGGTTCTCGAAATCACGGGACCAACGCGCTCAATTCTAACCGGGGAACGCGTTGCTCTTAACTTTATCCAACGGCTTTCCGGAGTGGCGACCATTACCCGGAAGTTCGTGGAGGCCGTTGCCGGAACCGGGGCCGAAATCTTAGATACGCGCAAGACCACCCCTGGACTGCGCGCCTTGGAAAAAGCGGCGGTGAAAGCCGGGGGCGCCCGGAACCATCGCATCGGTCTGTTTGACGCCGTGATGGTGAAGGATAACCATCTGCTAGCCCATCCCGATCTTCCCGCAGCAATTCAAGAAATCCGGCGCAAACATCCGAAGCTGCTGATCGAGGTTGAAGCCGACTCGATAGAACAAGTCCGCGAATTCGTTCGCCTGGAAGCGGTCGACGTGATTCTATTGGACAACATGAGTCCCGAAGTAATCCGAAAGTGCGTTGCCTTGCGCAGGCCGGGGCTCAAATTTGAGGCCAGCGGCGGGGTCTCCCTGGTGACCGTTCGGGCGATTGCTGAGACCGGAGTAGACTATATCTCGGTCGGCCAGCTCACTCATTCTGCGCCGTCTATCGATTTTTCTCTAGAGTTGTGCGCAATCGCTAAGTGAGCCCGTATGTCTGAATCTGAACAAAAGCCCGTCCACACCGAGGTTCCCTACTCTGCACCCTATTACTCGTCATTACTTGCGGGACTGATCCACAAGCTGAATAACGTAACCACGGTCCTGACCGGAAACGCTGGGCTCCTGCTGATGGACGATAAATTGCCGCGCGACGTACGCGAGGCTCTTGATCAGATGACGCAGGCCATCGAGCAACTTTCCCAGACTTTGAATGAGGCGGCGATCGCCTGCAAAGGCAGTAAAGTGAACCTGAGCACGGTCGACTTACCGGCTTTGATCTCAGCAATAGAATCGCCAATAGCGATTCAGTTGATTCAACCGGAAAAGAAGCAGGTAGTCGTGAAATCGGATCCAGAGAAACTACGCGCGATCCTCCATGAATTATGCCATAACGCCGCCTCGGCGGGAGCAAACAAGATCACCTGCAAATTAGAACCGGCCACAGGCGGAGATTACCTTATCCGGTTCAGAGACAACGGCTCGGGAATAAAGAAAGAGCTAATGCCGCGGATTTTTGATCCTTTCTTTACCATCCGAAAATATCCTGACGCATTCGGCCTAGGGCTGTTTAGAGCGGCCGGAGAATTGTCCCGGATAGGAGGCAGCATCTCGGTCGAGAGCGACGGCAAGAGTTTCACCGAAGCGCGGATCTTGTTGCCAGGGGCGATAGGCTAGCGACAGACGGAATTTCACCACAAAGCAGACTTCGCCCCATTTCCCCTTTAGCTACGTCGGCCAAGGACACGAAGGACACAAAGACAAACAATTTTTGAATGCGCTTCCTTTGATCCCTTACTTTGTGTTCTTCGTGCCTTTGTGGTGAATATCTGGTTGGCGGAGGGAGTGGGATTCGAACCCACGGACCCTTTCGGGTCTCCGGTTTTCAAGACCGGTGCAATAAACCGCTCTACCATCCCTCCAAAGTTGCGCGACAAAGAGGTAACCCTAGGTCGGTAAGGGCGAACTATGTCATTGAAGGAGCGGGAGTCAACGAGAAGCGGATTTTAATGGGGTTCGGGATTGGCGCCCGGCGGCGAACCGGACAAGCTATAAAGATTTGGTCCCATAGAGCGCTCCATTTCTTCTAGTGGCGCTGCCAAACCTACACCGCTTCGCGGTTAGTCCCGTGACCGTTGACAGACACCTGCAGGAAAAGCATTCTCGACCATGCCCAGAGTAATCGGACTACTTTTTTCAGGACAAGGCGCTCAGCAGGTTGGCATGGGCAAAGACTTGAGCCAAAGCTACGCAACCGCCGCTAACCTTTTCTCCGAGGCTGATCACCGGTTGCAACGATCGATCAGTCAGATTGCATTCGAGGGACCGATCGAGGAACTGACGAAAACTGCTAATTGCCAAGTTGCGCTCTATGTCCACGGGCTCGCCCTGCTGGAAGTTCTAAAAGAGGAGCTGGGTGCTTTTGCGTTTCAGGCCGCCGCCGGTCTTTCGCTGGGTGAATTTACGGCTCACGCTGCCGCAGACACCTTTGATTTCGGGACCGGCTTAGAACTGGTGGATGCCAGAAGCCGGTTAATGGAAGAAGCATGTCTGTCCACCACAGGCACAATGGCCGCGTTCGTCGGTGGAGACGAAGCGGCGGTCCGAGAGATTGCCCGGGAAACCGATGTCGATGTGGCGAACTTAAATTCGCCGGGTCAAATCGTCCTCTCGGGAGCAACCGACAACATCCAGGAGGCCATTGGTCTAGCCAAAGAGAAAGGCATACGCCGAGCTGTGCCCCTGAATGTGGCTGGCGCTTTCCATTCCAGATTGATGGCCTCGGCGCGCGATCAGCTCATACCGATCTTGGAAACAGCCGCGATCCGCAATCCCGGCCCGATAGTGGTGGCAAACGTAACAGCGGCTCCGGTAAAAGAGCCGATGGAGATCCGGCGAACACTAGCTGACCAAGTCACCGGCTCTGTGCGCTGGGTAGAAACGATTGCTTATCTACTCGACCAAGTCGGCTGTGACCTGCTGATCGAACTAGGTCCCGGACAGGTTCTAGCCGGATTAGCCACCCGAATCCGGAAGGGTACAGAGGTGATTTCGATTGAGAACCTGGCCACACTCCGGAACGCCTTACCCCTAATTCGCACCGCCCTGACCTAAAGACAGAAGAATTTTTACAGAAGGTAACGAAGGGTGGGTCCGCATAGTGATCCCAAAGTTCTTTATCCGCAGATCTTCGTTGGCTTCGTTACCTTCTGTAAAAAAATCCGGCAGCTCGCGCCGCTAGCCCGTCGGCTCGATTTCTGAGTGTGGCTGGGGTGAGTGTTCAGCTGTCGCCGAGCCTGGAGGTGTCGACGCCAGCAATCGAGGCGAAAGCCTGTAATAGAGAGCGGAAAGACCAATCAAAACGCCGCCGAGGACCGCACAGGACAAAATTCGATAAGGGGCTGCCACTTCTGCGGTGTCAAATACTAGCACTTTTCCCACGGTAATAAATAAAAGAGCAATCGCAGTGATCCGATAAAATCGCCGGTTCCATATAAAACCGCCTACCAATAAAACCGCGGCGCAGAAAACCCAGAGAATCGAGTAAGCGCTCAGCTGCGCTCTCTGGAAGAACTGCCAAGTGAAGCGCTCGAGTTCGGCGTTCAAGAAACCGAAAAGGCCAATTAAACCGAATATTTCGAACCAACGAAAAACCGTCCGCTGCAGCGGGTCTTTCGCAGCCCTAAAAGCTAACCAGGCGACAGTTAACAGAAGGAGGCAGACCGGTAATCCCGTGATCCATCGACTCAACAATCCGTCGGTAAATCGGGTAATCTGTTGATATTGGTCGAATTCGCTCAATACGAAATCGAAGATGAGGAACCGGAAAATGGTGGCCAATCCCAATAAGATGGTTCCTCTGAGCAGGATTCTATCCCGCGCCTCCTGGGCGACCCAATAACAAGCAACGCATTGGGCAGCCCAGAAGAAGGTGATCCAGTTGGTGGAAAAGATAACCGTCCAAGCGATCAGGAAATAAATCATGCCTTGGACCAGGAGCCAGGTGCGAGCCCGGGTGGAACCGCGGCGCCAAACGATGATAGCAACCGCTAATGCCAGGCAGCCATAGGCCAGAGTCAACAAGGAGATCGGTAATTTGGCCGAATGCAACAACTCGTCCGATTTCCAACAGCAGAGCCAGCCATTTAAAACCGCAACCCAAATCAAAGGGATGCGCTCTTCAGCGGCTCGCAACAACGACCGGAGAAACGGAGCAATAGAATAGAGGAGGAAGAGAAACTGAATGAATGCGAAAGCGTCAATCGATGACTCCGATCGCAGGCTTCCCCAGAAAATGAAGAGCAACACCCAGCTGAACAGCGCTCCCAGAAAGTAGAGTTGAGTCCAACGTTTCAAAAACGCTAGCCCTTCGCCGGCGAGATTAATAATCGTCAGGCACCCGAAGAAAAGGAGGTGGCCGGATCTTCCTGCGGTATCTAGAACCGGGGCTAAATAACCGCCGAGAAATGCCAGCACGGCCAGCAAACGCGAATCCCAGACCGCTGCCACCGAGAGTCCAACCGCACTAACCAACAGCACAACAAATATGGTCAACGGATCTGGTATCAGAGCATAGATTTGGTTCGCTGCGTAGACGGACAAATAAAGAATACCCAACCCCACCGCAGCCAGGGCAATATCCAGGCCTCGCAACTTTCGACGCCGACAAATCTCACCTGCGATAAAGAGTAATGCGCCGAAGATGAACCCAAGCGTCACCTGGGTAGCCGGCCCGATCCATTTTTCGTCGAAGGCGTACTTGAGGAAAAAGCCGGCTGCCAGCAAAAGGACAAAGACACCGATCCCGAGAAACCATTTTTGTCCTACCGCCACCTCTGCTGAGGTACGGACTTTCGCTCTCCGAGGAGCAGTGCCCGGTGGTGGGGGCGGTGAGGAGAATACGACCGGGGGCGACCCCTTCGGTAAAGGTGGAGGTCCAACCGAAGGCCTCGCAGCCTTGGCGCCCGCCAATGATTCTACCAACGCCCGTAAACTGATCATTTCCTGGCGAAGTGCCGCCAGCTCAGAGTGCATGCTTAAATCGAGCGAACACTTTGGACAGATGTTCCCGTTCGCCTCTGTCTGGCATCTTGGGCAGAGCATCGGAGCAGTAAGACATGGTACTCGCCTTCATGCAATATCACGACTTCTAACCGGCTTTGAACCGTCAGGAGCTAGGAGCTAGAATCCAGGACCTAGGAGGTCCTGTCTCGAACTCCTCTTCGTCCTCGATCCGGTTTAAGGCGTTTAAAAAGGCCAGAACCGGGCAGAGCTATTCTTTCTAGCCTGCCCGGTTGACACCCCCCCTGCGATCAGGACACAAGAATTGTCACTTAACCTGTTCCAGCGGGCCGCTAGTGGCCGGGAACTCGCTCGTGTTTAGGACCTGAACTCCGGCATTATGTTCGCCGTTAAACGGAGTGGTTATGTTTGGACCGCCGGCCTTTACTACATCAGCCGGACTATTAAACCAAAGACCGATATGATAGGTCTGGACCGGATTGGTTGCCGGGTTTTGCGTGGCATCCGGTATGGAGCCGGGTTCGTTAAAGGGGTCTGCCGGCGCGGGCGCAATACCAGGCGCGACAATAAAAGTCTCGATACTGAAGCGGCCGACAAACTCTCCCGAGCCTCTGCCGTCCGCGTCCGTTTCAATGTCCCCCTGATACCAAGACAGCCCAAAGGGTGCGTTTGGTACTTGAATTACGAACAGATCGAAGTCGGTATTCGGCGGCAAGCCTTCAACTTTTACCTTCATGATTTCGACTGTTCCAATGGAATGGACGGTCACAGTACCGTGAGCTTTAGGCGCAACCGACGGGAAACTGGCTAGTCCCGGCGACCGTACCAGGTCAAACGTTACTCTTTTTGCGCTTCCAGGGGGTTCCTGGGCGATGGCGGAAGCGCAGGCTAAGGCAGCAATGCCGATGCCGGCGCACCTAAGCACTGTCATTTTACGGCACTGTCTTAGGAGTTGTTTTGCAGATTTCATTTTGTTTTGGCGATGGTGAATTGGTAGATGTTAGGTTTGAATTCTGAGCGGGCCGTGGTTTGCCGCGGGTTGACAAGCGCTGGCCTTCAATCCGGTTCTAAGGAAATCGCCGGTTTGATGTTCCTTACTTTTTTGGCTATTTGCGCGGGGAAGGCAGATCGTCCGCAGAATAGCCGCGAAGGAAATAGCAACGCTAGTCGTTGCTAGGGCCATGCAGTCCCCCGAAAGTTTTCGTCACTTTGCGACGAGGAACGACTGTTCAATCTGAGAAATCTGGGACCGAGTTTCGGCGTTCTTTTGATTGACCTCGTCAACCAGAGTCTGGAATTCGCTATCCGATTTAAACACATCCAGCCCGGGATCGGCCAGCGCTAGCACCGGGTCAGGGAACCCTGTACCGGTCATCAACTCCCGCAGATATTGAAAAGCCGCTTCGTTCCGTTCTAAGATGCGGTTACCAACCGCTAAATCAAAACGCATCCAACGTGGTGATTTTGAGGTTGAAAGCTTGGACTGCGCGGACGTGACCATCCGTTCCGCGCTTTGCCGGGCTTCAGCGCTACGCATGGTGCCGCGCAAGGCTAAGGTTAAACGCATTAGGTTAGTTGGACTATCTTTGTCCGCTCTTGCTTCAATTATCCGGATTACGGAAGGCCAATCTCCGACTTGCATCGTACAAAAAAGGACCAGGTCGGCAGCGGCTGAGTACTGAGTTTTGACGTCCGGCGGCAGCCGTTGTAACCCAGGCAAAGCGCCAGCGTAGTCTCCGCGATAGACCAACCGCTCGTTCTCCATCAATTGACGCTTCGTCACATTCTGCTCGAGATCGATAGCGCGCTGCATCCATTTTTCAGCCAAACCCGTTTCGTGAACCGTCCAACAAATTAAAGCGAGCTGATAAGGAGCCCAGGAATCGAACGGATTGGTTTCAAAGCATTTTCGGATCGAGGCGTACATCTCTTTCTGTCGCCGGAACTCCGTCGACACGGCGGCAGCCATGCGGTTGGCATCCCAGTCATTGGGAGCGAGCTCTAGGGCTTTGCTAACGGGTGCCTCCATGCGGTCGAACAAGCCTTTCAGGTTGAACGCATTCGCGAGTTCGGTGTAAGCGCGAAGCTGATTCGGGTCGAGCGCGATCGCCTGTTGACAGAGATCGATCGCCGAATCAAGCGATGTCCCTTCCCCGTTGAACCGTTTGACCCGGTCAATATAGGCATCGGCAAGTCCAATGTAAGCCAGTCCGAACTTCGGGTCCTGTTGTAGCGCCTGTTTAAAAAGACCGACTGCCCTGTCATTCGCATCCTTCAAATGCAGATCCGACAACGCTTTGGCTTGCAGATACAGATCATACGCACTCAGGTTCAAGGTGGGTTCGTTTCGCAGACGGTTGCGTTGGTCGGTCGAAAGCCGAGCGTGAAGAGCGGCAGCGATCTGCTCGGCTAGGTCGCCCTGGATCGTTAGTACATCCTGCAGTTGACGGTCATAGGTCGCGCCCCACAGCCTTCGCTCAGTACCGGCATCATAGAGGATCGTAACGATTCTAACTTTGTTGTCCGACCGTTCAACGCTGCCTTCTAAAACAGCACCAACATCCAATTCTGCGCCGATTTCCTTTAGAGGCTTGCGTTGAGCGTCCGGAACATTTTTATAGCGAAGGACCGAGCTACGAGCCGTGACCTGGAGATCACCGACCTTGGACAACTGATAAATTACTTCTGAGGTAAGGCCATCGGCAAAATAGTCACTCGATTTGTTTTCGCTTAGGTTGTCAAACGGCAACACCGCCACTGACTTCGAGCTGGTCGAACCGAGGCGAGGGTTAACTCTCCAGAGAAAATATCCGATCGCAGAAGCAATCACTAGAGCGAGCCCCAGAACAAGCCACATTCGGGCACCAAAATGCGACTTTCCCGCCGATGGTCGCACCGGCCTTGATGGCGAGGTCTTCAGCTCGCACAGCTCCGAGCGAAGCTCACTCGGTGTTTGCTGACGTTCATCCGGACCTTTGGCCAGCATCTTTTTTAGCAGTCCGACAACCGGTAACGGGATGTGCTTAAGCTGCTCCAGTGGCAATGGTGAATTCAGGTGTTGGCTAATGACTTCAAAGGTGGTCCCGGTAAACGGAACCTTAGCCGTCAAACACTCCCATAGGGTTACACCCAAAGAGTAAATGTCCGAGCGGATATCCACTTCGCGGCCGGCGCACTGCTCCGGACTAGCAAAAAGAGCGGTCCCGGTGAACATCCCAGGCACAGAAAGACCAGGTTCAGAGTTCAAACTCGAAGCCGCGGCCGTCGCCTTAGCTAGACCAAAATCGATGACTTTGACGTTGACCGCGCCATCGTCATTAAAGCGGAGCATAATATTCCCCGGCTTGATATCTCGATGAATGATCTGCTCTTTATGGGCTGCCTCCAGAGCCGCGGCCACTTGGTCGGTAATTTCGAGGGCCAGCGGCACGGGCATGGGCCCTTTCTCTTGGATCAGCTGATGGAGCGTCGTGCCCTCCACAAGCTCCATGGCATAGAAATAATCCTCATTTTTCGTTCCTAAATGAAAAACGGAGGCGACATTGGGGTGGCGAAGGCGAGCTGCAGCTCGAGCCTCTCGGACAAAACGGGGCCGGGCCGATTCGTCTTTAAGATAGCAAACGTTGATGACCTTAAGCGCCACCGGACAGCGCAGATTCTTGTCGATGGCTCGATACGTTACCCCCATGGCACCGCGCCCGAGCTCTACCGGCGTCCCATCGCTGCCTCTCAAGACTTCATAGTGATCAAAGCTTCCGATTGTCCCTTGCGTTAAGTCCTGAACTCCATTCGCCAACCCTTGCGCTTCCGTGTTCGCAGAGTCTGATGTTAAGTTGACTGTAAGAGCCGCTCTCAACTGGCAGACAGGACAACGCTCTGGCGTAAGCGATACCGGAATTTTGGTGCCGCAATTGGGGCAAGCCGAGATTTCATCTCCGGGATCGGTTACCAGAGGTTCATTCATATGCGGCCTTCAGCAACCGCCAACGCTTCACACAGAGCGCGGATTTCTTCGTCGATTTCTGCCGGATCCGAGACCGTACGCGAGACCTCTTGGCGCAGGAGGACAATGTATTGCTTGCGAAACCGGTGGATCATCGTTTTGGCCGTGGCAACGCTCACGCCGAGCGCTCTGGCCGCCTCTTCATAAGTTGGCGGCGACCTGCCAAACTCAACCCCAACGAACAGGTGCAGGATTTCAAACCGCGCCGATTCTCCGGCTAGAGCACATTCTTCTTGTAACCGCTTGGTTGCGCGAGTCAGCAAAGCCATCGCCCACCGGGCGTCAAAAATCTTCTCTGGCGTCAATTGATCGGTCTGCTCAAGCTCATATCGGCTCTCAGGTTCTTGGGCATCCAAAAACAGAAATTCGCGGTCTCCGCCACGTTTCAAGGCTCGTGCCCGATCAGACTCGTCCGCTAGAAAATTCTGGAAAGAACTTAGAAGAAATGACCGAAATCTCCCTCTCGCCGGATCCGCCTGCTTGAGAGCATGGCGTTTCAGCATCGAAAAGAAGAATCCCTGAGTAAGATCTTGAGCATCATGCGCCGGGTGGCCCCGGCGACGAGCAAAAGCGTACAACGGATACCAGTAATCCCGACAAAGCGCACTCAGCGCCTCCTTGCTCCCAGGCATCTGGGTTTCCGCAGCAATAAGGATTGCGCTCCAGCGGGTAGTACGAAATCGAGCTGCATCACCTGGGATTGAGCCATGCTCCTGGTTCACCGACACCTCTTATGGGAAAGACGGAGCACTAAAGCAGCACTCCATGCGGTCGTCGATACGTTTTTATACGTACACTAATTACTGGCCGGATACCGAAGTCGCTTCGCGACTGGTTCGAGCTACGAAGATGAATCTGGCCACATGCGAGAGCCAATTAAGGCGCTGCTCAGCTGACATAGAAGCGAACTCGGTATGGCCGTCGAAGTCCGCTTCCTGGAGATTCAGGAACTGAGGACCGACCGCGTTATTCTCGAGCTCTTCCTTCATTGTCGCGTTCTTTTGCTTCCAATTCAGTCAATGCACGGATGTCGTTAATATCCTTCTCCCGAACTGGCCGAACGCGGCTTTTCATCTCGATCAACTTGCGACGAGAAGCGACTCGGATCACACGACCTCGAATGTCTAGCTGATACGCATCGGCGATCAGATCGTCAAAGCTATTCTCTCTGGTGAGAAACAAATCAATCTGGCGATAAGGCTCTTGCGGACTCCAGAAGGTGAACACCAAGGCGTTCTTTTCCCGGATCAACGCAGCGATGCTCCGTCTATCGAGAATAACTTCGGCCGGCACTGGGGCCCTGGGCACAAGCCGGAGGTTGCTCATGGCCTCAAGGAACCGGTGCAGGTTATCCGGTTCTAGCGAGACCGCGACATCGAGATCCAAAGTGGTTCGTTCCACGCCGTGAAGCACCATAGCAACCCCGCCCGCAACCACGAAGTCGACGCAATGATCACTGAGCGCGCAGAGAATTTCGACTAGATGGCTTTCTTGGGACATCTAAATAACGCCGGGACGGGCGTAAGGCCGGGAATAAATTGACCGCGAACGCACGCGGACGGACACGAAGATTCAACCGCAGATGAACGCGAATGTACGCAGATAAAGTTGATGAAAATGAACTGCAATGTCGCTTGAAAAAATATCTGCGTATATCTGCGTTAATCTGCGGTTGGTCTCTTTACTATTCGCGTCCATTGGGGGTTAATTGTTCACCGCGTCGCCTTCTACTCCCCACTCCACTGCCGCCCGAGCTGCTTCTTCGCGGCGTCCCTCTCCTCGCCCAGGCGGTTCATCCGGTCTTCTAAGACTTGCTTCTTATATTTCCATTGTTCTTTCACCTCGCCCGAACTGTGATCGATCCAATAATCGATGTACTTTCTTTCCTGCTTCATCGCGTTTCTCTTGGCGTCCCATTGAGCATCCAATTTCCGGTAAGCCTCGTCTTTAGCACGGTCTCGATCCTCTTTGGTCCGGTAAACCGGGCTCGGTGTTGATCTGGGTCGCGAAGTTGGGCTCGGTTTGGCAGTTGCGATCTGTGGCGGAGTAGCGGTTGGACCTGGGGTCGCGTCGGTATTCGTAACGGGTCTACCTTCAAAGACGGTGTTCGTGGGGTTGGCCGGGGATCCACTGGGATTAGCCGGCGTCCCCACCGGACTCGCCCGCGGCGCTTGTACTTCCGAATTGTTAGGCGGAGTAACCCCAGACTCGGCCGAAGGCGTACCTCCAAACGTGAATTCTAACACTACGCGTTTCCCGGCCTGGATATCAGCTGTGCGAACCTGCTCTGGGCGCCCTTCAATCTTCACTTCGACAGACTGCTTACTGGGCGGCAAAATGCCTTCGATGGGCGGTTTTCCCAGGTCGATGCCACCAATCACGACGTCTGCATCCGGACGGTCGCAGGTTATCGATAACAATCCATAGGTATGTTTGAATTCGATCACACTATTCCCGCTCGGATCGGGAACGAAGCGTTGGGTAACCGGCGTCAGGGAACCGATTTTTGATGTTAACTCGATTTGCCCAGACGGCAGGTTCGCCGTTAGCGGAGTCTGACCTAAAGCAATTCCGGCCAAATAAATTGTGGCACCGGTCGGATCGCTTTTAAGAGAGACATTTACCCCTTGGTAAGTGTTCTGAACGTTAACGGACGCGCCTTGGGCCAACTCAACGTCCTTAGTGAGCTCCGGCCAACCAGGGCGTTTAAACGTCACCTGATATTTTCCGGTAGGCATATTGTCTACCGTCAAAGGAGTTATCCCGGAAGTCGCTTTCTGGTTCGCACCATTGATTTCAAAGGGCACGCCCGGAGGGTCTGTCTTTACAACAAACTGTCCGGCCTCCCGAGCTAACGAAACCAAACCAAGATTATTGATGGTTCCATCCGTGACGACGACGTCGACAGACTTGTTCACGTAGCCGGGAAACTGCATTTCAAGCGTTTGCTTACCGGCCGGTAAACGGTAGCCGGCGAGAGGAGTCGTACCGATCGGTTGCCCCTTCCATCGCACGGAAGCGCCGGACGGCTTGGTATCCAGCGTCACGAATCCTTCGTGTGTGACCTGCTTGGGGACCGGCGCCTGCCGATTTAAAAAGAAACTGACAGCTACTACCATCCCCAGCGCACCCAAGCCAAACAGAACGATGGCGATCGTAATGACGCGCAATAACCATGGCGATGTAACTGCTCGGGGCTCGTCCCTCTCTAACTCGGGATGCTCTGGACCGCGTGGCACCTGGGTCGGGGCGACAGCTGCGTACGTTTCGCGCCTTGCTTCCTCCGAAGCCGGACTCGAGCGGACACCCCCTATGCCGGCAGATTCTTGCGCCCCAACTTCGTGAGTGCGGTTTGATCCAAGCCCGGCCACACGCGAAAATGGTGGTTGGGCCGCAAGTTCGGCGCGCTCAAGTTCGGTTAGGAATTCTACCGCTGATGGGAATCGAGTCGCCTCGAGTATCCCCGGCCGTAAAACCGCGTTCCCAGCCTCGGAAAGGGCCGGAACCGGCGCAAATCTGGCTGGAGCGCCAGCCGCGGGATCAGCGTAGCGAGAAACCCCGCCCAACAATTCATAAATTAATTGAGCCAACGGTCCCACTGGGTTTTTCACCAAATCCGAGGCGCCCGACGGTCGAACCAAAGTCTCGGTCGGCTCCGGCACCTTTGAGCCCTGAATACCAGCAGTCGCTAAGGAGTTCACCTTAACCACGAATGGAGGCCAGGTCTCCACGGGCGCCTTTCGGAGTGCGTCGAGATCTTCGTTCGCATGAGCCGGTTCTATCCTAATATCCCCGACAGCAACCGAGCCGAGTAACAGTTCTCGATCGGCTAAAAAATCGAGTAACTTGGCCA
>DASUWQ010000056.1:0-16605 GCA_036378375.1 Chthoniobacterales bacterium
CTCGCTGAAAGCGATTCGTTCCAGTGCGCCCATCTCCATCGCTATTGGACCGTCGTCGCCGAGCTGGTAAAGCATCACACTATCGTTTAGCGACCGGATCCGGACCCGGTGGCGTTCCGGTCGCTCAAGGAACATCCTGGCTAGACCAAATAAAGGATAGGCGGCATGTCCCTGCTTGATCTGTTGGATAACTTTCGAAAAAGCGCGTTCCTCGGGCAAAAAGTCCACCTGGACGGCTGCCGGTTCGACTTGGTCCTGAACCGATTCTTCTCTGTCCCGGCGGGGCGCGTCGGTAACTCTCTCCCGATGTGAGCTGGGGCCTGTGTCGCGGCTTGCTGGTCCGTGTGGCCGGGCCGGGCGCTGTTGCGGGCCGGACCGACTCGGACCGGAGGCGTCGCGTCGCCCTGGACTGCTATCTCGCCGCTGTCGATTCTGGGTGGGCCGGCGTGGCCGGTCGTCCCGTCGCTCCCTGCGGCCCCGATTACCACGACCGTCGGGGTCTTCGTCCGCATAATCTGCGTAACGGTTTACAGATTCCGATTCCTTGAGCCAATCGGGCGTTAAACGAAGATCGAGCGAAGGGAGGGGATCGGCCATGGTCGGGATACAGGTAACAAGTTCAGGGTAAAAAGTAAACTACTCGCGAGCCGATTGCAGCTGATGAAAGAGGCGTCTAGAGTGGCGAATCCGGCAGATAGGTCAACACAAAAAGCGTCGTTTGGAGCCGTTTCTTAGGTTCGAAGAAAATAGTTGCTATTTAGTGCAATTATTTTAGTTGCCAACCTTGGGCTTCGTTATTAAGCGTAGCCCCACGTCTTAACCAAAAGAGAAGAAACCGCGACTTATGTCAGAGAAATCCATCGAAGAAAAAGTGAAGGAGATCATCGTCGAACAGCTCGGCGTGAATCCTGAACAGGTGACTCCTAACGCTTCTTTCATTGAGGACCTCGGCGCTGACTCGCTGGATACGGTAGAACTCGTAATGGCCTTCGAAGAAGAATTCTCCGTCGAAGTACCGGACGAAGATGCCGAAAAGCTCCAAACCGTCGGCGACGTTATCCGCTATATCGAAGAGCGAGCGAAGTAGTTCCTAGGTCTTCACTCTACTGGCCTCTTCGTGGGGCCAGTTCGCAGTTTCTGCTATAAATCTGCTATCATCGCGGCTGCAAACCGTAACGGGCAGAAGGCGCCCAGCGCCTGGAGGGGAGCCGTCCCGCGGCCGCGGGATAGCATTGCAGCTCTATCGGTTGCAGCAGGCGGCTCCCGGGAAAGTCTCGACGTGTGCCAGTTTTATGGACCGTTGCATCTCCGGTACAGAATAGGCGCGATGGGCAAAACATTGCGCTGGGTCATTCGCGGGAGCCGCCTGCTAGCAAAGCGATAGAGCTGCCATCTTGAAAAGCGGCTCCCCTCCAAGCTTTGGGCGATGCGACCGCCCGTGTTCCTTAGAAAGCGCGAGGACGATTTTCCCCGCCCGCCTAAACCCCTTGTAAGAATAGCTGTAAGGGAAGAGTTTGTTCCACGGGAGAAATCGGCTACTGTTCTGATCTTTTCCGCCTATGTATCACGGGGACGATCTGCAATACGCGCTAGAGAATACCAAGGTCATTCATTCGCCCGACCGGCGGATCGAAACCTTCGGCGCTACCAGCTTCGATTTTTATTTAATAACTGAGCTGATGGATAGCGTAAACGAGATCCGCGTTCGTTCCGGTCGGATTCAGGCGGATCGGCCGCAGTTGGTCACTCCTGAGAACATGGCGAAACTGCTTCTGGACGGCTTTGGTGAGGCTGCCAACCAATTCGCCCAGCTTTTGCAGTCAAGGAATGCGGCCTTCCTAAAGTACGGATTTCAAATTCGGAAGGAAGGTGTCACCGAGCATATCGTCCATGATTCTTTGCCCGCGGTCGTGGATCGGGTAAATCAGGACGTTCCAGAGGGCCAACGAGGTGGCAGTGCGATCATCCAAGGGGTCGACGAGGGCTGGGAAATCTGTCTGTTAAAGTTCACATTAGAATTGGTTGAACAATCGGCGCGAATAAATTGGTTTGATCTACGGCGGCGTGGTTTGCTTTAAGCCATGGAGGAGTAGCCTGATCAACTGAATGAGCTTTCTTTGGAAACTCGGAGTCCTTTCCGGTTTGGCTTTATTAGTCTTTGGCGGTGGCGCTTTTGCGACCTATGAACTCTTCATAAAGAAAGCCCCCAGAACACCGACCAAGGGCAACGAGGCAGTAGTTACTCCAACGCCTGACCCTGGAATCGCCTTACTGGAACAAGGAAAACAATTGATCGCTAAAGGAAATATCGAGGACGGTAAGCGCCTGCTGATTTCGATTTTTCAAAGCTTCCCGAAATCCGAAAAAGCCGATGAGGCTAGAAAGACCGTCGGGGATATGAATATTCAGGACTTTTTCTCGCCCCAGCCCTCAACGGATAAGAAGGAGTATGTGGTGGTGCGAGGGGATTCTATCGCCAAAATATCGTCTAAGACGAAAGCCGCGCCGGAGTTGATTTTCAAGGCGAACGGCCTCGATGGGTTGATGATCCAGCCCGGGATGAAATTTATCATTCCTAGTGGACAATTTACCATGCAGATTTTCCTGCAGGCCGAGTCGGTTGAGCTCCTCAATCACGGCCAGTTTTTTCGGTGGTATAAGCCTCTGGACTTTCACCTGCCGCCGAATATGAAACCGGGTCAATTGAAAGTGATTGGTAAGGAGGCCTGGTCTGGAAATGCCAGAGTTTCGTTCGGGGAAAGGAAATTTCTCGGCAGCAGTCGCTGGGTCGTGCTTAGTCAAAGCGGTATCACCTTGTATTCTGAGACGTCCCCTAACACACCAAATGTCCAGAAACCGAGATTCGGCATTCAGCTGACTCCGGAAGATATGGAGGAGCTTTTTGCTCTCTTGCCAAAAGAAACGCCGGTCACGGTTAGCAAATGAAAGTTCGACCTTTAGATTTTGAGAAACCGATCGTCGACCTGGAAAGGCAGCTGGAGGAGCTGAAGAAGCACTCGAAGTTGCAGGGAGTCGACCTCGAGAACGAGGTCGCCGCGATGGAGCGCAAGATCGAAGCCACCCGAAAGCAGATCTATGAAAATCTGAAGGCATGGGAACGGGTGCAGGTAGCCAGGCATGAGCAGCGTCCGTTTGCTTTGGATTATCTGAATCTGGCTTTCACGGATTTCACAGAGCTGCATGGGGATCGGCTGTTTGGCGACGATCACGCGATGCCCTGCGGCTTGGCTACTTTGGGGAATTACCGCTGCGTGGTGGTGAGCCACCAAAAAGGCCGAGGCACAAAGGAGAATATCCACCGCAATTTTGGTAGCGCCCATCCTGAGGGCTACCGCAAAGCGCTTCGGGTTATGCGGCTAGCCGCTAAATTCGGCCTGCCTATTGTCGCTCTAATCGACACCCCCGGCGCGTATCCCGGTGTTGGCGCAGAGGAACGTCACATCTCCGAGTCAATTGCGGTGAATCTGCGGGAAATGATGCTGTTCCCGGTCCCAATCGTCGCGGTGGTTATTGGGGAGGGAGGCTCCGGGGGCGCATTGGGGATCGGGGTTGCCGACCGTGTCTTGATGCTGGAGAACGCCTATTACTCGGTGATCAGCCCGGAAGGGTGCGCGGCAATCCTTTGGAGGCACCGCAGCCATGCACCGGAAGCTGCCGAAGCACTCAAACTAACCGCCCGAGATTTGAAGGAGTTCAAAGTTATCGATCAGGTTATTCAAGAACCGCTTGGAGGCGCGCATTTGGACCATGAGAAAGCGGCAACCAATTTGAAAACTACGGTGCTCCAACAACTGGACGAACTAAGTAAGAAGTCAAAGAAGCTCTTGCTGGAAGAGCGCTACCAGAAGTTCCGCGCCATGGGAGAGGTGCTCGAAGGGTAGGGCCGGGGGAGGCCGGGTGATTGGTGAAAAGTGATTGGTGATTGGTGGTGTAGCGCCGCGCCGACGGAGGGGAGCCGCATTCCGCGTTGCCTTACGTGGGACGATTTTTCCTCCTATGGCGTCTTTCGTCTGAATAGCGTTGTTTGCCGCGGCTCCCTTGGCGTGCGGCAGGCCCACAGACGTGCAACCTCACACGGCGTGACACGGTTTTCGGGGCGTCGCGTCTATCGTTTACCCATTACCTAAAACGGTCTTTAGGCGTCGACACCCGTGCAGCCAATAGAGCGGAATGCAACGCCCCTCCGTTGGCTTCTGTTAACTGGCTCCCTTCACCCTGGCAATAAACGCTGCTGCTGCCTTGCTGATGGCTTCGCCGACCGTGGCTTCGGGGTGTACATGCTTAGGGATAAACCATGGCGAATAACCGACCAGATCGTGGAACACTAAGATCTGGCCGTCACAATGTTTGCCTGATCCAATGCCGATAGTTGGAATTTGAATCGAGCGAGTGATCTCGTCTGCGACCTTCGGAGCAACTAATTCTAAAACCACGGCGAACGCGCCGGCGTTCTCAACCGCTTTTGCATCTTCGACCAGCTGCAGGCTCTCGGCAGGTGTTTTACCTTTGATTTTGTAACCGCCTTCTTCGCGAACGCGCTGCGGTAACATCCCGATATGGCCCATGACGGGTACACCTGCGCCGGCTATCGCCTTGATCTGTTCGACCCGTATGGCACCCCCCTCCAGCTTCACGGCGTGGGCGCCAGCCGAGATGAGCCTTTTCGCATTCGCAACGGCTTCCTCTGGCCCTCGATAAGTATCGATTGGTAGATCCGCCACTAACAACGCTCGCTGAACACCGCGGGAAACGGCGCGCAAATGGTGCAAGATGTCTTCGAGGGTGACGCCGGTCGTATCCTGTAACCCTAGCACCACCATGCCCATGGAATCCCCGACCAAGACTACCTCGATTCCCGCTTCATCAAGGAGACGAGCGGTCGGATAGTCGTAAGCGGTCAACGCAGTGATCCCGTGCCCTTTCGCTTTCCGAACGATGCCAGGCGTAATCCTATTCATTCACAAGCTCCTCGGGAATCTTCGTCACTTCTTCCTCGGTTTTCAAACCGATCAGTAAATGCCGAATCGAAAGGGTTTGCCCCGGTAAAACCAATTCGGGTGCAACGTCTGCCAGCGGCTGGAGCACAAATCGTCTCTGTGTGATTCGCGGGTGGGGGATGATGATTTCGGGGCTGTTCAACGTCAAATTGCCGGCATAGAGCAGGTCCAGATCAATCGTACGAGGCGCGTTGCGAGGCCGTTTCGAAGGCCGCCCAAGAGTCCGCTCGATCTTTAATAACGAATCCAAGAGTGCGATTGCCGGCCTGTGGAACTCAATTTCCATGACCGCATTTAAGTACGCAGGAGCCCCTGGAGCGCTGTCCACCGGGCTGGTCTCATAAATCGAAGAGCACCGAATCGCGGCCGGATCCGAGCTAAGTTCTGCAACCTCACGGTAAGCCGTCCTGAGGTTGTTTAATCGGTCACCGATGCTAGAGCCTAAGGCAATCCCGGAGCGCATAGGAAAGGAGCTAGGAGGGGAATCTAGGAGCTAGAAGAGCGCGGTGACGGCTTGTGGTGCGAGTAGACGAAGTGGACAGAGTAGACGGAGTGGACCTAGTCGACCTGGTGGACACCCTCGTGGCAACCCGGTTTCCCGAAGGAATCCACTACGTCTACTGAGTCCATTTTTGTCCACTCTGTCCATTCGGCCTGCCATGCCCTCCACTCTTGTGCTAACTCTTTCCCAGCCCCAGTACATCCCGCATCTCATACAGACCCGGACTACGCCCAACGATCCATCTGGCGGCTTGGATCGCTCCGCGAGCAAAGGTCTCTCGACTCGACGCTCGGTGGGACATTTCTATGCGTTCGCCTAAGCCGGCGAACAGGACGGTATGTTCGCCGATGATATCGCCACCTCGAACGGCATGGACTCCAATCTCTTCCACTGGCCGCTCGCCAACCAGGCCTTCGCGTCCATGCCGGGCGTTCTTTTCATAGGTCAACTGGCGAGCTACGGCGATCAGTTCCGCCAGCCTCTTGGCCGTGCCGCTGGGGGCATCTTTCTTTAGCCGGTGGTGTAACTCGACGATTTCTACATCGAAATCTTTGCCCAGCTTGGCTGCCGCAGTTTCGGCCATCCAGAAAAGGAGATTAACTCCAAGGCTGAAGTTCGGAGCAAGGAGCACAGGACACCTTTGTGAAACCAGACGGAGCGCCTCGATTTGTTCTTGATTGTGGCCGGTGGTCCCAACAACCAATGGCGTCGGATTCTCGGAACAGAGCCTGGCAACCGCCATGGTTGCGGCCGGCGCACTTACATCGATCACGACATCGGCTGACCCGATCGACTTGTCGACAGGGTCTTGTCGGGTTGCGCCTTTGATCGCCAAATCTGGTTGGCTCTGCCCGACCTCAACGATCACTTTCCCAAGTCGCCCCGTGGACCCGTGCACGAGGAGCCTGAACTTCGCGGGCGGCGACCCCTCAGTACGCGCGCTCGTGTCGCCCTTCGAAGGCTGACTCATATCAACTTGCAAGCGGTCAACGTCTTCTTCAGCCGAATGAGATTTGCTTCATTCAGCTCGCAGAGCGGCAAACGATATTCGCTTTCGATCATTCCCATGAGGTGAAGCGCCGCCTTTACTGGGATCGGGTTGGACTCGATGAAAAGATCCTTAAAAATCGGGTACCAACGGAGGTGGAGATCTCGAGCCTCTTGTAGCCGACTCGTGGAAAACGCCTTCACCATATCGGCAATTTGCCGCGGGATAATGTTTGAGACGACACTTACCACACCAACTGCTCCTACGGCCATGAACGGAAGCGTTAAGGGGTCGTCCCCGGAAAGGATAGTAAAGCTGGGCGGAAGCGCATTTCGCAACAAGGATACGCGGTCGCAATTACCACCGGCTTCCTTAATCGAAACCACATTCGGGCATTCCCGCACGAGGCGAACACAAGTTTCGACCGCGATCTCACTCGCAGTGCGACTCGGCACATTGTAAAGCATAACCGGCACGTTTGCCTTTTCGGCAATGACTTTGAAATGCCGGTACATCCCTTCTTGGGTCGGCTTGTTGTAATAAGGGCTGGCCAATAAAATCCCGTCGACTCCGACCTCTGCCGCTCCGACCGATAAATCAATTGCTTCCTGGGTTGAGTTCGATCCGGTGCCGGCAACGATTTTGCAGCGCTTGGCCGCTTGGTCCACAGCGATCTTAATCACCTGTATATGTTCTTCGTGATCTAAGGTTGCGGCTTCTCCGGTCGACCCAACCGGCACAATTCCATCGACCCCGTTCTGGATCTGAAAGTCGATCAGTTTTCGAAATGCACCCTCATCGATTGCACCATTCTTAAAGGGAGTAACGATGGCGGTGTAGGTGCCAGTGAACATGTCTCGTTTTCTACGGCAGATTTGCTCGGCCCTCAAACGGGAAATGTGGGGGATCATCCCCGCTAGTCCTCGTCGTCGTCCTCGTCCTCGAAGGTTGCGTGTTAGCAGGTGAGTCGTCGCGATTCTCCGAGCGGATCCCATCTGCAGTCGAGATCTTCGGTTAGCATAGACCGGCGGAGGAACAACGGCTTTCGAGGACGAGGACGATTTCGGAGTCGCCGATAAACACGGACGAGCAGGAGCTCGCCTCTACCGGCCCTGCCGGACAATCGATTCCGCCGGAAAACTCGCTTCGCGCAACAGTTGATCCCAGGGCGGCAAACTCTGCATGCGTGTACCGTCAGTGAATTCCTCGGCTACAAACCGAAGCCTTTCTTGAAAGAATCGCGCTGTTTGCCGTTCTTCGTCTCGATTAAAAGGCAGCTTATTGAACTCGGCAACATCACGGTACCTTCGGATGATGTCATTTGCGGTTTGTTCGTACCCCGAGACCACTTCCGCCAAAGTCGACGAGTCGAGCGGGCAGCCCTCCTTTTCCAGATGGGTTAAAATGGACAAGGCGATATCTGTGACCATTCCGAGCAGACCCTCCGTCGGGCGCTCGGGATTGACGCTTTGATGCCGGTGATGGTAACGCATGGCCAAATCCACTTGGCAGATCTCTTCCGGGTCGATTAACCGGTAGGCCTCGCAGAGCCAGCCGATTTCGACGCCCCAACCATTTTCCACCGACAAACTCGCCGCGACCCCCGTCGAAAGCGCGCACTCACCCGCAAGCGGATAGCGAAACGAATCGATAAAATCGAGTAGCGGTAGATGACCGAGGGTGCGGACCAAAGCCCGTACCAGCGGGATCAGGAAAAGCCGGGTGGCCCGGCCGTAAAGCTGTTCCTGTACTCGGCTATAAAAACCTTTGCAAAACTCATACTCTAACCCGGCTACCGGCACGGCCAATGAGATCGGTAGGGACGCGGTATAGTTCTGGATGTCGCAGTCATGAATAACCAAGGCTTGCAATTCGGTCTCACTCACGGCAAATCCAAGGCCGCTCCAAAGATTTAATCCTTTTCCGGAAACCGCCGGCAGATCGTGGTTTCGCAACCAGGAAATGAAAGTGGGCGAATCATTCCAAAGGAGGGTGTGAGGAGTTCGGAGTTGCGACCAGAAGTCAATCGCGTCGTGTACCGACGCGAAGCCATTTATTGAAATGATCGCGTGATCGAAAAGGCTGAGTTGGTTGAGTGTCGCTACCGTGTCGATCAGCGGCTTGGTGTCGATATCACGGGCATGACAAGGCAAGAGAAGCCCGAGTCCAGCCTCCTGTAGTGTTTGATCCTCCTCAGGCTCAGCCTGGTTCAGGCGATGCAGCGTGCTGATTAGACCGTGCTGGAAAAAGTCGCTCATGGTCACCGCAAGGATACAGGAGCCAGAATCCAGGAGCCAGGAGAGAGAGGGAGGTTACAGTGAGAAGTGAGAGGTGAGAGGTGTGAGGTGAATGGGCCGCGACTTTTGGTGGGGCGAGGCTCCCGAAAGACCTAAAGTGTTGAGCAGGGTTCGACCTGTTTCGACGAGGAAGAGGAATAATAGGCCGCTAGTCGCGCCGAGCCGCTCTCCTCGTGTCGTTTGCCAAAGAATTTGCAAGTGCTCGTTTGCAATCCTCTCATGGGAAGCGGTAGATGAGTGTCTGGACTCCGATTTTATGGTGCAGGATTCGTGAACGTTCGCACTTGCTGTTGCGTCGCGTGCTTTTTGCGACTCGCACCAACCCCTGAACAACCATCATGAAAAAAGCTCGTATCACTCTTGACGCCGATTTTACCATCTCCGAAATCGATCGCCGCCTGTTTGGCGCGTTCGTCGAGCATTTGGGGCGTTGCGTCTACACGGGAATCTTCGAACCGGGACACCCGACCGCCGACAAGCACGGGTTCCGTTTGGATGTTCTGGACCTCGTGCGCGAGTTGGGTCCGACTATCATGCGATATCCCGGAGGGAACTTTCTCTCCGGCTATAATTGGGAAGATGGCGTTGGTCCGATCGAATCCAGGCCTTCTCGACTCGATCTTGCTTGGGCCAGCACCGAGACCAACCAGTTTGGCACCAACGAGTTTATCACTTGGTGTCGCTTAGCTGGTATCGAACCAATGCTGGGCGTGAATCTGGGGACCCGAGGTCCGGACGAAGCTCGCGACCTGGTCGAGTATTGCAATCATCCCGGTGGAACTCGGCTTAGCGAGCTTCGCAAGAGCCACGGTTATGAGTGGCCGCATGGAGTGAAGTTCTGGTGCTTGGGCAACGAGATGGACGGACCCTGGCAGATCTGCCAAAAAACTGCGGGCGAATACGGCCGCGCCGCCACAGAAGCAGCGAAGGTAATGAAATGGGTGGACCCTTCCCTTCAATTGGCGGCTTGCGGATCATCGCATCGAGCGATGCCGACTTTCGGCGCCTGGGAATACGAAGTGATGGAGCACACCTTCGATCATGTCGATTTCTTATCGTTGCACATGTACTTTGCAAACCCGCTCAATGATAGCTCCGAGTTCTTTGCCAATATCGACATCATGGATCGATTCATTAAGGAGGCAGCGGCGGTTAGCGATGCGGTCGCAGCTAAACGGCGATCTGGAAAACGGATGATGCTTTCCTTCGACGAGTGGAATGTCTGGTACAAAGCGCGTTCGGAAGCTGACCATCAACAACCTGGATGGCCGATTGCGCCCCGGTTAATCGAGGAAGTTTACGATCTAATGGATGCGCTGATGGTCGGCGGTGCTCTTATCACTTTGCTGAACAACGCGGATCGGGTGAAATGCGCGTGTCTGGCACAACTAGTGAATGTGATTGGTGCGATCAAAACGGAACCTGGCGGACCGGCCTGGCGGCAAACAATCTTTCATCCGTTCAAACTCGTCGCGGAGCTAGCGCACGGCAGTGTGTTGCAGACAAGGATTGAGGGACCGAAAGTCACGACCAAGACCGCTGGGGAAGCCCCTGAGCTGGTGGTCAGTGCTGTCTTCCGCCCCGAGTCGCAGGCAGTATCCCTCTTCCTTTTGAATCGAAGTCCAGATAGCGAAGTTGAGGTCGATGGTGTGCTCCGCGGGTTCCCAGCTTTTCAAAAAGCGAACGGGCAACGAATCACCGGGAGCAATCTACAACGGACAAACACAGCAGCTGATCCTGACGCAGTCGTTCCCCAAGCCCATCAGGATTTTTCTTTGAGTGATGATAGTTTCACACTCCGAATACCGCCCTTGTCGTGGGATGTATTGACGCTCAACTACAAAACCCCTTGAACCGCCTTCCTTTTCTTTCTATATCGAAATAATACCTGTGTTCCCCCTGGCATGAAAACGTTAACTCTTGTTTTCGCGGTTGTTTTAGGCCTTCGGGCTTATGCTCCAGCGGCTCCGCTGGAACTCACTTATTGGGACTTCCTTGGTGGCGGAGATGGAATCCGCATGAAGCAAATCGTTGAAGCGTTCAACAAAAGCCAGAGCGACATTCATGTCACTGAATCGACTCTGACATGGGGTGAGCCTTTCTACACCAAAGTGCATACCGGGGTGGTTGCCGGTCAGACCCCGGATGTGATGACCTACCATTTGTCCCATTTTCCGGCGGGTATTAAGGCCAAAGATTTGCGGCCGTTTACTACAGAAGAGCTAGCCGCCGCCGGTCTTAAAGCGTCTGATTTCCAGGCTTCATTGATTCAAAGATCTCTTGAAATTAGCAAGACGTATGGAGGCACCGATCAACTCTTTGGCGTCCCGCTGGATATGCATACGCTCGTCTTGTATTACAATAAGACCGCGCTTGGTAAGGCAGGTTTGCTCGATGCCGACGGTAAGCCCACCGGTCTAGATAGTCTCGCGGCATTTACCAAGATGTTAACGGAAGCCAAGACCAAAACGCATTTGATCCCAGTTTCGGCCAATATTTACTCTCAGGATCCGGCCTCGCTATGGCGCATCTGGTACACCTTTTTCGTACAGCAGGGCGGGGACTTTGTTAAAAATGGCCAGCTCAGCTTTGATGATGTGAACGTTCAAGGAATTAAGTCGTTACAGATCATGGCGGACTGGTCCAAGGAAGGCTTGATCCCGAAAAACGTCGGTTACGCGTCAATGGTAGCTCTGTTTACGGCCGCACGATCCGATTTCATGATCAATGGCAACTGGGAGGTGCCCACCCTCGTGGACCTGAAAAAGTCGGGCAAGTTGCCCTTCGACTACGGAGTGGTGGCTTTCCCCAAACTGTTCGATAACCAAGAAACCTGGGCCGATTCCCATCAACTGGCGATTCCCAACAACGACAAAACTCCGGCTACGCCGGAAAAAGTGGCAGCGGCGCTCAAATTTATCGCCTTCGTGGTTAAACAAGTGACTTGGGCGGGCGGCGGTCATATCCCTGCCTATCTGCCGGTACAAGAGAGTGACACTTTTAAGCAGATGGTTCCCAACAACGAATATAGTACGCAGGCAGCCAAAGATCTGGCGTTTGAGCCGACGCTGCCAATTTTCGGGGTTGGCGGACCGACCTTCGTTCCTATTAGCAACTTCTTGGTGCCGGCAGTCAACGGACAAGCGCCCGTCGATCAGTCCATGAAACAGTTTACGGACGAGCTGGAAAAATTCCAGAAGCAGTAATAGTAACAGTCACTTGTCGCGGTCATTTAACGCGCTACGCGTTCCCAAACTTACTCAGAGCCGGTTCCTCCCGCAATGCCGCCAGCTGAACCGAACGGCCCGCAGAAAAAGCGGAAGAGGAATTCTTGGATCGCGTACGCGTTTGTTGGCCCGTTTCTGTTGTTCTACGTATTATTTCTGATTTATCCGGCGCTACGGGTCGTTTACCTGAGTTTAACCAACTCCGACATCGCCGGACAGGGCCATTTCACGGGGTTGGCTAACTACCACGAACTAGTTTTCGACCAAGAATTTTGGGTGGCGGTTGGACACACCGTCTATTTTGTTGTTCTAACGGTGGTTCCTAACACCGCCGTGGGGTTCTTTTTAGCGCTGCTCGTGTTGCGGTTGAAGCGACTGCGTTTGCCGATCTTATCGGCTCTTTTTTTGCCGTACGTGCTTCCCGTGAGCGTTGTGACCAACTGCATCGCGCTTTGGATGTTAGATGCGAATTTCGGCATCGTGAATAATCTGCTCGGCACCAACACCGCTTGGTTCGGCGATGCTGGTTTTGCCATGCCGGGCGTGGCTTTGGTTACCATCTGGTGGACGGTTGGGTTCAACATGCTGCTTTTCATCGCCGGTCTCCAAAATATCCCCGTCGAATACTACGAAGCCGCAGCTCTCGATGGGGCTAACGGTTTCGAACGGTTTCTCTTTGTGACCTGTCCCTTGATCTGGCCGGTGGCTAGTCTGGTGCTGATTCTGCAGCTGATCGCTCAATTTAAAATCTTTGACCAGGTCTATCTGCTGACATTCGGTGGGCCGTCCAATGCAACCACGGTCGTGCTGCTTTACATGTATCGGGAGGCATTCCAACAAGGCCGAGGAGGATATGCATCGGCGGTGGCGATGGCACTTGTGGTGATCATCGTAGTAGTCTCCCTAGTTCAGTCGCGCCTGCTGCGCGTCAAATCGGTCAGATGAAAACTGGAAAAACATCGATCTTAGGGATTGCTTGCACTGTCTTTACCGTGATCCTCGCGATCGCATGGCTTTTTCCCATCTATTGGATGGGGGCCACCTCGCTGAAAGCTGAAACGGATACGATTGTTAATCCGCCTACCCTTTTCCCTTGGCCACCTAACTTTGACGCTTTCGTCTATATTATCCAGAACAGCCCATTCTTTCGCTGGTACCTGAACACGGTCGTCACCTCGGTCAGTGTGACCTTCCTGTGCATACTGTTTTCCCTGATGTGCGCGTATGCGCTGTCCCGGCTTGAGTTTTGGGGAAAACGGTTGCTCTACGCCTCCTTGCTCGTGGGTTTTATGCTGCCGTTCGCCACCATGGCGGTCCCGCTGTTCATGTTTATGACGCAGCTCAATTTCGTTAATACCTTTGCCGGTTTAATTGCTCCGCAAGTGGCTACGCCGTTGGCGGTGATCGTGTTTAAGCAGTTCTTTGATGAAGTACCTCGCGATTTCCGTGATGCTGCCCTGATCGACGGGGCGAGCGAGTTTAAGATTCTCTTCAAGATTTATCTACCCGTCAACTGGAGCATTGTCTGGGCGATGAGCATCATCATCTTCATCGGCACGTGGAACAATTTCTTATGGCCGCTGATTGTTACCAACTCGACTCCGATGCTCACGGTTCCGGTTGGAATGACACAAGTCCAATCAGCTTACGGGGTCGCTTTTGCTAAGATCTGCGCCACCGGTGTTTTAGCATCGATCCCGACGGCGGCCGCTTATCTCTTTTTCCAAAAACGGGTTACCCAAGGGGTGATGGCTGCCGCCGGGCTTAAATAGAGGGACAGATCTGGCTCTATTGCGCGGCGACCAGTTGCGTGGGTTGGACCACGGCTCCGTTGACCAGCACCACTGCAAAGAAGTGTTGGCGCGCGCCGTTCACTTCGCCATCGAAATTGGCTAGGAAATAAGGTGCCGGTGACTCCTTAAGATCGACACCGGTTAGAAACACGTCTCGGGCGCCGTAAAATTGTTTGGCCCAAGTCAACGCGTTGACTCCCGCCTCGTGTTGAAGCTTTCCATGTAAGTCTTCAACGGGAGGTTGAGCGACCGCATAGTCGTCCGGCAGAGCGAAAACATACGTTACCGGCGCTCCGGTCTGGCTTGTCATGTTGAATTGTAATACTGTCTGGCCAGCGTAGGCCATAGCGGCCCAGCAGAGCCAGCCGAAGAGGATCAATCGTTTCATGTACACTGTACGCACGTCGGATGTAGGGAGGATTTGCGGGGCGGATAGAAAAGGTAGGGGCTCGTAAAGCCGTCGTGCTCGTGCTCGTCCTCGTGCTCGAAGATCTGGTGGTGCAGCCGTTATCGTCACTCTGGGTAAAGCGGCGATCAGCGGCCCTGCTGAACCCATATTTTCGAACACGAGCACGAGGACGAGGACGATGTCTCCGGGAGCGGCTTGAAGGGGTAGGGAGTTAGCTTGGCATGGATCACTCCCGCAGCACCAATTCAGTTTGCGCTAGACTCAAAAAGGCTATATCCCTACGGAGAATAGAGTTTTTCTGAGGGATAGCCTATCATGTCATCAAAGAACGTCGAGGAAATCAAGGCCGAAAGTCGTGCCCTAAGGGGCACCATCCAGGAGGGCCTTGCCTCGGACAGCAGCCATTTTTCCGAGGACGAATATCAGCTACTGAAGTTCCACGGGACGTATCAACAGGACGACCGCGATCAGCGAGTCGCCCGAAAAGCGCAGAATCAAGACAAAGCCTGGATGTTCATGGTGCGTTCAAAATTGCCGGGCGGAGATTTAACCGCTGCGCAGTATCTGGAGCATGACAAAATTGCCGGAGAGCTCGGGAACGGCACCCTCCGAATTACGACCCGCCAAGGTTTTCAAACGCACGGCGTCCTAAAGGGCGATCTAAAGGAATGTATTCGGCGGATCAACGAGTCAGGAGTGACGACTTGGGGCGCCTGTGGTGATGTAGTACGAAACACCATCGCGGCGGCCGCACCGATTGCTGATCCTGCACATCGTGATGCTCAACGGTTGGCCAAGGAGCTCAGCCAAGCCTTCCTGTCGAGATCGACGGCTTACGCTGACATCTGGCTGAACGACGAGAAGCTACCGGTAGGGACGAGCTCCGCCTCGTCCGAAAACTCCGGCTCATCCGAGGCAGCCGCCACGGACGAAGAGCCGCTCTACGGGAAGCAATACCTTCCCCGTAAGTTCAAGATCGCGATCGCGATTCCTCCGCGGAATGACGTTGACGTTTATACGAACGATCTCGGCTTTATTGCCCGGGTCGAAGCAGGTGAGGTGAAGGGATACACGGTCGTGGTGGGCGGCGGCTTCGGTATGACCCACGGCAAACAGGACACTTACCCGGTCTTAGCCAAACCTTTAGGTTACGTAGGACGCGATCAGGTGATTGAGACTGCGGTTGCGGTGGTCACGGTGCAACGTGATTTTGGTAACCGGACAGACCGGAAACGGGCCCGGCTGAAATATCTGATCGACGAAAAAGGGATTGAGTGGTTCAGACAGGAGGTACAGGCTCGACTGCCTTTCGTGCTCCAGGCTCCAAAGGAGATTCGGTGGGACACGGTTAGCGATATCTTGGGCTGGCATCAGCAAGGCGACGGAAAACTGTTTTGTGGGCTGTGGATCCAGGAGGGCAGGATTCAGGATGCCGAAGGGGTGCACACTCGGAGCGCCTTTGCTAAGATTGCGCAAAAGTTCGGGTTTCCAGTCCGATTGACCACCAATTGTAACTTAATTTTTTACAATATCGATCCTGCGCAAAAGCCGGCGGTCGATAAGATATTGGTAGAGCACGGCGTTCAACGGCCGGAAGATCTGACTCCAGTCCGCCAGCTAGGGCAAGCTTGTGTCGGACTGCCGACCTGCGGTTTGGCTTTAGCTGAAAGCGAAAGAGCTTTCCCAGGTGTTCTGGATAAAATCGAAGAGGTTATGGCCGATCTCGGACTCTCGGAAGAACCGATTTTGATCCGCATGACCGGCTGCCCAAACGGCTGTGCTCGCCCTTACAATGCGGATATTGCGTTCGTCGGCCGAGGACCGGGCAAATACGCGTTCTATGTGGGCGGCTCGCTAACGGGTGAACGTTTGGTTGGCCTGCAACAGAAGTCACTTCCCGCCGCGGAAATTCCGAATCGTGTCCGTGAGCTTCTCGAAGAATTCGTTCGCGACCGGTACCAAGGGGAAACCTTCAGCGATTACTGGGGAAGAACCCATGTCAACGGCCCAAGCCCCAAGCCTGAGCAGTTCCATATCGAAGCGCCGCCTGCAGGTGAGTTGGTTGCAGCAGGCGAGTAGGGCGGCGGAGGGGCGACACGGCGATAGGGCGACACGACCAATGCCGCGAAGTGGCTAAACAGAATAGCCCAGGTGCTTTAGCCCTGGGGTTAGCGCGGTAAGAATGATCGCCCTGCAGGGGCGACCGAGGGCTTATTTGGACTCCGCGTGGCTCACGTGGCCGCTACATGGACGTTCAAAATTCCTGGATTGACGGGGAATCATGGGCAAACGTGGTCCTCGTTCGGGCGCCCTTTCAGGGCGCGTACACGATACCTACCATATCCAGGGCTAAAGCACCTGGGCTATTCTG
>DASUWQ010000057.1:0-10108 GCA_036378375.1 Chthoniobacterales bacterium
GTAACCTAGGAAAAATCACGGCAGAGCCCATGCACTGATCGAGAGCGGACGTTCGATTGGTAAGATCGTCTTGGCTGGATTTTAGGGCCGATCAACTAGTCGTCGTCCCTAGTTGTTGCGTCGCGCTCAGCTCTGCCAGCAAATCTGTGTGATCTTACTTCTTCACTCCGCGTCCGTTGCGACCTCTGCGCAAGGTTATAGGCGCTTCCGAGCACGCGGGAATTACCCATAGAGGCATCCCTAGTTCCCGCGTACTCGTGGCCTGACCGGGTCGAAGCGAAGCAATCTACCCGTTCTCTTGCGCCAAAGCGTGGTCCAGGTGTGGTCTGTTCCGCTCGATTACGCGCTGCACGATTAGCGCATCATCAACTAGGCCAATTTCGGCTACGTGGTCAGGTATCAGGTCAAACCGTTTCAGCAGGTAGCCTGCAGCAAACCCCACCTCGGCTAACCAGAGGGGTAGGGGGTCCTTTGTCCGCTGGACCGACGTCGATTGGAGCACCTGGACTAACAGGTATACCGCTTCGTCGAATCCAGGATGCTCGGCGGCGTTGGCTTCCTTCAGTTTATCCAACAGGCGACCAGTGAATGTCTCAAGCAAGCACAGATCGGTTGAACTGATACTCTGCCGTTGACCCTCGATGTATTGATCGATGGTCATCGTCTTACCGGATACTCTCCAGGCGTTCGGCGACACGCGGCCGAACCGTGCAGCCGGCGAGTGGTCACTATTGTCGGAGGTTTCTATTGGATCTGATCGGTCTGTCATAGACGGGTTCTTTTCTATATTTAATCGTGACGACCATTATTTGCTGCGGCCGTCAAAGATAGGTGATAAGTGGATGAGGAAGTACGCTAGCGAGGTGATAAACGCGGCGAGGTAAGTCCAGGCTGCCGCCCGCAAGACCGTGCTAACCGCGATCTCTTCTTCCTCAGTTTGAATTAGACTGCTCTCTTGTAACAGCAGCCTGGCTTTAGCGGATGCGTCGAATTCCACCGGAAGAGTAATCAGATTGAAGAGCATCAAGATGGCCCAAGCCGCCGCTATCAAAGTCAGTGCCATGCGACTATTTAGAAGACCCGAGAGCAACCCCAACAGAGGCAGCCAAAGGACGATCTGACTGGCAAAGGTGGTCAGGCCAACCGAGGCCATTCGCCAGCGCAGGAGCAGGTAACCTTCCTTGTCTTGGATGGCGTGCCCACACTCATGGGCGGCAATACCAAGAGCCGTGGCCGACGTTCCGTTATAAATCTCGCTCGAAAGGACAAGTCGCTTACGAGGCGGGTCATAGTGGTCTCCCAGCGCTTGCTCTTGCTCTACGATCTCCACGTCATAAATCCCTTTCTGACGAAGTATTCTCTCGGCCGTCTCGGCACCGCTGGATCCCGAACTCGCGGGAAACAAACTGAATTTGTTCTGCACGCGGCCTACATGGATGGTCGCCCAGAGCGACAAAGCCATTGTTCCCGCGAAAACCAAGCTAACTAACAAAGTCATCCACGTCTCCATTGCATAACTCACGTCAACCGGATTTATCGCCGGGTAGCCGTTCAGGTCCGGCAGGTGCTAACTAATTGAAGGAAAACGTCACCCAGGATCCGGGCCCTTCATATCCGTAATAGGGATAGTAGCCTGGATAGAAAAAGCGGTGGCCGTATCTACGGGAATAGTACCCGCGGTGATACCGATAATAGCCATGCGCAAAGTGACCATGATGGTATCCTCCTCTGAAACCGCCGTGCCTCCCTCCGTGATGTGACCCAGCCTCGGCCTGACTCGGAAGAACAGCTAGACCGACGCCGATAACCCCTAGATAAATCAAAAGCTTTTTCACAAAGTTAGTTCTCAACAAAGTTAGTCTCCTAACGCCGGATCTGAATACAGAATGGTTTGGGAAATCATCCCGCTTGGCGAGTTCGGGCCGAGGCCTAGGCTCGACCATTTTGTGTGAGAACGATGGTTTAGTAGCAATTCGCGTATTCATGTTCCTCTTTTCCTTGGTATCTCTTCGCGCTACTCCACAGTGCCAATTGTTTGGCTTTCATTCCTGTCTCTCAACGCGGTATTCCACTGATAGGTGGACGTTGATGTCACTTAGCAACGCTTATGCCAATGGTGCCCCGGTCCGCGTTAACCCTGGGAGTCTCCTATGAATGCGGTGCTGTGTTGCTTTCGAAAGGGGGCCCGTGCGGTCAGGGATTATCCGGTGTGCGATCATTTACTGACCACCAGCTGAAGATGCCCCGGTAGGGATGAGCCCGGGCTCAGTCGCGTTTATCCGAGGTCGATCCTTTACGCGAATCCCGGATGAGTAGAGTCCGATCCCTATCGATTATCTCGAGACTGAAAGTGAGAAGATCTTTGGTATCGTAGAGCAGGTTAGAAATGACTGACGTTCCAAAAATTCTGTTGATCGAAGACGACAGCGCCATTGCTGACGGTCTTCAGCGTGTGCTTGCTCGCAACGGTTATGAGGTGACGGTGCTGCTGCGCGGAGACGAGGGATTAAAGCGAGCTGGGCGAGATCATTTCGATGTGGTACTGACGGATTTTAAGTTGCCCGGCTTAAGCGGCTTAGAGCTCGTAGCGCAACTGCACGCAGTCAAACCACTGCTACCGGTTATTGTGATGACGGCGCATGGCAGCACCGAGACGGCGATCGAAGCGACGAAACTGGGCGCTTACGATTACATATTGAAGCCATTCGACGTTGAAGAACTGCTTGATCTCGTTAACCAGGCCGCGGCGACCAGCCGGCTGGCCTCCGATCCGGTCGGAACGGGAGTGACAGAATCGGGTCACAACGGGATCGTCGGCAAGAGCCGGGCGATGCAGGCTCTTTACAAAGAGATTGGGCGGATCGCGACAAAGCCAGTAACTGTCCTGATTCGCGGCGAAACCGGCACGGGCAAGGAATTGGTGGCCCGCGCTATCTACCAGCACAGCGAGCGGGTCAGTAAACCATACATTGCCGTTAACTGCGCAGCGATTCCGGAAACATTGCTCGAGAGCGAGCTTTTCGGTCATGAACGTGGCGCCTTTACCGGAGCTGAGGCACGGCGGATTGGACGTTTTGAGCAGGCGAACGAGGGGACCATCCTTCTAGACGAGATCGGCGAGCTGACTCCAAATACCCAAAGCAAGCTGCTCCGCGTACTCCAGGAGAAGTCGATTCAGCGCCTCGGCGGCAAAGAACATATCCCATTGGATATCCGGGTGGTTGCGGCTACCAATCGCGATTTGGAACAAGCGATCGAAGATAAGAAGTTCCGGGAGGACCTTTATTATCGCCTGAGCGTTGTAGTGATTCACGTCCCTTCTCTGCGCGACCGCCGCGAAGACATTCCATTGCTCATTCAATATTTCCTCCGCCGGTACTCTGGTGAGCTGGCTGTGAGCAATCCGGCGATGAGCGCCGAAGCGAGCTCTTTTCTCGGTGAGCAACTTTGGCCAGGCAACGTCCGCGAACTCGAAAACGTTGTGCGCCAAGCGATGCTGATAGCGCGAGGATACACCGTCAGTTTGGAAGATGTCCGCCAAGCGATGCAAAAGCGCGAGATCATCTCGTCAGGTACGCAGCAAAGTATCAGCAGCTACGTCGATGATGTGCTGCGCGCCGCCGGCCGTGGCGAGATTACAGACGCGCGCGACGTAGTTATGCAGGCCGTCGAACGCGAACTTTACACTCAAGCCCTCAACCAAGCTGAGGGTAATCTAACCAAGGCAGCCAAATGGCTTGGTGTCACGCGGGTAACGCTGCGAGAGAAACTCAACGCGTTCGGGCTCCGTTCCGAGAACAACTAGGAGGTATCACTGCTTATAAGTGGCATCCATTTGGGGATGTGCGCCCTTCAGGTTTTACGTTGACCAATTCTATCCGGGTCTCATGAACGGCGGTTACTCTATTAACATACGCCTCATTGCTTTCAGTGCGGCCATCGTCGGCTTGGCGGTCTTGATTGCTTGGGCGGCCAAGACCAGTTGGGATCAGCTCGAAGCGCTGCACGAAAGGATGCAGGAGGAAAGCCTGCGACATTTGCGCATCGCCGATGAATTTGAGGCTAGCCTTTACCGCCTTAACTATACCTTGGTTCGTTTAGGCGCACATGAAACCACCGGCGAAATCGAACGCTTCCGACGCGAAAGCCAAGATCTTGCTGCCTGGCTACGGGAGCAGAAGACAGTGCACACCATCCCGCGCGAACAGGCAGTGCTCGAGCAAATCGGTCGCGCCTATGACGCTTACCTAGCGGCGGCAGGAAAGGTCATTGCCGCGGCGCAGCAGTCCGATGACCAGAGATCACTGTTCGAGGCGCTGGAGACAACGTCAGAAGCTTCCAAGCCGTTGCTCGACCTTAGCTCTGCGCTCGTCCTGGCGAATCATGAAGCGCAGCAGCAATGGCGCAAAGATTTCCGCAAATCAGTTGGCCGTCTGCAGAAGGTTATTTTTTGCTCATTGTTCTGTCTGCTCTCCCTTGGAGCGGGCACGAGTTTTTTTGTTTATCGTCAATTAATCAGGCCGCTGCGCAGCCAGCTGGCCGAGAGCCGGGACTTAGTCGCGCGCCAGGAACGGCTAGCGTCGCTGGGCGTGCTGGCTGCAGGTGTCGCCCACGAAATTCGCAACCCGCTGACCGCCATCAAGGTCAGGTTATTCACCTTGCGTGAGGAGCTTACCGCCGCTGCGCTCGGAGACGAAGATATCAAAGTCATCTCCGGAGAAATCAGCCGCTTGGAGCGAATCGTGAAGGACTTTCTGCAGTTTGCGCGCCCAGCCGACCCGGCATTAGAAATATTGAACCCGTCGGCTTTGGTTTCAGAAGTCTACGAACTCATGCAGAGCCAGCATGAAAAAGGCTCTATCAAGCTGAGAATAGAAAATCTCACAAAGGCAAACGTCCGTGCCGATCCAAGTCAACTCAAACAGGTGCTCATCAACCTGGTACGCAATGCCACCGAGAGCATCGTAGAGGCGGGGACTGTGACCATTCGAGTTCGCGGAAGAATGGCCACAATCCGGAACAAACGTCTCCCATGTGTGTTAATCGAAGTCGAAGATACCGGCACGGGCATCAGCCCAGAAACGCAGCAGCGCCTATTTGATCCCTTTTTCACCACGAAAGAGACTGGCACCGGACTTGGTCTTCCCATTGCGGCGCGTATCATAGAGCGGCACGGTGGAGTCCTGAAATTTCAAACCAGAGTGTCGACCGGAACGATCTTCAGCGTCGTGTTGCCGGTGGCTAGAAATGGAAACGCCCTGTCCTAAGATCGTCTATCGGCTTAAGCTCCGTAGGAGCGTCATCCAGTTGGTAGCCGCACGGGAAAGTGTCATTGTATATTACCGACGGTTGAACACTTGGTGCGTGGTCGTCCGGCGCGATATGCCGCTCCTCCGGAGCTAACGATAATTTGGACGGCGATATTTCTGTAAAGATTTCGCTCCTACCTACGGCTCCTGCATCCGGGCACTACTTCCGGCAAACCGGACAAAAAATCGAGGCCGTGTAACCGGGGCGCGCTCTATTTATAATCCATAAAAACAATAAAATTACAGAAACGAAACTTAAAAATTAGTTTAACTATCTATGGAAACAGGCTCCCTGTGTTTCAATCCGTGCGGTTTTTTCAATGCGATGACTGCGTTGGCACGGCTCGTTGCAATAGACACTCACGAGGTCTCCGTCTTTACTCAGTCGGAGAAGGGAATTCGTAAATCCTACGGTGCTACTCAATTATGTCCCGCTTCCTGTGGGCGGGGGAAAACTCTTGAGCTTCCAACGGAGCCTTCTGATCTATGACAACGCGCGGATGCCTTGCCGGTACCCCTATGCCCAGGGTGAGACGGGTTCTGCTTTTAGGCTCAATATCACCGAGGATCGATTTAGCTTTGTTAGTGCTGCGGCTTTGTGTCGGTGCGAGCTTGTTTCTCCGACATGGTCTGGAAAAGCTCTTCGGATCGGCGGATGCGATCAGCGAATTTCCTGATCCGCTACACCTGGGTAGTTATGTCAGTTTCATCGTCGCGACCTGTTCTGACGGCTTTTTTTCGATCCTGATTGTAGCGGGCTTGGGCACACGCTGGGCGGCGTTACTGATCTTCTGCAATATTTTTGTAGCCTGGGCGCTAGTGGTTCATTTTCAGTTCTTCGCTCACGGCATCAGTGCGGGTGAGGCGATGGTGCTGTATCTTGGCGGTCTGGTTACAATTGCGGTGGCGGGCCCGGGGCGATTTAGTGCCGATTCATTTTTGACAAAACGGCGCCGGAGGCGATCGGCACGGGCCACCGCCGGTTCACAAATAGGAATCCGGTCCCGCTGATCTTTTTCTGTTCGGGAAAAGGTGAAATGCGCGCTTTCGTTGCAGAAAGCCGTCATGTGCTTCGTGAGACCATGATCACGGTGGGCTGCGTACAATGACTCGAACACGAAATGCGGCGATTCAGACAATTTAGGACCTAGACTTCACGTGAGGATCTTTACTGCGATGCGCACCAGTAACGATGTACAACGGAGTCTGGATTGTTATCGGCGGATTAGTCTTTTTGCTGGGTATCTCCGATCTCTGGTTGGAGAGTATTTTTGCCAAAATCTGTTTTTTGATATCCTCAGGGGTCGTTTTGAACCTGCTGCCGCGGTTTGGGCGCGCCGGAGCATCGCTTCTGGCCGTACGAGATCGCTGGTCTGCGCTGATACTATTTCTGTTGCTCGGTTTCGTTGAAGACTATGCGGTTAGGGATACTAGTTGGTTGAATCACCGAATCGTGGCGGTAACTGCGGCGAGTTTGTTGGCTGGGCTGGGGGTTGGAGTGGTTGTTCGCTTATTTGTGGTTTGGCTAGCGATTAGCTACGATCCGAGAGAAGTGTCCACGGTCGCCATCGTAATATCGAGTGGCGCCTTGTTCGGAGGATTAATACATCGCTGGAGACCCAAATTAGCCGAGCAGCCTTTAACCGGGTTTTGTCTGGCGGCTAGCGATTCTTTTCTGCGGGACATCTGGATACTTCTTTATGCTCCGTTGGAGACGACCGCACCCACCTTGGGGCATCTGTTTCTTGCTCCTATTCTGCAAGGATTGGGAGCGGCTTTGACTCTGGCCATGGTGGCAAAAGCGCGGGAACAGGATGACCAGCATAGAGCTGTGGCCAGGGCAGAAGTCCGAGCTCTCCAGGCCCGGTTGAATCCACGCTTTCTTGGCGATGCCTTGAACAGCTTGGCTAGGTTTGCCACCGCGGAATCACAAAAAATTCCTTACGCCGTAGGTCAGCTACGTCGCTTTCTGCGTGCCAGCTTTGATCAGCACGATCGGCCCTTCGTCCGGCTTGAGGAAGAGTTGTCGGTAGTATCGGCTTATTTGGAAATCGAATCTATGAGATGGCCTGGCCAGCTCGAGGTGGTTCAAAAGGTTGATGCTCGAGGACTGCAGGCTTTAATAATACCGCCGTTTACGCTTCAGGGATTGGTCGAGAACGCCGTTGTACATGGCCATCCGCGCACGCCTCAGGTCTGTCGCGTGCAGATCACCATAAGCGTGAAACATGAACGTCTGGAAATGGCGGTAACCGACAACGGAACGGGAGTTCCGGGAACGCAGATCGAGCAGGTGTTCTTCCCCGAACGATCGCAACTTGGCCGGTTGATACTATTGCGCCGGCAGTTGGATCAATTGTTTGGTAAATCGTTCAAGCTTGAGATAGATAGCGAAATCGGAGCAGGAACCAGGGCCGCGCTGAGTCTTCCTCTGCAGATCGATTCAGCGGCTTCTCTAGAAATGAAAACTGGTCGCTCCAGGATAGGGGATATTCGTGCGGCTCAAGTCGTGGTTGCGGAAAAGACGGACGTTCACTAGACCGAGTACGATTGCTGCCGATAACGCGTCGACGCCCTTATTTCAAAATTTCCTGGAGAGTGCTTCCGTCAGAATACTTAATGTCAGTTATTCTCCAACCTTGGGCGGTAGGCGATAGTAAGAACACTATTTTTTCACTCGTCCCTATGTTTTTGAAGGATGCCAGGACTTCGGCCGAATCCTTTTGTTCAGCTACCAGCGCAACCGAGAAATCTTTGATGTCGAAATCCTGGGCGGCGTACAGTGGATCAAAATCCAGCTTCCCAACTTCACCCTTAGATTCTGATTGCTCTTTTAAAAACCGAGACAATAAACCTTTCTCAAAATAAGCGCCCAACAATTTTTTACTGGCTGGATGCTTCAAGGGGTCTGCCTTCCCATTATGTGCGTGATAAAGGTCAGTGACGATCTTTGTTGGAGAGGTCGCCGTGGGCAAATTGGTCTGCGCCCATACTCCGGAGACATGGAAGAGAAATACCGTCGTGACGATGAGTTTTCTCATGTTCTCCTTTCTGCCTAACTAAGGAAGAGATTGCAACTTACAATGAATATTAGCTCGAGAGTTCTATGGGCTGTTTTAGGCGCGCTTTACTTGCCTGGCGATCCCGCCGGCCTCGCAAGCGAGGCAACGCTCCACGGTGATCTGGCTTTTCTCGGTCCAAAGGGCAGCTATAGCGATGAAGCGGCAAGTAACTACGTCTCTCGCGCGCATCTGAATAGTACTATCGCTTTCACCACAATAACCGGGATCGCACAATCGGTCGGAGAAGATCGGGTGCAATTCGGCTTGTTGCCCTTCGAGAATAGCATCGGAGGATTAGTTGGCGAAACGCAAAAACTTCTGCTGGCACCGCAGGATCCGGGATGGCGGGTAACTGCGGACGTCACTATTCCAATCAGCAACAATCTGTTAGTTAAGCCTGGCACTAAACCGTCCGATCTAAAAAAGATCGTATCGCATCCCGAGGCGCTTAAAGAATGCGCGAACTGGCTGAAGACCAACTTCCCCCAGCTTATTCAAGAGAGTATGAGTTCAACCGCGGCCGCGGCAGAGGCGGTTTCCCAAGGCGATGGAACCATCGCGGCTATCGCTTCGTCTGCAGCGGCGCGTGCTTATCAACTTCAGGTATTATCTCCGGACATCCAGGACGACCAACACAACGCTACCAACTTCGTCGTTATTCAAGCGCCAGGCCGAGGTTTTCCGGAACAACATCCCACTCGCTTGATTGTCCGCCTCGACGTGAAGAAGGGAGGGGACGCTCTCGCGCAATTGTTAGAAGAGCTGAAGCATCTGTCGTTTGCTTTGACCAGCGCGGATAGCGGTCCGATGGGTACGCTTGGTTCACACCGGTTTGCCTTGATTTTCGACTCACCACATGGAGCGGATCTGAGCCAAGTTCAGAACATCCTTCGTCCTATCGGCGCACTACTAATCGGGGCTTACCGTCCCTCGGATATCACGCCATAAAGACGGGTCCCTAAGTCTTCCCGCTCTCAAAAACTCAATCACAATACAGAAAGATCACAAAGGACACAAAGACAGAGATTCTACAGAAGCAAACGAAGCAAACGAAAGCCTGTCCACAGACAAACCTTCACATCAAATGAGTCTTACCCTTTGTTACCTCCGCTTCCTCCTGTAAAAAAACCTTCTGTCTTTGTGGTCTCTGTGATCTTTCCGTATTGTAGAAATAGAATTGGGCAACGACCACACAGAACGTTCCCTGTCCGAGGTCGCTCCTACGGAGCTGGCGCTGATTTTGGATTCGGAGGCTATAAAGATTTCACTCCTACGGAGCTAGGCTCGTAATAGGCCGATTTAATAGCAACTACGCAGACGAGTTCCCCTTCCATGGTCGCGCCCCCTTCTCGTCTGCGTAGTCAGCGAACAATCAACTATGGAATGCGTCAACCGATCGCGCCCGTGTCCGAATCGCCGTGATCCTTGTTCGAACGAAGACCGCCTCTGCATCCGGGCCTGACTGTGTCGGCGCATAAGCGTGACCCAACCCATTCGGGACAGCGATTGCGGCCGTTGAGACAAACCGCGGAACCGGCGCGCGCTTGGATGCTATATCCATAGGCATCTATGAAAATAGGCTTTATCTGTCCCGATGCAGCGGGCCATATCAACCCGATGACTGCATTGGCCCGCCATGTCGCCATGCGCAATAACGAGGTCGTTTTTCTTTACTCGTCGGGCGCTCGAGGGTTGCCATTTATCCCTTACGACGATGCTGAGTTCCAAGAAGCTTTA
>DASUWQ010000058.1:0-6194 GCA_036378375.1 Chthoniobacterales bacterium
CCGGTTTGAATCGTTCCCGTTCGGCACCAATACAGAGCCGAACGCGCCTGCATACCCGGCCCGGCCAGGATAAAGCGCCCCATTCAGCACGATCCCGCCCCCAATCAGGGTGGCAAAGAATATATAGAGAAAATTTGTGTATCTGGCTTGGTTACCAAAGGCGAGTTCGGCGGCGCACGCGGCCGTGGCATCGTTACAAAAGTGGACCGGCCACGGCACCAACCGTTCCACTTCGGTCTTAATATCGTAAGTTCGCCACGCTTCTTGCACTTCGTGGGGCGCGCCCACCTCATCTTCCCAGCCCCACATTTCGAAAGGAGCAGCGATACCTAACCCGCAGATTCGTTTGGTTTGCTCATCATCCAACTGCTCAACAATCTCGGCGACTCCGGAACGCACAAACCGTTCGAGCTCGTTCGGAGTGGGGTAAGCATAGTTCTCGCGTAATACACTTCTGACCTTTCCGATAAAATCCATCAGCACGAGATCCGCACTGCGTCGCCCGAACTTAAAGCCGATCGAGAAAGCGCCCTCCGGGTTGAGTGACATCGGCACAGAAGGTTGTCCGACCTTGCCGCGAATGGGTGTCCCTTTGACGAGCAGACCATCGTTTTCGAGTTGCTTCATGATTACCGAGCTGGTCTGGGTCGAGAGACCAGTCCTCCGGGCAATCTCGGTTTTTGAAAGGCTTCCGTGACTTCGGATCAGGGACAGAACCAAACGTTCATTGTAGAGCTTAACGCCCGATTGATTGGTTCCCCGGCTTGGATCGACGAAGCGGGGTGGGGCAGCCGATGAGAGTGAGGATAAAATGTCGGGCATTATTTTTCCTATTCCGACGAATCACTAACTGGCGGCCATTCGAGGTTGGGGGACAAATCCGTGCCGTCTGGGGAGTCTAGAAGAGTAGCCAGCAAGCGGTCAAATAATAAATCATTCCGATTTATTTAATGGTTGACAGCCATCCTTCGCGCAGTGCAAAGGTTGGGGAGCTCCGTATTCCCCCATTTCAAACCCCGGACAAACCCCACTATGCGTATTGATATCCGCCGTTCTACCATGCTTACCGCTGCCTCGTTTCTCGGCGCAGCGACCGCGTTTTTTAGCCCAACGATCCCGACGGCCAACGCCGCCGGAGACCAGGTTGTTGTCGGACTTGTCACGAAGACCGAGGTGAACCCCTACTTTGTTAAGCTACGCCAGGCCGCAACCGCGGAAGCGGAAAAACAGGGCGCGAAACTGATCGCCCGATTCGGCAAGTTTGATGGCGATAACGAGGGCCAAGTCGCTGCTGTCGAGGACCTGATTAGTGCCGGGGTGAAAGGGATTCTGATTACCCCTAACAACTCGACTGGTATGTTGGGCATAATTAAGAAAGCCCGCGACAAAGGAATTCTGGTCATCGCCCTCGACACGGCAACAGATCCGGCAGACGCCGTTGATGCAACTCTGGCGACGGACAATTTCGAGGCGGGTGTACTTCAAGGCCAGTACGCCCGCAAGGCGTTGGGCGATAAGCAGCCGAAGCTGGCCATGCTGGACGGCACGCCCGGTGGTACCGTTGACAATCAGCGTCATGACGGATTCTTGAAAGGCTTTGGCATCCAGGAAGGTGACCCGGCAATCGTCGGAAAACAGAACACCCACGGAGCTCAGGATGAAGGTCAAACCGCGATGGAAAACCTGTTAACAGCTCATCCGGACATCAACGTTGTCTACACCATTAACGAGCCGGCGGCTGAGGGAGCGTATGCAGCGATCAAGGCTCGGGGCAAAACCAAGGATATCGTTTTGACATCGATCGATGGTGGCCGCCTGGGTGTGCAGTACGTGCAACAAGGAAAGATCGCGGCGACGGTCATGCAATTCCCTAAGATCATGGCAACCAAAGGGGTCGACTATGTGGTTGACTACGTAAAGACCGGGAATAAGCCAAGCGGCTTTATTAATACTGGCGCCAGCTTAATCACCGACAAACCGTTCACCGGCCTGGAGTCCAAGGACACGAAGTGGGGCCAGCAAAATTGCTGGGGTTTGAACGGCTTGGTGACTGGCAAAGATCGGTTGCTCGCTGTAATCGGCCGGCCCTGAGGTTGCGTGTGATCTGCGAAAGGTTAGGCATGTTACGATTTGTTTTGATCAGCCATCGTAGCAATTAGACGACATCTCAATCCTTGGAGTCTTTATGCTCAACCGCGAAGAGGTTACCGACTATAGCCCAGGCCTTCAGGCCTGGGCTGTTCTCTATCACCCGCCGCGGCGGGTAAATCCGATCCCCATTAGCCCTTCAAATCGCCAATGAGTACTAGCAGCCTCGCAGCTTCCAAACGAAACGGCAGCGCGTTGGCCCGGCTGATCACGACGCCGACCTTCGGTCCGCTAATCGTGTTGATTGTCTTTTGCGCCGTGTTCTCGTTCGCGACGAAGACTTTCTGGGCTACCGGCAATCTCTCGCTGGTCGTGCAACAAAGCGTAATCGTCGGCACTCTGGCCATCGGACAAACGATGATCATCCTGACGGCCGGGATTGACTTGGCGAATGGGGGCATTGCCGTGTTGGGAACGATCCTCGCCGGCCGGCTAGTGGCCGAACAGCAGAATCCCGTCTTGTCTCTGTTGTTCGCGCTCTTCATTTGCACCGTGTTCGGGTTGACCGCGGGGTTGCTCGTTAGCCGGCTGATGCTGCCGCCATTTATCGTAACCCTGGGCCTACTTGGTATCGTCACCGCGATCACCCGATTAGTTGCCCAAGGCGGTGCCTTCCCCGTTACCGACGATTTACTTTCCTGGACTGGAAACGCTTTTGCCGTCGGCGATACCTCGATCACCTACGGCATGATCGTCATGTTCGTGCTTTACCTTCTGGTCTGGTATCTACTAACTCACACCGCGTGGGGCCGGCATGTTTATGCCATCGGAAACAATCGCGAGGCGGCGCGGTTAGTTGGTATTCCCGTTCAAGCCCGGTTACTCTCGGTTTATACGTTTGCCGGGTTGCTGTACGGAATCGGAGCCTGGTTAGCGCTGGGGCGAATTCCGAATGCCGATCCTAACGCTCTGCAGAGCGCAAATCTTGATAGCATCACCGCAGTGGTCATCGGTGGAACCAGTCTGTTTGGTGGCAGAGGAAGTTTATGGGGTACCCTGATCGGGACCTTGATTGTGGCTGTGTTACGAAACGGTCTGACCCTTACCGGTATCGACCCGTTGTGGCAGGACCTCATAACCGGCATTCTGGTAATTAGCGCGGTGGCCCTAGACCAAATTTCGAGAAAGAAACAACGATGAGGACGGATGTCACTACCAAGGTAACGTTGCCGCCGAAAGGCACTGTGGTGTTGGAAGCGCGCGGTATCACGAAGCGATATGGGCATGTTACTGCTTTAGACCATGCGAACCTCGAATTGAGCGCCGGTGAAGTGCTGGCGGTGGTAGGCGATAATGGCGCCGGGAAAAGTACTTTGATCAAAGTGCTGTGCGGCGCAGTTGTCCCCGATGAAGGAGAGGTTTTGCTCGATGGTAAACCGGTGCATTTCCGTAGCCCACTGGAAGCCAGAAAACTCGGAATCGAAACCGTGTACCAGGACCTTGCGGTTGCGCCCGCGTTAGATATTGCGACGAATTTGTTTCTGGGCCGGGAATTGCGGCATAAAGGGCCGCTGGGCACCTGGTTCAGGCTGTTAGATAAAAACCGGATGCGACGTGAGGCCCAGCATGAAATGGATGAATTGAAGTTTCATCTGCCGGCGATCGATAGCGCGGTGGAGAAGCTCTCCGGTGGACAACGTCAAGGTGTGGCGGTTGCCCGGGCGGCAATATTCGCTCGCCGGCTAGTCATTATGGATGAACCGACTGCAGCGTTGGGTGTCCGCGAATCCGGTCAAGTTCTGAATCTGATTCGCACGATTCGAGATCGAGGGCTCCCGGTTATTCTCATCAGTCACGATATGCCCCACGTTTTCGAGGTCGCAGACCGGATTCAAATCATGCGTCTCGGCCGTCGGGCCGCCGTCACCACGCCGCAAAAGAATACAATGTCCGAAGTAGTCGCGATTATGACCGGCGCAGCCCGCGGGGATGAACCGGTGGAGGGGAACGGGGGGTAAGGGGCGAAACGGCGAGTGGGCGAATCGGCGAATCGGCGAGATCTTTGGTGGGGCGAGGCTCCCGAACGGCCAAGCGATTCCACCAAAGCGACCGATGATCTGGCTTCGACAACCGTATTAGGCCCAAGAACGCGCCGAGCCGGGGCCCCGCGTTTGGCCACGGCTCGGCGCGCTTATCGTCCTCACATCATTTACCTATACCTCAAAACCAGCGGCTCCGGATAGCACGTAGATGATTCGGGAGCCTCGCCCCACCAAAGATCTTAGCTGACACGCGTCAACTCACCATTGCCGCCAGTTTCAGGACCGTATTCCAATTGCGTCCCGTGCCTGGGCTGCCCAGGTGCTTTTCGATCAGCTTTGCAGTCAATTTCGATTGTCCGACTCCGGCCGGATAATAAATATACGCCTGTTTGCCGTCGGCTTGCACGATCTCTGGCCCAACAATAGCGGCCCTAAGTGATTCAACCTCCTGATTGCTGGGGGCGCGTTTCAGGACAACCAGCAAAAGATGGCCTGGATCACGGCGTGCCTGGTCTGTCATCGGGTTTCGGTCGATGATCGATTTCCATTCTTCGGCGGTTCGTACGAAAAACTCTGTCGGGCGGCCTGCTCGCTTGGCAAATTCCTTTTCCAAGGCTTCTTCGAGGTCCATTCCGTTCGTGCCTTTGCTTCGGAACACCACATTCCCCGAGTTAAGCAACGTACGCACATCCTCGAAGCCGAGATCGACTAATAAAGTTTTCAAATCTGCCATGCTAACCTTAACACCGCCGACATTGACGGCGCGGAGAAGGGCGATTTGAGGAGGCATTTGGACTCGAGGAGACCTGGTTATTTCGAAGTGTTTTAGCTTACAATACCCCGTACCGGTCACGAATGTGGCAAAATCGTCGAAACAAATCCATTGACCTTATTCTTGTCTCTGTTTCTCATGCTTTCACGATGGACCAAACAATTTTTCATTGGACAGAGACCCTAGCTGTTCATTTTCCTTCGCACTAGACTAAAGAGCGCCAACACATGAATCAAACGGTCAACGCAGGGCTGCTTGAACTAGCTTCCTAGCTCAAGCCACAATTCGCTTGTCATCGACCGATGTTTCGCCGAAACCGACACGTGAGCCCGCCTTTCCGACTGTTTAAACCGAGCGCGGCAACACCCGAAAAACGATGAACACAAACTTAACTTTAGTAACTCAGGCAGCGAGGCGCTCCCGGCTATCGTTCGGGACTTTTGGCCTGTGTGCCTTTGTTGCGTATATAGTGTTTTCGGGTAGCGCACTTGCTACCACGAAAGGGCTCAGCCAGATAGTCACTCCTGATATTCAGCCGCTCGGCGATCTTTCAATGAGCTTTCAATGGCAGTCCGAACAGATTGGTAACCCGTATCAGTTTCAAGGTGAGCTCGGCCTCACCAAATTCTTAGAGGCGGCGGTGTTCGAAGGGGTTAAGCCGGCTGAAACAATTTTCGGTGCTGAGTTGGGCCTAATTCACAAGGATCCCTTCTTACTTAGCACTGGCTTCGTGAATTGGTCTACCAATGGTCAAGCGCCGCAACCCTATCTGTTAGGGGGTTATTACACTGAGCACCACAAGCTGATCGCGGGGATACAGGCGGTTCATGAGCACATCGAAGCCGTTTTGGGTTACGCCTACGACTTCAACAAACAATACCGACTGCAAGTCGATTTCCAAAGCGGACGACAAAATTTTTTCACTTTCGGAGCAACCTGGACACCGAATGATTTTTTTCAGGTCAATCCGGCCATTTACTTCTCGAACGAGAAGCCCAGCAACGTCTCCGGATATATTGTGTTTACTTTCACCAAGCATCTCTTTGGACCAAAGGAGCCATAGATTGGTCAAGTTTCAGTGTTTGCTAAAGCCGCTAACGACGTCGCTTTCTTCCGCGGTTGTTCGATCGTCCTTTATCAGTCGATTTCGAACGTTTCTTGCGATCTTCACCAGTTGAGCCGCTAGTCGCGGTCATCGCTTCGCCTTTGACTAGGCTGTCGACGTGCTGACCCTCATCCTTGCGTAACTCGTGAACCAGAGCGCAGGCGATGTCCGTGGAAGAGAAGCCTTG